>CAXVWN010000072.1:0-37968 GCA_964263725.1 Spirosoma sp.
ATTGAGCGACGAACAACTCAACGGCCTGATAGACCAAATTCTTACAAACCCTTAAACCTACTACTGCTTATGGCTTTACCTTATCAAGTTGTTGAACCCCAAACACCGCAATACTGGCAGTTAATTAGTACGGCCATTAAAACGGGGGATAAAGAAACTCTGTCAGCTCTTCGTGGCAATACCAACAAATCTATTCATGTAGTGAATAACTGGTTTTGTTATTGGCTCATAGCTAGTAGCAACCAAATAGCCAAAATCGAATCCGATGAGGTAATAATCTACACTCCCGAAGCCCGAAGTGATATGATTAGGGCTTTGTGTAATTCAGATGAGTACAAACAGTCATGACCATGAACCGAAGTTAGGAGAGAGCTCTTTCACTAATATTAATAACTTGGAAATTAAGAATGGTCAATCAATGATTTAATACTACAATAAGAAGATTAAAGGAATTAAGAAAAATTTACCAGTACACTATTTATTCATCAATAGTACGTACTATCAGGCCGTAGTTAAAGTCATGAAGTAAAATAGTTAATTATCAAGAATAGAAGGTGAGAAGGGCAAAGGCCGATTTGACTTCTTTTTAAGAAAATCAACAATCATAGCATTATCACAAATGAAGTGAATAAATTCTAAAAACTCTTTACAAAAACCTTCCGTCAAAGAATCAAGTTTAGGAAACTGAACAACCACAGTACTGTTATTTTCGAGTTTTTTCGGCTTAACTTGACTTTCATTAGAATAATGTTCCTTTAAAAAGGCGGTATTGACCAAGAGCGTGCTTTCATCTCTGTGGAAAGACTCTCCAACGAAAATAAAGGTTGGCCAATGTACATATAGAAAATGTTTTGGGTGTTTAACGAAATTAGCCCATAAACGAATTTCATCCATTGTCTTTAGTCGTCTTCTGAACTCTTGGATGAGGTGAAACTTACCATCTGGATCTATCTCCGTAAAGACAAACTCTATTCGTTCGTAAAAAAGATAAAGCCAAAAAATGTAAGAGTATACATAAAAGTCTGTTTTACAGCTACTTGGTTCATAACTATCAAACCAACCTGAAATTACGCTTTGTACAAGTTGATTAAAATTTTCTCCTAAACAGTTATCACAGTTAAATTCGTCACAAGTCATCTTGTCCCATATATCACAAGCAAAAGACCTCCCGTTTGGATTTTCCAGTAGTTTGTTCTTAAAAATATCTCCACAATCCTTATGAATAGTCGAAAGTGATTTCATAATTCAGGAGCACTTGGGTTTGAAAGGTAAGATACAAATATTATTTGTATGTTCTATTACAGATAAAGTAATGTATGTTCAATGAGATGCAGGGCATAACCTGCCTTTTACCGTAACATAGAACGATACTAGTTAAATATATATCTGCCCTTTATTCATTTAAGCCACCCTTTGTGTATCAAATTGTGTTCACGATAAATAAAAAAAGCACTTAACAGTTAAGTTAAGTGCTTTTTTTACAGGGCTCCCGAAGCTGGGCTCGAACCAGCGACCCTCTGATTAACAGTCAGATGCTCTAACCGACTGAGCTATTCGGGAATCGTGGTGCAAAAGTAATCGCCAATGGGGTACTACGCAAGTGTAAGAACGAAAAAAAACTAACTTTATAAGCAACAAGATGATAATCAGACTGATAATTTTAGCGGAGCGGGTCAGGCCGATGGTTCGGGACGTTCTCTAAAATCAGTTCTTTGATGCGACGGGCATCACCTTTTGAGAAATTTCGGATTATTATCTCCGGTCGAGCACGCGGAATTACCCGAATGGTCGAAAAGAATAGACCATTATCGATCTCAACACCCGAAATATCGGAGTAGAATACAAAGTTATCGGTGCCACCGATCAATTTGCGAGCCCGGAACGTAACACCCTTGTCGTTGAATTCAACTTCGTCGGGGTTAATGGGGTCTTTGAAGCTACTGGAGCGAAATTTTTCTGCCATGATTAAAGTGTCTGAATCGTGATTTATACGATTGATAAGATTGACATGATTTAGTTTCGCCGAAAGCAATCAAGCTAATCAGGAAAACCACATAAACCCCGATTCAGATTTATTTTTTAGGTATGTAAATTACTTTCTTAGTCTCAAAAAAGGGTTCCTCGAAATAGTCTGACAGGTCATAGACTCGGTAACGATCTGGAACTTCAGCCAATTCTTCGGTTAAATCGCCCCCTTTGAGGTACAGAACGCCATTCGGCCGGTCGTTGTTACCAGCTTTGTGAATTTTGTAGCGCATCCAGCCTAGAAATGGATTTAAACGTGTAACAGCTCGACTTACCACAAAATCATAAGTAGTGTTTAGCTGTTCAGCACGTATTTGTTCGGCTTTTACGTTCGTCAGGCCAAGTGCATCAGAAATCTCTTGAACCACTTTTATTTTCTTGCCAATGCTGTCTACCAGATGAAAATCGGCCATCGGGAACAGAATCGCCAGGGGAATGCCGGGGAAACCACCACCCGTTCCAACATCAAGAATTTCAGTGCCGGATTTGAACGAGACGATCTTGGCAATACTTAATGAATGCAGTATATGCTTTTCGTAGAGAGCGTCGATATCTTGCCGGGAAATGACGTTGATTTTAGCGTTCCAATCGCGGTATAACCCATCCAAAGCTGCAAAGCGCTCTTTTTGCTCAACCGTCAGTTTTGGAAAGTACTTTAGAATAAGGTCAATGTTCATTGAAAGAAATGGAAAATGTACAATGAATAATAGACAATAAATAGAGGCTCGTTATTTTACATTCTTCATTATCCATTCTACATTAAGTTTACCGCCAATAAAGTCGTTTTTTTCGACGGGTAAAAGTCGTTTTTATACCAGCTTGGCCATAATAAGCGGCTAGTAATAGGTCTATAAATGGGATGCTGGCCCAATGGATAGTATGCGCCAGCCGATAACTGATACGGCCAACAATACCCCAGAAAACAAGTACACGAAACAAGAAAAGGCCCGTGCCGACTAGCAAAAGTAACCATTCATCGGTGGAAAAGGAATGATGCAGAAGTTCATGGACTAGCACGACCAACCCAACCGCCAGCGCCAGTAACCAGCTTACTACATGCGAACCGATTAATAGACCAAGTCGAAATTTATTACCTGATTTATAATATTTGCCGACGTTCAGATGTCGTTGTTTCTGGAGCCGCCAATCGGCCCAGGTTTCTTTCGGCTTCGACCACATAAATGTATCCGGGTCAAGGCAAATGGCCGTGTTACGGCTCGTAGCAGCTTCGTTGATAAATAAGTCATCGTCGCCACCGACCACGTTTATATGCGTGTAAAAACCTTTATTAGCGAAAAATAGGCTGGTTCGATACGCCAGATTACGGCCAACACCCATATAAGGCCGACCTGCTAAAGCCAGCGAAAAATACTGCACGGCTGTAAATAAGGTTTCAGACCGGATGAGCAAATTCAGAAAGCCGGGCCGATATTCATAGGGCGAAAACCCCAGCGAAATGGCTTTCGTGTCTGCTAATAACGGCGCGACCATCCCCGATAACCAATCGGTTGACGCTGGTCGACAATCGGCATCGGTGAGAAAAACAGTTGGATAACTGGCTTTCTTGAGCGCAATTGTCAGCGCATATTTCTTGGGCGTTATGTGCTCATGCTCCTTGTCGATACGAATGAACCGGACTTGACGTAGATCAGCAATATCGTTTTCCAGAAATTGCCCGGTCCCATCGGTTGATCGGTCGTCCATTACTAAAACCTCGAAATTGGGGTAGTTCTGGTCGTTCAGTAACGGCAGTAATTCGATCAGATTTTCCAATTCATTGCGGGCACAAACCACAACCGTGATGCCCGGCGTGGAGTCGCCCGGTGTGGATGCGTCTGCAAAATCTGACTGTAAGACTACATCGTTTCGGACAGGTTGGCGATAAAAAGCCGTTCTGGAATAAACAAGGAGAATATAAATAAGCTGAATGCTAACTACAACTAGCCAGCTTATCAGTAATGCAGTAATCACAAAGTGGGAACGTTTACTCGCTAATGCGTTGATTTTGACTAAAGAGGCAAAGATAGAACAAAAGCAGGAGGGAAGGGTCACCGAAGAACGGAAGGTTTAAGCGGTCTATTCCCCGCTTCCTCCTTTCCAACTATTATCTTTGCCGAATGACATTTTCGATTACTGCCCACGACCCGCAGTCAAAGGCTCGAACGGGAACGCTGACAACGGATCACGGCCCCATTCAAACACCGATTTTTATGCCTGTTGGCACGGCCGGGACCGTGAAGGCTGTTCACCAGCGCGAACTCGAAACCGATATTGATGCCGAAATTATTCTGGGTAATACGTATCATCTCTACCTAAGGCCTGGTCTGGACGTGATGAGTCAGGCCGGAGGATTGCATGGATTTAACGGTTGGAAACGGCCCATCCTGACCGATTCTGGTGGTTATCAGGTGTATTCATTATCAAATACCCGAAAAATTAAAGAAGAAGGTGTTACGTTTAAATCGCACATCGACGGCTCGAAACATACGTTTACACCAGAAGGCGTGATGGATATTCAGCGCACCATTGGGGCCGATATTATTATGGCCTTCGATGAGTGTACTCCCTATCCCTGCGATTATGAATATGCCCGAAAATCAATGGAAATGACGCACCGTTGGCTTGGCCGATGTATTGATCGTTTCGACTCAACTGAAGGCCGTTACGGCTATAACCAAACGTTGTTTCCTATTGTGCAGGGCAGTACCTATGCAGATTTACGTCGTCAGTCGGCCGAGGTGATTGCCAGCAAAGAGCGTGAAGGCAATGCTATTGGTGGTTTAGCAGTGGGCGAACCAGCCGAAGAAATGTATGCCATGATCGAGTTGGTAAACGAAATTCTGCCCGCCGATAAGCCCCGCTATCTGATGGGTGTGGGCACACCGGCTAACATTCTGGAAGCCATTGCGTTAGGTGTGGATATGTTCGACTGTGTAATGCCGACCCGCAATGCTCGACATGGCCTTCTATTTACGACGGAAGGAATAATAAATATCAAAAACGAAAAATGGAATCGTGATTTTAGCCCGATTGACGCGGGTTTAGGCGGTTATGCCAGCACATTTTACTCGAAGGCCTACCTGCGTCATTTGATAAAATCGGAGGAGTTGCTTGGTGGCCAGATTGCCAGCCTGCACAACCTGACATTTTATCTTTGGCTTGTTCGGCAGGCACGAACGCATATTGCAGCGGGTGATTTTGTTTCCTGGAAAAACGAAATGGTTATTCGGCTGATGCAGCGGTTGTAAGAAGTATGTTTATAAAATTAATCGGCTGAAGTCTCCTAATAAATCATTTAGGAGACTTTTTCTGTATTTCTCCGTCATATACCTATTCGTAGCTACAGTGAGTTTAAACTGCATAATCGTACCAACTTTATATGCTTGTGTCGACCGAATCCCGCCCAACGTTGTCCACAAATCGCTGGTTGCACTTGTCAACCGATGTGATTGTACGGACGCTCTGGCAGGAACGGTATAAAGTGCTACTCACGGCTTTCTTATTTGCTGGATTTGGTACCGCGATTGCGTTGCTGATAAAGCCAGAATTCCGGTCGGAAGCTCGAATTATGCCCGAAATGAACAATGGATCGGGCGATATACTCAAACGACTGGCATCGGTAGCCGGATTTGCAGGCGTAGACTTTTCAGACACAGAAGGCATGGATGCTATTCGGCCAGACTTATACCCTAATGTGTTGCAGAGTACGCCCTTTATTCTCTACCTTATTGATCAACCCGTCACCACGACCGATGGGCAATTTCAAACGATTGCTCAGTTTCTACTCCCCAATGATGGCCGCTGGTCGTTGAAGAAGTTGTTATTATTTGATAAACCGAACACAGTTCCACCAACATCAACAAACAAGATTGCTGGCGCTGTTCGATTGTCGGTTAATCAACAAGAGTTAACGGACGAAATTGGTGAGCGGATTAGTGCCAAATTTGACACTCGTTCGGGCATTATTACCATCGTGGCCAAAATGCCCGATGCCAACGTAGCAGCCGCCGTGGCACAACTAGCCATGAATTACCTGACTAACTACGTGACAGACTATCGGACCGAAAAAGAACGGCAGGATTTGCAATTTTATGATCAGCAGGTAGGAAAAGCTTACAAGCGCTATACTAGGGCGCAGTTTAATGTGTTTCAGTACAACGATCATCACAAAAACGTTGTGATGCTGGCCACAACAATGGACAGGCATAACATGGAAGTTGAATTGGCCGTTGCCCAAAAGGTCTATACAGATTTATCATATCATCTTGAGCAGGCGAAAATAAAAGTGCAGGATCGGACACTCATTTTCAAGGTACTCGAACCTCCAAACGTGCCACTTAGACGAAGCTCGCCAAAGCGAACGGTACTCGTGTTGCTTTTTGCTGTGTTGGGATTGGTGCTGGGAATAATGTACGTACTGGCCCGGAAAGCCGATCTGGTCGGACGATTACAGGCGATGACGGCCGGTGATTAAGATTGATTGACCATGAAACAATGATAAACCTCTTAACGAATCCGACGCTTTGCTAAACGCCCTTCGACAGAAAGAAAAACAAATTGCCGTTATCGGTTTGGGCTATGTGGGCTTGCCGATTGCGCTTGAGTTTGCCCGGCAGTTTCGGGTTGTCGGGTTCGATAGTAACCCCGACCGGGTGGCTATGTTACAACGACGTGAGGACCCTTCCCGCCAGTTACAACCCGATACGTTCGCTGGTGCCGATATTATCTTCACGGCTAATCCTGATGACCTCAAAAAAGCACACTTTTTTGTAGTTGCGGTACCTACGCCGGTAGATGACTATAAAGTGCCTGATTTGAAACCGCTACTGCGCGCTTCCAAAACAATAGGCCGTGTGCTAAAAACGGGCGATTATGTAATTTATGAATCTACTGTTTATCCGGGTTGTACAGAAGACGATTGCCTGCCGCTTCTGGAACAGTATTCTGGCCTGACCCTGGGCAATGATTTTAAACTGGGTTACTCGCCGGAGCGCGTTAATCCCGGTGATAAGGTACGGACCCTGCCCGATATTCTTAAAGTGGTCTCTGGTAATGATGCAGAAGCCGCTCAGACTATTGCTGAGGTTTATGGTAGCATTATCCGGGCGGGCATCTATTCCGCGCCAAATATTAAAGTGGCCGAAGCCGCTAAAGTTATCGAAAACGTTCAGCGTGACCTCAATATCTCACTCATGAACGAGTTGGCCATCATCTTCGACAAGATGGGTATCGACACGCAGGAGGTAATAAAAGCCGCTTCGACGAAATGGAATTTTCTGCCCTTCACACCAGGTCTGGTTGGCGGCCACTGCATTGGTATTGATCCGTATTATCTGCTTTATAAAGCTCGTCAGCTTGGCTATGAGCCGCAAGTGATCAATTCCGGTCGACGTATCAACGATAGTATGCCCGCTTTTGTCGCCACGAAATTGGTGCAGATGTTATTACGCCACGATAAGAATCCGGCCCAGACGAAAGTGCTGGTAATGGGTCTGACCTTTAAGGAAAATATTGCCGATATCCGTAATTCAAAAGTAGCCGACTTGGTACGGGAGCTGATGAAATATGCTATTAACGTCCATATCGTTGATCCATATGCATCGCCCAACGAGGTTGCTCATGAATACAATATGACGCTTATGGACAAGCCATCCAGTCAATACGATGCCGTGATTGTAGCAGTTGGGCACGATGTATACCGGCTTCTGGATGGAGCCTACTTTAAGTTACTGATGCATGATTCTCCTATTCTGCTGGATTTGAAGGCATTGTATACTATACAGACAAGTGATGGAATAGAATACTGGCGATTGTAAGCTTAAGCAAGACGATGAAGATAGTCATTATAGGCAATCGGGAATTTGATTCATTCGAGTATCATCTGAGCGATTCGTTCGGCGTACTGGGGCATGAGGTTTCATTAATCGACGTTACGGATGTAATACCCGTTTCGGCTAAATTAAATTATTGGGCATCGCGGTTTATCTGCTTATACGATCGGGCAGTTAGTGTACGATTGGCTAATAAAACAGTCTTGCTACGTCCCGATCTGGTGCTTGTGGTATACCGAAATTTACATCCGATACTGGTCGATCACGTCAAGGCTCAATTGCCTGGCGTTCCTGTGGTGCAAATTAATCCAGATGCCCTCTCGAACCTCGAGAAGCAGCAGATTATGGCAGCCGATTTTGATTATTATTTTTCTAAAGAGCCGTTCATCGTTAATTTTTTGCGGGATAAAGTCGGGGTAAGCGCCCACTATTTGCCCGAGGGATTCAACCCGCGGATTCATCAAAAGCCAACTGTTGAGAAAGCCGTTGCCGAATGGTTGACTGATATTGATGTGCTGATATTCGGCAATTTGTATGCGTACCGTGCCCGAATGATAGAACAGCTTATACGGGCAGGCATAAACGTAGCTATATATGGTACTGAAGGACCCTATTTACGCCCGACAATACGGTCAGCGTTTCACAAGCAATACTTAGTAGGGCCTGAGAAGAACCGACTGCTTTATGGGGCCAAAATTGTTTTCAATAATTTTCATTATGCCGAAATAAACTCAGTCAATCAGAAATACTTTGAAATCAACGGCGTTGGTGCTTTTCAATTAAGTGATTATAAGTCAACTATAGACGAATACACGGGCGTTCCGGCTGACAAGGTAACGTACCGGACAATGGATGAAGCGATTGATAAAATCCGATATTATTTGGCCCATTCCAGAGAGCGGCACGAATTGGCAGCCCACCAATACACCCACTTTCAGCAACATCATACCGTAGACCTTCGTGTTGAGCAACTGCTTACTACAGTGGGAATGGCTTCCTTAAATGTTGCTACGGTCGAAAAAAAGAATGTCTGGTGAAAAGCTTATTAACGAGCTTTTTGATGTTTCTGCTAGCCAGCCAAATAGCCGATGCAACATTTCCTGAAGCATTTGCTGTCGCTTTGTCATTCTTCGTATTTCTGGTATTTATAGCATCCATTGGCGAAACAATTGCGTTGCTGGAGTGCATCACTTTCATTGCATCGCTGGAAATTTTGCTGGTACCAGCCGTTACATACTGGGTCTTCCCAGCCTCAATGCCTATTGAATCACCTGCCTATTTTTCGTATGCCCTGCCCGCTTACATGGCGTTTTACATCGGTATGAACTGGTTTGGCAATCGCCAGCCTGAGCGACCACACTTGCCTTATATTCAGGCAGTAACCACCTATCTTCAGGATAAAAAACCAGCCAGTATTGTATTGCTGCTTATTGGTCTGTCAGGATTTTCAGTCAAAATATTTATACCCGAAGCACCAAATATTGTGGGCGCTTTGCCATCCTACTGCTTATTTATCAGCGTGTTCTACGCTTATTATTCCAAAAGCATATATCGGTTCATAAATATTGGTATTGTGGGGGCTGTTCTGCTGGCATATACTATTTGGGCTGGTATGTTTGGCGATCTGTTCTTCTGGGTTATGCTGGTAACGATCTTCATGGCGGCTGGTAGGTCTACTCCGTTAACAAATCGCCTGAAAACCATCGTCACTGTTTTTGCTTTTACGTTTTTACTGTTGATTCAGTCTGTTAAAGGCGAATACCGCTACAACACATGGGGCTATCAACGGACTGAACGAACCGGTAATCCAAATCTGATGGTCGACCTGCTTATCGACCGACTTACCCATCCCGAGAAACTGTTGAATACCGATCATGCTTTTTTATCATTCGTCCGCTTCAATCAGGGAATTATGATTGGGAGCGCCATGGCGAAAGTGCCCATGCACGAAGCCTACGCCAATGGCAGTGTACTGTTGTCGTTGATTTATCCATTCGTTCCCCGGCTCATATGGCCTGATAAACCTAAAACGGGTGGCTACGAAAATATTCGACGATTTACCAACCTGCCGCAGTCCGAAAATACAAGTATTAATCTGTCGCCTTTGGGCGAAGGCTATGTGAACTTCGGCTATGGCGGTGTGCTATTTGCCCTATTTTATGGCCTGTTATTAGGTGGAATTTTCTATTATGTTCTCTATCTGGCAAACCGTATTCCGTCAATTATTATGTGGTTACCAATGCTTTACGTTGGTTGCCTGACTATGGAGACAGACATTTTATCAACTTGGGGTAGCTTAGTTAATAACGCCATTTTCGTTGCATTACTCTTTGTCTCTCTGAAACGTATTGGCCTCCAACTCTAACCTACGAATGATTGTCTCCTATCTATTTCGCAGTCCTGGTACCGGACACAGTATCGAAGAATTATTCGGCACCATTCGACGGGAAATTGGGCGGCAGGGAGTAACAACAAAAGCTGTTTACTTGCCGTACATCAGTCAGGGATTACGCCGTGTCTGGCAAAATGTATGGTTTGCGAGCCGCTTAAACGCCGATGTTTTTCATATCACCGGCGATGTTCATTACGTGATTTTAGCTTTGCCTGCATCACGCACGATACTGACGATTCACGATTGTTTCCTGTTGCAGAAGAATCGCCATCGACCGTTACAATACGCCTTATTCTGGTTGCTTTGGTATTATCTGCCGATTCGCAGGGCGGGTGTCGTGACCGCCATTTCGGAAAAAACGCGGCAGGAATTACGACGCTATGTTGGCCGTGTAGCCCAAAAAGTGCAGGTCATTCCGAATGGCTATGATCCGGTGTTTAAGTTTAGTCCTACCTCTTTCTGTCAACACCAACCCAGCTTGCTGCAATTGGGTACGGCCTCTCATAAAAACTTGTCTCGCCTGATTAGGGCTATTGAAGGTATTGCCTGTACACTCGTTCTTGTTGGGCCATTAACAGATGGAACCATAATCGATTTGCAACGGCATCAGATCAAGTATCAGCACTACGAAACGTTAAGTCGGGCTGAAATAGTCCACTTATATGCAGCCTGCGATATTGTCACGTTCGTTTCGATGTATGAAGGCTTTGGGATGCCCATTCTGGAAGCCAATGCTGTTGGACGAGTGGTCATTACATCCGATGTTTCGCCCATGCGTGACGTAGCTCCTGGAGCCGCGCATCTGGTCGACCCAACTGATGTTGCCGCGATTCGACAAGGCATTTTACGGTTGATTCAGGATGATGTGTATCGGAAACACTTGATTGACAACGGGCTGAGAAACGCTCAACACTGTACCACAGCAATAGCCTCCGACCAATACAAAACGCTGTACGATCAACTTGGATAAATGCACATGTCAACTCAGGTTGTCTTATGAAGATAGTTATGTCGGCCGACCGGTTTTATCCGGCCCAGACGGGTGGCCCAAGTAACACGATCTATTGGCAGGCGAAAGCCCTGTCGAAAGCTGGTCATGACGTTACGGTAATAGCCACTTCGCAGGACTTACCGTCATCTGTACCGCTCAATTGCTGGCTAAATCTAGATTGTGGTCGAGTGATTTACACGCAAAATCTTCACTTTTATTTTCCTGTAAAGCATATCTGGTATGGGTGGCAGGCTATCCGCAATGCTGATATGGTCCATATAAATAGCTTGTTTTATCCCGCTTCACTAGTCTGGCTGGCCCTTTGTCGTCTGATAGGTAAACCAGTTGCCTTGTCGCCCCATGGCGAACTAAGTCCGGCGGCATTACAATTTAGACCACGCCTAAAGTGGTTCCTACTAAACATATTCAGATGGATGAGTGCCGAGGTTTCATTCCATGCGACCTGTGCAGAGGAGACAATGCAAATTCAGGCGACTTTCGGATCGGCGATACGGGTTAGGGAAATTAAAACGATGATGGAACTACCCGCTTCGACGGTTCGGGTGGCGCGTCCCTATTTGCTGTTTATGGGACGATTGCATCCAATTAAAGCCATTGATCGCTTACTGGAAGCCCTCAGCGCGTCAAAATTATTTCGCGATAGTAATTACTCGTTGCAAATCGCCGGACCAAATTCCGACAAAATCTATACGCAACAATTGAAGGAACTGGTTCTGACACTGGGACTTTCGGCAAAGGTGGTATTTCTCGGTGCGGTGCAGGGTGAACATAAGGAACAATTGTATGCCGATGCCTACCTGCTGGTTCTGCCATCGCATTCCGAGAATTTTGGCAACGTCGTAATCGAGTCGCTGGCACAAGGAACGCCCGTTGTTGCATCAACCAAAACGCCCTGGCAAGTACTTGACGAAGAGCGGGCTGGCCGTTGGGTGTCGAATGATAGAGATTCGCTTCGGCAAGCTATTGAGCGGTTTTTGAGTATGGCACCAGACGAATATGAATTATGTCGAATTCGTGCGTCGAGTCTAGCCCGCCGAGACTACGATATTTCTGTAAACTCGGCTGTTTGGTCGGATTTCTACGAAGGAGTAAAAATGCGAAAAGTACCCGCAAATTATGGATTATACCCAGCAAAAAATACGTCTTAAACTTCAGAAAGTAGTTCGCTATGTACGGCTGTTTGGTTTGGTTAGAACGCTGACCAAAGTGCAGGCACACTACCATATGAAAAAGAAATTCCCCGGTCGGCAGTCGCAATCGGTGCCGGGAGCCTCCACCGGAAAGCATGTTGGGATACTGGGCTGCGGGAAATTTGCCTACGCGAATGTGGCTTATTACGTCCACAAAAATTTTGGCGCTGTCATCCGGGGTGTCATGGATATTGATTTGAATAGAGCAATATCGCTGGCTCAACGTTACAGCGCCGATTATTATACCACCAATGCCAATGAGCTTATAAACGACCCGTACATTGACTTGATTTATATTGTCTCGAATCACGCATCACATGCTGAATACGCCATTGCCGCCATTCGGCTGGGCAAAGCGGTTCACATCGAAAAACCGCACATAGTCAATGAAGATCAATTGGTTCGATTATGTGCGGCCATTCGTGAACACAGTGGGCGTGTCAGATTGGGATTTAATCGACCCGAAAGCCCACTTGGCATACGGCTTAAACGACAATTAGATGCTCAGGTTGGTCCAGCGATGATTAATTGGTTTGTGGCGGGACATGCCATCGAAGCCGATCACTGGTATTTTTCGGAGCAGGAGGGCGGGCGTATTCTGGGCAATCTCTGCCATTGGATTGATTTTACAGTACGGTTAATTCCGGCTCAAAACCGGTTTCCAATTCAAATTATTCCGACTCGTTCCTGTCAATCCGACTGCGACATCAGCGTTTCCTACGTCTTTGGTGATGGCTCCATTGGAACAATTACCTTTTCGGCAAAAGGACACACGTTTGAAGGCGTTCGAGAGACAATGAACGCCCACAAGGGCAATCTGCTGGCTAACTTAACCGATTTCAAGACCCTCAGGCTCGATATAAATTCAACAATAATACAGAAGCGGTTATGGTTTAGAAATCACGGACATAAACACTCTATTGTAAAGAGTTACTTAATGCAAACTGATCAGTCAAAGCAAGATAATCTGGCGACAATTTGGGAGTCAGGTTATCTTATACTCAAAACCAAAGAAGCGCTGGATACAGCCACAGTAATTAGCGTGACTGGTTTTAGTGACTCATAAATGAAGCCGTTTTTGACCAGCCTTCACAAATGAAGATACTTAGCATTGTGGGAGCACGGCCGAATTTTATGAAGGTGGCCCCGTTGCACCGGGCATTTTTGGCTCACCCAACTATCGAATCGAAAATCGTACATACGGGTCAGCATTATGACGTTCAGCTAAGCGACATTTTTGTCCGGCAACTTGATCTATCTCATCCCGACTATTGCCTGAACGTAAAGCCCGGGACGCCAACACAACAGATGGCAGAGATCATGCTCAAGTTTGAGGATGTGCTTCGTACCGAACAGCCTGATTGGGTGCTGGTTGTTGGTGATGTGACGAGTACACTTGCCTGCGCGTTGGTGGCTTCTCAACGGGGTATACGGGTGGCGCATGTCGAAGCGGGCCTCCGGTCGGGTGATCGCGGGATGACCGAAGAAATCAATAGAATCCTGACCGACTCAATTGCTGATTTATTGTTTGTGACAGAGCAAGCGGGACTGGATAACCTTCGGCGGGAAGGTGTCGCTGATAAGAAAATTCACTTTGTCGGTAACGTCATGATTGACTCGCTGATGGAGTACCGGCAGAAAGCTACAAACCTGAATACCATTGGTTTGCTCGGCCTCAGTTCCCGAAATTATGTGCTGATAACCATGCATCGCCCCGCTACAGTAGATACCAAACGTGGTTTGGAGAGGCTTCTTAGAATTATAGAAGATACAGCCCACCATAAAACGGTGCTGTTCCCCATTCACCCCCGAACCCGAACTAATGTAGCCAAGTTTGGTCTGATGTCTCGACTGGCAGCTCTGGAAAACGTCCGGGTATTGGAACCGCAGGGCTATCTGGAATTTCTGAATTTGATGGAGCACGCGGCCGTCGTCCTCACCGATTCGGGCGGTATTCAGGAAGAAACGACGTATTTGAACGTGCCTTGCCTAACGCTCCGTAACTCAACCGAGCGACCTGTAACTGTTGAACTGGGTACGAACCAATTATTGGCTGACTTTAATCCAGAAACTGTTCGGGAAAAGGTGCTGGAAATTCTGGATGGGCGACCTGAAATTGGGCGCGTGCCGCCCTTGTGGGATGGTCAAACGGCTGGTCGAATCGCAAAAATAATGTTGAGTTGCTCTGCCCTATGAAACAGCTTATCCAACATCTCAAAACGGGTGAAACGATGCTCGAAGACGTCCCCGCTCCTCAAGTGCGCCAAGGGCAGGTCCTGATTCAGACGCGTTGTTCGCTGGTGTCGCTCGGTACAGAGCGGATGCTGGTTGAGTTTGGACGGGCGAGTTTGATAACAAAAGCTCGCCAGCAACCCGATAAAGTAAAGCAAGTACTGGAGAAAATTCAGGCCGACGGCTTACTCCCTACCATGGAAGCGGTATTCCGTAAACTTAATCAGCCGTTACCGCTCGGTTATTGTAATGTTGGAATGGTGCTGGCCGTGGGCGACAATGTTGATGATTTGCGTATTGGCGACCGTGTGGTTTCCAATGGCCACCATGCCGAAGTAGTTTGTGTGCCACGCAATCTGGTGGCCCCAATTCCGGCCACCGTGAGCGATGATGAAGCTGCTTTTACTGTTGTTGGGGCTATTGGTTTGCAAAGTATTCGGCTCTTGAATCCAACGCTTGGCGAAACTGTGGTGGTCATCGGCTTAGGATTGATTGGTTTGCTAACGGCCGAACTGCTCCAAATTAACGGTTGCTGCGTGATTGGCTTAGAGACGAATGAAGCCAAATGCCAGTTGGCAATGCAACGTGGGATAACGGTTTTTAACCCAACATCGGGTACCGACCCGGTCAACGCCGTGCTGTCAATGACCAATGGTATAGGCGCTGATGGTGTGATTATTACGGCGTCAGCTCAGGCAGATGAACTTCTGTCGCAGGCAGCCCGGATGAGTCGAAAACGAGGAAAAGTCATACTTGTTGGCGTAGTTGACCTGATTGTAAATCGGGCCGATTTTTATGAAAAAGAACTGACATTCCAAGTGTCGTGCTCGTATGGTCCCGGCCGTTACGATGCTGGTTATGAACAGAAAGGACATGACTATCCACTGGCGCATGTGCGCTGGACGGCCAATCGAAATTTCCAGTCAATACTGCATTTCCTGTCTACAGGTCAGCTACTCGTAAAGCCGTTTATTACTGATAGCGTACCTCTGGAAGACTATACTAAAATCTACGGCAACCTGAAATCGCCGGATCGGATTGCGTCATTGCTTATATATCCTGAACAGGTAAACTTGAGTCCGGTAATTGAGTTACGGGCGCAAACCTATAAGCAGGGTTCCGGTACCATCGGGATCATTGGGGCGGGTAGTTTCACCGGAGCTATATTGTTACCGGCGTTGAAAACGGCAGGCGCAAATCTGAAAACCATTGCCAGTGCAGGCGGCCTGAACGCAACACTACTGGCTAAGAAATTCGGCGTTTCGCAAAGCACAACAGATTACCGGCAAATTTTGGCTGATTCATCAATTGATTTATGCGTGATCACAACGCGGCATAACAGCCATGCGCGTCTGACAATTGAGGCATTACAGGCGGGCAAACACGTATTTGTTGAGAAACCGCTGGCTATTTATGACCACGAACTACCTGAACTTATCGAAAGCCAGCAAGTATCTAATCGGATCGTACTGGTTGGTTTCAACAGGCGATTTTCGCCTTTCGCGCAAAAGATGAAAGCCTTGTTGGGTGGTGAAAGTGCCCACAAATTACCTATGAATATTGTGGCGACGGTAAATGCAGGATTTATTCCAGCTACGTCGTGGGTGCATGACCGAGCCATTGGGGGCGGTCGGATTTTGGGAGAGGCTTGTCATTTCGTCGACCTGATTACCTTTCTGACGGGTAGCCGGGTTGTAAGCGTATACATAAACGCAATGGGGCGGCAGCCAACGGAAACGGGCGATTCGGCCTCCTTGCTTTTACGTTATGAAAACGGCTCAACGGGTGTAATTAATTACTTTAGCAACGGCAGCAAAGCCTACGCTAAAGAGCGAGTGGAAGTCTATTCGCAGGAACGGACGCTGGTTCTGGATAACTTTCGTACACTAACCGGCTACGGTTTTCGTGGGTTTTCTAATTTGTCTGGTCGGCAAAACAAAGGTCATGTTGAGCAGATAAAATGCCTGATTACGGCGATTCGGGCGGGGCAAAACAACACTGTTGGACAGATTAAATCAGAGCAATTATTGATTCCGTTTGCTGAAATTATCAACACGACCCAAACTATGTTAGCGGCTCTACAAAGCCTGGGTGAGAATCGTCCGGTCAATGTGGCGGGTATAGGCATGAATCTGGTACAGCCAGTTTTAGCGAAGAAGGCATGAGTAATCCCGGATTGTTCTGGCGAACGGTGAAGCATTTAACAGTTCGTCAGATGCTATTTCAGGTTATTAAGCGTCTACGGGGTCGCCCCAAACTTCGCTTTTTCAAAATAATACCAACCGATTATTTCCTGACAGTACCCAACACTGATCAGCCAGTTTCGTGGCTGGCGGGGACGTTTACATTTTTGAATCAACCCTATTCTCCAGAACTCGGGCCTATCAATTGGAACTATGGGAATGATGGATCGTCTCAGTATGGAAAACTTTGGACCTACAATCTCAATTACTTTGATTTTCTGAATCAGCCTGATTTGCCCGCTGATTCGGGACTAGTTTTGATACACGATTTTATAAACCAATCTAACTCGTTGCGGGATGGTTTGGAGCCTTATCCAACATCGCTGCGGATTATAAATTGGATACAGTTTTTATGTCGTAATCAGATTCAGGACGCCGTTATCAACAGTCATTTATCCGCTCAGACGGATTTGCTGAGCCGTCGACTGGAGTACCATTTAGCCGGAAATCACCTGCTCGAAAACGGCTATGCCTTGCTCCTGAGTTCCTTATATTTTCGTCATACACGTTGGTTTCAGACAGCCGCCCGGCTTATGCACACCGAATTAAGGACGCAGATTTTATTCGATGGTGGGCATGACGAACGTAGCCCAATGTATCATCAACTCCTGTTCGACCGGTTGCTAACGGTTCTGCTGGCCTTACAACACGATATCTGGCACAGGAATCACGACCAGAAACTTATAGGTTTTCTGGCTGGTAAAGCCCATAAAATGCTCGGTTGGCTGAATGCCATTACGTTTAGTAACGGCGATGTACCCATGGTTAATGACGCTACTTTTGGCATTTCTCCTACCACGGAACAGCTTCGGGAGAAAGCAAGAATCGTGTTTCAATTGGGCAGGCGATTGATGGCTTTACAACCTGATTTTACAACAGCCACTGCGCTGAGTGACAGCGGTTACCGAATGTTTCGCCAGAAGCGATACGAACTGTTTGCGGATGTAGGGATGGTTGGTCCTGATCATCAGCCCGGCCATGCGCATGCCGACACGTTTTCATTTGTGCTATATGTGGATAACTTTCCGCTGATTGTGGATAATTCTGTATCGACGTACCAAATTGGCTCGCGTCGGGAGTGGGAGCGGAGCACAGCGGCCCACAATACGGTTACTATAAATGACGCTAATTCGTCTGAAGTCTGGGCCGGTTTTCGATTGGGTCGCCGGGCGCGGGTGAGTGTTCTAACAGATACACAGACAATCCTCAAGGCCCAACATGACGGCTACAGTCGATTTGGAGTCACTCATGAACGAGCGTGGTTCGTCGAATCGTCCAGCATTCGTATTGTTGATCGCCTGATAGGCGTTCGTGACAAATCAGATCAATCTGGAATTGCCCGTTTTCATTTTCACCCAACAATCCAGGTAAAAATTATGGGTGATGTCGTTATGGCCGGATCGTTAAACGTATCGTTTTCATCGGTCGCGAAATTGACCGTATACGTCACGAATTACGAGATGGCCGAAGGCTTTAATCGTCTTTGTACCGGCCAATGCCTCAACATCGAGTTTACCACTAGATTGGAAACCACGCTTATTCTCGCCGAATGAAACTACTTTACCTGACATTTTATTTTGAGCCGGATATTGGCCCCGGCTCATTTCGAAATACCGCCTTAGTGTACGAATTGTCTCGCCAACTCAGTCCGGATAGCGAAATTCATGTGGTCACGACAAAACCCAATCGCTACAGATCGTTCAAGCCAGTAGCGCCAAGATGCGAAGAATATAGAAAAAATGGCGGCTGCCCGATTGTGATTGAGCGCGTTACCATTCCTATGCATAACAGTGGGATGATCGGGCAAATAGGTGCCTTCATCGTCTACTTCTTAGCCGTTCACCGGCTCATAAAAGATAGAAAATATACCCTCGTTGTCGCTTCGTCATCGCGGTTGTTCACTGCCTTTCTGGGCGCAATCGTCGCGCGTAGATTTCATATTCCACTGTTTTTAGACATCCGCGATATATTCCGTGAGGCAATTCTGGACGTAATTAGGAATCCCTTTTCTCAGGCATTATTGAACCCGATGTTGCGGGCTATTGAACGCTATACTTTTAGTTATGCCAGTCGTATCAACCTGGTTTCTGAAGGATTCCGACCTTACTTTAAATCGTTTTCGCAGGCGACATACAGCTATTTTACAAATGGGATTGACGACGAGTTTTTGACTGTTCCGGACACTTTTACGATATCCACTTCGCGCATTTACACAATTCTCTATGCGGGTAACATTGGTGAGGGGCAAGGTTTGCATAAAATTATTCCACAAGCTGCCCGGCAGTTGGGCGCCGGTTATCGCTTCGTTATTATTGGCGAAGGAGGGGCCAAACGCAAACTGGAGGAGGCTATTCGAGCGGAGAACGTCGCAAATGTTGAGATTCGTCAACCCGTCAGTCGAACAGAATTGGTGGCAAAATACCAAAAAGCTGATTATTTGTTTGTACATCTCAATGATTTGGATGCCTGTAAACGGGTTTTGCCCTCCAAACTATTCGAGCTTGCTGCAACTGATAAACCCATCCTGGCTGGTGTCGGCGGTTATGCGGCCTCCTTTGTACGCAAATACATATCAAATCATATCCTATTTAGCCCCGGCGACGTGGCCAGTTTAGTTAGCCAATTGCGCGAAAAAGCGTATTATACGCAAAGTAGAAGCGATTTTAGAGCTCAGTTTCAACGAAAAGCTATCAGTCACGCTATGGCTAAGCAAATTTTGGAAACGCTGGAAAGAGCAACTGCAACTAACCCAAATATAGCCCAATCCATCACTACATGACTATTTTGCTAACAGGTGCATCGGGGTTTCTGGGTAGTCATATTAATCACAAATTAGCCCAAGAGAATAAAATTACAACGTTGGGTCGAACACCCATTGGCACCCAACACATTCTCTGTGATTTAGCCAGTCAAGTGCCAGCGTTGCCTGACGAACCGTTCGATCTGGTGGTCAATGCAGCCGGAAAAGCGCACTCTGTGCCCCGAACGGCTCTGGAACGAGCCGCTTATCAGTGTGTTAATGTGCAAGGGACGGACCATCTTCTAAGGGCGCTGGACCGTCAGTCAACCTTGCCAACGTCGATTGTACATATTAGCACGGTGCTGGTTTATGGGTGTTCATCTGGTCAATTTCTTCCTGAATCGACGCCAATGCAGGCGAGTGATGCGTACGGATTTAGTAAAGCCGAGGCTGAATTATTGATGCGTGAATGGAGTGAACGAACGGGTGTTCGGTTGACTATTCTGCGTTTACCGCTGGTTGTTGCCGAGAAACCAAAGGGTAATCTGGCCGCCATGCAAAAGGCCATTCGCAAGGGGTACTATGTGCGAATCGGTAGCGGATTAGCCCGTCGAAGTATGGTTCGGGCCGACGACGTGGCGGCTATAATTCTCCGCGCGGCCGAAATTGGTGGTACGTTTAACCTTACCGATGGCTATCATCCAACTGTTCGCGAAATAGAGGATACTATGGCTTGTCAGATTGGCCAAAGCAGACCAATTCCAACGATGCCGCTGGCATTGGCTAGATCCGTTGCCCGATTTGGTGATGGTATCAATGCGGTGATTGGTCGGCGGTTTCCGTTCGACTCAATTGCCCTCCAGAAATTGACAAGTACACTCACTTTCTCTGATGATTTGGCCCGCCAACACCTCAACTGGAATCCCCGCCCTGTGCTTGACTTATTAAGATGAGCCTAACGACCTATTTCTTTCTAACGGTCGTTTTAATCGGGGCTGAGTTACTTTATCTACAAGTAGCCCGGCATTTTGGCCTGTTCGACAAACCTAATGAGCGTAGTTCACACCTGAACTTAATCCCAGTTCGGGGCGGAGGTGTTCTGTTTTATCTGGCTGCTTTATGCGCTCTTTGGATCGGTAAACTCGACTTTTTCTATTTCTACATCGGCCTGACATTCATTGCGTGCATTAGCTTTTGGGACGATCTGTTTACAGCCCCCAAACGCTACCGAATACTTATTCATGTCCTGGCTGTAAGCTTATTACTGGTTCAGGAGGGTACATTTATTGGTCACTGGTGGGTATTTGTCGGGCTGCTATTTATGGGCGTTGGTATTGTAAATTCCTATAATTTTATGGATGGCATCAATGGTATGACCGCTTTTTATAGCCTTGTTACGGTTGGAACACTTTGGTATTGGCAAGCTCAACTACCGGGAGAATACGACTTTTTATTTCCCTGTGAATTTATCGCGCTTCTGATTTTTAGCTATGCCAATGCCCGACGACAGGCAATCTGTTTCGCGGGTGATGTGGGTAGCATTTCTATGGGATTTATCGTTCTGTATGGACTGGTAAACACTATAAATCGAAGTCATACCTACCTGCCCATTTTATTTCTTGCCGTGTATGGCGTCGATAGCGTACTAACCATTGTACATCGACTTTATCGACGGCAAAATATAGTTCAGGCGCATCGAATGCACCTTTTTCAGTTGTTGGTTCATCAATTCGGCTGGCCGCATCTGCGCGTATCTGCCTTGTACGCACTGCTTCAGTTAGGCATCAATGGACTGGTACTAACGACAATGAAGGATTCGCCGATGAATCAGTTGATGCTGACAGGCTTGGTTTTGGGGAGTTTAATAGCTGTTTATATCATCGCCAGCATACAGATTGACAGAACAAAAAAAGAGTCGGGTTCGAAACCGACTCTTTTCTACTAAATTCTGAAAAATCCTGAGAACACGTTCGTTGAGATAAACAACGCTGTTGAGGGATTACTTCACACTCTTGCCAAGGGCAATAAGATCTTCGGCTTTTGGAGCACCAATGAACTTCTTCAGTAGTTTACCATTAGCATCAATAAACAAAAGCGTTGGGTAAGCTTCGAGCGGATACACCTGCGACAAGGCGGGACCTTCTCCTTTTTCCATATCCATTTTCACATTGATGAACTTGCTATTGTAGAAGTCACCAACGTTTTTTTGAGTGAAAACGTGTTTCTGAAGCATCTTGCAGGGACCACACCAGCTGGCGTAAGCGTCCAGGAAAATCACTTTCTTCTCCGCCTTCGCCTTCTTCAAAATTTCTTTCCACGAGGTCTCCGTAAACTGAATGCCTTGTGCATCGTCGCTCAGAGCGACTTTTTTAATTCCAGTGCGGTTCGGCTTAGATGGGTGGGAAGCCGCATTGCTTGGAACAGAATGGATTCCCACGAGCAGGATAGCCAGTAGCCAAATTACTTTTTTCATAGTCGAACCGGAGTGCCGGTGGTCTTTATGGTTTTCGGGATGATAACGAAGGAATAGACAACTTTCGTTTCCGGCGACAAGCTGTTTTTCTACAACATAATTAACTAGTAAGCAGGCAAATTGCAAATCATGTGCCATTCTCCTTAATCTTTCCGAACTTTGCGGCCGTTTTAGTCAATTATATTATGCCTGTTAAGCAAGCCGAATTCCTAGTCAGCAATTCCGACCCGACTCTGTGCCCAAAACCCGACCGGCCCGAATATGCCTTTATTGGTCGCTCGAACGTTGGAAAATCGTCGCTGATTAATATGCTGACGAGCCGCTCGTCGTTGGCAAAAATTTCGGGAAAACCCGGCAAGACGCAGTTAATCAACCATTTTATCATTGATAATGAGTGGTATCTGGTCGATCTTCCCGGTTATGGTTACGCGCAGGTGAGCAAAACCGATCGCGAAAAATTTGCCGAACTCATTGATGGCTATCTGACAAACCGACCAAATCTGTTATGCATTTTTGTCCTGGTCGATGCGCGAATTGAGCCACAAAAGAAAGATCTCGATTTCATGAGTAATCTGGGCGAAAGAGGGTTGCCGTTCGTTATTGTGTTTACCAAAACTGAAAAACTTAGTCCCAACAAGCTTCAGAATACGCTTGATACCTACCGGGTTATACTGCTCGAAGAATGGGAAGAGACGCCACAGTTTTTTGTCACATCGGCTATTACAGCGGCTGGTCGCGAAGATATCCTTTCCTTTATTCGCCCGCTAAATGAAGGGTTTTTAAGCGAACGAAAGGCAGAAAGAGTGAAAGGGCGGAAAGCTGGCGAGTAATTCTTTCGCTCTTTAAAAAGCAATACGCCCACCAAAATACACGTTACTAATTTACAAAGTCTCTCTATGGAAGCATTAAAACAGATTGCCAATGTGGCTGGCTACAGCGGCCTTTACCGAATTTTGAAACCCGGCCGGGCGGGTGTGATTGTTGAGTCGTTGGATGAAAAAAAAACCAAGACGATGATGGGCCCAACAGCTCGTGTATCGGTGTTGAGTGATATTTCGATCTATGTCGATGAAGATAGTGAAGAACAATCCCTATCGCTGAGCCAGGTATTGCTGGCAATCAATGAAAAGTACGGCGAAAAATTATCGGTTGATCCGAAGGGCTCTGCCGATGAATTAGCTGATTTTATGGCATCGGTTGTGCCGAACTACGATCGTGACCGAGTTCGAACAACGGACATCAAGAAATTGATTAGCTGGTACGGACTTCTTCGGCAGTTTGCTCCCGAAATATTTGAGGTAAAAACCGAGGAAATTACCGAAGAAAAGCCGGAAGCGACTACTGACGTTAACGAAACGGTAGTTAATGAAACCCCGGTTGCCGAAGAAAAAACAGCACCGGAGGCCCAAAAAACAGAAAAAGCATAAACATAGGGTTGTCTTACGTGGTTAATTGCTCAGGTAAGACAAATAAAATTCTTCATTTTCAGTGAGAACAGAAAAGCCGCGATGACCATTGGTTTCGCGGCTTTTTAGTATAAAATGCAGTCAGTCGATAAATCAGAACAGCAGTACGTTGACCCTATCAACTGATGCTTACTAATTAATCTACTGTGCTCAACTTCACCGTATTCGTTCGGCGAGCCTGCGTTAGAGGCATACTAAGCGTATTGATGAAAATGTCGCCGGATACTAGCCGACCCTCGCCAATGAGCGTTTGTTTAATACCTTCAACCGTCTGATCAACTGTTAGGCTCAGGTCTGGCTCGTAAGGCATAACCTGAACACCCCAATACAGACCTAACGTATTGCGTAGTTGCGCATCGTTGGAAAAAACCAGCAAATCAGCTTTGGGGCGGTGATGCGAAAGCCGTACCGCCGTGTAACCTGAATTTGTGATCCCAATAATAGCCTTTGCTTTGGTGTCGCGTGCCAATCGGCAAGCACTCATTACTACATTATCGTTAATAGCGTTTTCGCTTGGCTGTTCGTTTACCTGAGAATGGTAGCGATAATAAATCTTATCGGTCATGGTTTCGACCTGTAGAATGGTGTTCGCCATACTTTCGACCGCCAAAATCGGATATTTACCCGAAGCTGTTTCGGCGCTCAGCATCACGGCGTCTGCTCCATCCATTACCGAGTTGGCAATGTCGTTGATTTCGGCACGGGTTGGGCGCGGGGCATCAATCATACTTTCGAGCATTTGCGTAGCTACAATAACTGGCTTAGCCGCCCGATTGCATTTCTCAACCAGCATCTTTTGAATCATCGGAACCTCTTCAGCAGGTAATTCAACGCCGAGGTCGCCACGAGCCACCATTAATCCGTCTGTAGCGGCAATGATTGAGTCGATATTCTGAATAGCTTCGGGTTTTTCAATCTTGGCGATTACGCGGCACTTTTTGCCTTTCGACTTAATGTATTCCTTAATCTCAAGGATTTCGGAGGCTTCCCGCACAAACGATAGGGCAATCCATTCGGCGTCGTGTTCCAGACCAAACTCCAGATCGGCCCAGTCTTTTTCGGTTACGGCGGGCATTGATACGCGCGTGTTTGGGAGATTTACGCCTTTCTTCGACTTCATAGAGCCGCCGTAAACCACTTCCGTAACCACGTCGGTCCCTTCTGTTCTAAGAACTTTTACCTCCAGTTTGCCGTCATCCATCAGGATACGTTCTCCCGGATGCACATCCCGATACATATTTTTGTAGGGCGTACTAACACGCTGGGCAGTGCCAATAATGTCGTCGTTGGTGAAGACAAGCTCCTGACCAGCCACAATTGTAACGCCATCTTTATTTTCAACGTTGCCAATACGAATTTTAGGACCCTGCAAATCCTGCAATACGCAGAGGTTGAGATTATGTTCTACATTCAGTTCGCGAATGCGGTTGAGCCGCATCAAATGGTCTTCGTGTGTGCCGTGAGAGAAATTGAGCCGGAAAACGTTTACTCCAGCTTTGGCTAATGCCAACAATTGTTCTTTCGTATCGGAAGCCGGGCCAACGGTGGCCACAATCTTGGTTTTCTTTGACATGGGACGGGAAAAATTGGGCAAAATTGGCCAGAAGCCAGTGCAAAAATAACCGTATGGTCTAATAAACGGTGGTATTTGTGGAAATTTTACAGAACAGTAATAGAACTTATAGACAATCTACATCGGCTACCACGCTTACCTGTCGTAAACCTTTGTCGGTCAGAATGTCGTTGATGCGGTCCTGAATGTATGTTTTCACGGCTTTTATATTCACTTTGTCGCGCTCGATTTTTATGAGAATATCGAATAAAAACTGATTGCGGATTCGCTCAACCAACGGCTCCTCCGGCCCTAGAACGCGGCTGCTACCCAGTGCATCGGTCAATTCGGCCGCCAATCGTTCGGCCGCCTGATGACTAATGGCGCGGTCGGTGTGGCGAATGGTTAGTTTGATAAGTCGTGAAAAAGGCGGGTAATTGAAATCCTGGCGTTCCTTGAGTTCTTCTTCAAAAAGACCTTTGTAGTTATTGTCAATTACTTTTTGCAGTATTGGCTGGTGCGGATTGCTGGTTTGAATCAGCACTGTGCCCTGCCGTCCGGCGCGTCGTCCTGCGCGCCCGCTTACCTGCGTAATCATCTGAAAAGCTCGTTCTGTGGCCCGAAAGTCGGGGAAATGAATGAGCCGGTCAGCGTCGAAAATGCCGACCAAACTCACATTGTCGAAGTCCAGCCCTTTGGTAATCATTTGCGTTCCCACCAGAATATCAACCTGCCCTCCCTCAAATTCCTGAATGATTTGCTGGTACGCATTTTTGGCTCGTGTTGTGTCTAAATCCATCCGAAGTACCCGCGATTTTGGAAAGAAAATCAGCAGTTGATCTTCCAGTTTTTCTGTCCCAAATCCAATCGTGCGCACTTTGGTTGACCCACAGGTTGGGCAAGTGCGGGGTACAGCTTCTTTGTGGCCGCAATAGTGGCAACGCAACTCGGCGTCGCGCTGATGATAGGTCAGGCTCACGGCGCAGTTAGGGCACTCCGCCGTCCAGTCGCAATCTTCACACTGCATATAAGGTGAATAACCGCGACGGTTCTGAAATAGAATACTTTGTTCTTTGCGTTCCATATTCGCTTCCAGCGCACCAAGCAAGGCCGACGAAAATTCACTTTTCATCGTTTTCTGCTTTTTTTCCTGTTGCGTGTTCACCAGCACAATATTGGGCAGTGTCGCGTCGCCGAAACGGGTAAACAGCTCGACCAAACCATATCGCCCCTGTCTGGCCTGGTGATAGGTTTCGAGCGAGGGCGTGGCCGATCCCAGCAGCACTTTAGCCTGTTGCCAGTGGGCTAGCATCATGGCAACATCCCGGGCATGATAGCGGGGGGCGGGATCATGTTGTTTGTAACTGGTTTCGTGTTCTTCGTCCACGATAATCAATCCCAGGTTATCGAATGGCAGAAACACTGCCGACCGTACGCCAACGACAAACTGGTATTGCCCAGACACTACGCCTTTCCAAACTTCCACACGCTCATTGTCCGAAAATTTGGAATGGTAAATGCCCATTTTATCGCCAAAAACCCGCTGTAGCCGAACGACAATTTGTGTTGTCAGCGCAATTTCGGGCAGTAGATACAGCACCTGCGATCCACCGGCAAGAGCTTGTTGAATAAGATTGATGTAGACTTCGGTTTTGCCGCTCCCCGTGATGCCGTGTAACAGTACAATGCTCTGGTGCTCGAACTGCGCCATGATCTGCGACGAAGCGGCCTGTTGCGCATCGGTCAATTTTATTTCCGCTTGTGGAGCGGCATTATCCGAAAAACGCGGCTGAATAATCTCGAATGTTTCGAATACCTGATTTTTGATGAGTGTCGAAAGGGATGATTGCGAGAGTTCGTCATCCTGATTCAGAATCGTTTTGTCTAATCCTTTTTCATTTAATGACGGCGTGCGCTGTATGGGCACATGGCTCAGGTAGCGCATGACAACTTCCTGTTGTTTGGGTAGTTTTTCGAGCCGTTGCAGCAACACCAGAAGTTGTTCCTTCTCTTCATAATTGCGGTGCAGCCGGACCTTCCGCACCATTTTTGGAACGTATTTTTCCCGGACTTCTTCAAACACAATAATGGCTTTTTTACCCACCAATGATTTAATCAGGGCCGCCACGTTAGCCCCTTCACCCGCCATCCGTCCGAGTTCTTCATACAGTAATGACGGGTGTTTTTTAAGCTCAGTGAGTAATACTTCTTCAAACTCGGTAAGCAATTCGGGGTAATCGAAGTCAGGATTGAACTGCACCTTCGATTGGCTCGAAATTTTTAAACCTGAAGGTAAGGCTACATTCATAACCTCCCCTATACAGCACATATAGTACTCAGAAATCCATTTAAAAAGCTCTAACTGGTAACTTGTTGTTAGTGGATAGTCATCTAATATTTCGTTAATGTAACGTGCCTGATAGCCAGTTGGTGGGGTGTTGTGCAGGCGGGCAACAATGGCTGTAAGAACCCTCCCATTCTTCTTTCCAAACGGGACAATTACTCTGGCACCAATTTTGATTCCCTCCGCCATCCCACGTGGAACCCGGTAAGTAAACAATTTGGGCACTGGGATTGGTAAAATTAAATCGGCAAAGAAAGTTATTTCGTCATTGTCAAATGACGAAAACAACGTATTGGCTTGGTTTTCCACAACTATGATCTGTACGTACAGTAAATATACATAGAAAACTCCCAGAGGCTGGCAAAGCTTTTGCGTAATAGCCCACTGACTTGTTTGTAAGTATTAGCGGTTTGAGATTATTGTAAAGTAGAAATCTTTTTTTGTAATCAGATTCTTGATTTCAGTTTAATTGAGCAATAACCTGCCGAGTAACTTATTTCTGTGACATCTAAAACCTCTTTTCATGAAACAATTTTATGCGTTTATAGCCTTATGGGCTATTTTCGGCTGTATTGGCACCGCTCATGCTCAAATAAAAGGAGCCGTCTTTCGAGACTTTGACTTAAATGGAGTTCGCTCCGATACATTACCGATTGAGGTAGGCGTTGCGGGAATAACAGTTCGCGTTTTTGTCGATCTGAGTAAAATTCCAATTCAGACAATTACCGATGCTCAAGGGAATTATTCATTTAATAGCGTCGATGCTCCAGCAGGAAAATTAGTACGCATTGAGTTTGGCCAGTTGCTTACTGGCGATTACAACGGTCCCTACGGCGCTGGTAGCGGAACCACTGTGCAGTTTATAAAAACACCCGCTGAAAATATCAATGTTGGCATCAACTACCCATCCGATTATTGCCAGCCAACGGGTATTCGGTTGGCCGTCCCTTGCTATGTCAATGGTAATACGCAGATCACCACCGATGCTGCCGGGAATCCTGTTCCCGATGAGAAGCAATCTGGAAAGGGAGCTGCCCTGGTCGGCGTTTCTTATAAGGCCAACGGGATAGCGGAGGATAATAATTTCCCGCCTGACTTGCTGGCTAATGCCCAACAGGTAGGTTCTGTCTGGTCGTTAGCGTATCAGCGACGGACCAAAAAGCTGTTCAGTGGATCTGTTGTGAAACGGCATATGAGCTTTGGGCCGCTTGGTACGGGAGGTATCTATATAACCGACGTAACCACTGGCACGACGACTAATTTTGTTGATTTAAAAACGATTGGTATCGATACCGGCACCGATCCACACAATGATTTATTTGGCGATAAAACCCAGGCCAGTATTGATGCTGGACCGATGACGGCTATGGGCCGCCTGAGTATTGGTGGTATGGATATGTCGGAAGACGATAAGACATTGTACCTCATTAACCTGAAAGACCGGAAATTATACAGCATTTTTATTGACTCTCCGGCTCGCACACCAACCGCGGCTGATGTGAAATCGTGGGAAATTCCTGATCCTGGTTGCTCAAACGGCGATTTTAGGCCTTGGGCCGTGAAAATCTATCGGGGAAAAATCTACGTCGGGGTTGTTTGCTCAGCCGAAACATCTCAGTTGCAAAGTGATTTAAAGGCAACCGTCTACCGCGTTGATCCAACATTGGCCAGTCCAACGTTTGACGAAGTTTTATCGTTTCCTCTTGATTTTCGACGTGGCCCGGCCGATGGTACATTCGATCCGCTGAATCCGGAAAAATCCTGTCTGAAATATGACCATTGGCTGCCCTGGACAGAATCCTGGCCAGAAACCTGTGGTCTGGGTAGTAATCCTACCTTTGTTATGTTCCCGCAGCCAATTCTGAGCGCTTTTGCTTTTGATGATGACGGGTCAATGCTTCTTGGGTTTCTGGATCGATTTGGACACCTTTCGGGCTTAGCCAACCACGATCCTCAAGGCAATGGTTTATACAATGGTTTTACCGGGGGAGATTTATTACGGGCGTATAACAACAACGGAACGTTTGTTCTGGAAAGTAACGGAAAAGCCGGGGATCGTATAGGCAGTGGCGTTAGCAACAACGAAGGGCCTGGTGGCGGGGAGTTTTACGGAAAAGATGAGTGGTTCTTTATTGATCATATTGCCCACTCTGAGATAACGAATGGGGCTCTGCTGCTTATTCCGGGCTATAATGAGATCGTTACGTCGGCATTTGATCCAATTGCCAATGTCTATCAATCGGCTGGTTTGAAGGTTTTTAGCAATACAAACGGGCAGGGAAATCGTAACTACGTAATTTATACACAGTTGGCGGGTTCGTTGGGGAAAGCAGCCGGTTTGGGCGATACAAAAGCGCTTTGCGACCCGGCTGCTATTGAAATCGGCAACCGTGTCTGGTTTGACGATAACCGCGATGGTATTCAGGATGCCTATGAACCGGGTATCGACGGTATTGTGCTAACCCTGCACGATATGGAAAATGGGGGTAACTCAATGGCTACCCAAACCACTCATGATGGCGGACAGTTTTATTTCAATAACTCTACTGTGCCGGGTGGCTTGCTGTACAACCATAAGTACGAGATACGAATGGATACTATCCAGTTGCCGTTGTTAGATATCACTCTTGCCGGAGCCAAACCACTTGCAGCACCCGGAGGCCGACTGGCAGCGCAATCAGTCGCTGGTGCGCGTCAAGGATTGTCCAGTCCACAACGGTATTATTCGCTCTCACCTGCCAACCGAACAGGATTTAATGAACCTGACCTGCGCGACTCCGATGCTCAACTGGTTGGTGGATCGGCGGTGATTGCTGTCAAGACGCTTGACGCCGGACAGAACGATTTTACAAACGATCTCTCTATCTATTCCTGCCCGGCACTCACCAACGAAAAAGACACCATTAACCTCTGTCCAGGCATAAAGCTTGATTCGGTTGCTGCAGTTGGGAGTCATTTTAGTCGGGTCGACTCGGTACGGTTTGTCCTGTTCAGTAGTCCGCAATCAGGCACGGCCATGTATGGTGATACAGGCATTGTACTAGGCACCACAAAACCCGATAGCGCCACGAATCGGGTGGTATTGTACAATCCAGCCGTTAGCACAACTAATAACACGCCCGGCGTATTGAATCAGTATATCTATGCAATCATTTACCCAATTCCAGAAAACCCAGACTGCCGTCAGTCTGGTGAAACCGTAATTAAGATTGCGCCGACTTTGGTAGCCAAAGCTACCGGTGGTAAACTAACCTGTTCTACAAGAGAAGTACAGTTAACGGGTGAAGCGCAGGCCGGTAATGGGGCTGTGACAACCCAGGCGATCTATTCCTGGACTGGCCCTGACAGCTTCACCAGCTCCTTACAAAATCCAACGGTATCGGTAGCGGGTACGTACACCCTAACGGTTAGTGATCCAGCTTGCCCGAGCACATTGACAATGACAACGACAAGCGTAAGCTCCGATACGGTTGTGCCTTCGATGACAACGGTGGTCGTTGCAAAAATCTGTCCTACTTGTACCGCTGTTATCTCGGCGCAATCTCCCGGAGCAACGCTCGACTGGAGTGGTCCGAATGGATTTTTGGCAACTGGTGCCACGGCACAAGTGACAGATGATGGCATGTATACCGTAAAAGCAATTGGCGGTAATGGATGCACTGTTTCTGCCCGATTAAGGGTGGCTGCTTTTGAATGCCCACCGGCTGGTTGCGTGCCTATTGGCATTATAAGAGTTAGATAGTATGCTCGAAAATTACCGTGTAAAAAGTCCCCTTGGCGCAACCTTTGGGGACTTTTTGCTTGTTAGTATTCTATATATCACGAAATATTCCGGTGGAGAATCGTGCCTTATCAATTACTATATGCAAACATACGACGTCATTATTGTTGGTGGAGGGCCCTGTGGGCTGGCGGCTGGCATTGAAGCGGCTAAAGCTGGGTTAAGCCATTTGATTCTGGAAATGGGAAGCCTGACGGAGTCGATCCGGCAGTATCCACGACGAATGCGTTTTTTCTCAACGGCTGAAAATATTGAAATTGGTGGCTTGCCTTTTGCCATTTCAGATGTGAAAGCCGGTCGAGACGAGGCTCTTCAGTACTACCGAAAAGCGGCTGCGTATTATCATCTGAATTTTAACCTGTTTCAGGAAGTCTGGCAAGTTCAGAAAGAAGGAGATGTGTTTACGGTCACGACCAAAACAGGTGGACAATACCAGTCCCGAAAAGTGATCATGGCAACGGGCTACTTCACACGACCACGCTGGCTCAATATTCCCGGCGAAAACCTGCCCCACGTATCGCACTATTACGACGAACCGTTTAAGTATTCGTTCACTAACGTAGTCATTATTGGCGGGTCTAACTCCGCCGTCGAAGCGGCTCTGGAATTATACCGCCACGATGTACATATAACCGTAGTTCACCGGGGCGACGATTTTCGGAGCACGGTAAAATATTGGCTTGTGCCAGATGTGAAAAACCGGGTAAAGGAAGGCCGAATAAAAACGGTCTTCGACTCGTGCGTAACGCAAATTGATGAAAAATCGGTAACGGTGAACAACCTGAAAACGGGTGAAGAAACTCAGCTTCCGGCCGATTTTGTACTGGTATTGACGGGCTATATTCCTGATGCAGAGTTACTGCGTCGGTGCGGGATCGAGCTCGATCCAACCACACAGGTTCCAGTTTATAACAAAGAAACCTTTGAGACTACCGTACCGGGCCTATACGTTTGTGGTACAGTTATGGCCGGAATTTATACTGAGAAGGTCTTTATTGAAAATGGTCGAGAACATGCTCAGGCTATCATTGACCATATAATGGGCCGTGAGGTACACAAAGTCGCCGAATTGATTCAGCGGATTTAACGGTTGATGGCGCAAGGTTCTTAACCTTGCGCCATCAGCTACCGTCACTGTAGTTATTATTTTACGCTATAAATCAGCTAATTAGATAGTAAGTGTCGCGCTAAAGACCGTCTGGCGGCAAACCATCGACGACGGGATACCGGCAAAACAACTCCTGAACGTAGGTAAACAAGGCCACCCTTATCCGGATCGGCACGTTCCATCCGTTCGATATACTGTAAATTAACAAGGCAGTTGCGATGTAGCCGAACGAACCACTCATCGGGAAGTTGCGGTATATAATATTTTAAAGTACGTGGCATCAGCATACGTTGCCCGTCTTTCCAATGGAGCCAGCTATAATTTCCGGTAGCCTGTAAATAAACCAAATCCGAAACAGGAAGAATGAGTTGCCCGGTTTCACGCACGTACATTTTGAGTGCGGCCGTTGGTAGAGGAAGCGCTGGAGGATTAGGGTAAATGATAGGTATCATAAAATAGCTAATGGATAGATTGAGGATAGATTCAGTTAGGGTTAATCTTCCCCTCTAAAATGGAAGCCATTAACCTCGTCTGATTGCACTCAAATCTACTTATCCGAATAGCAGAAATGGGATTTATGTTGTCAATGACCATAAATGGTATTTGAACAGCAGTATATTATAAGTGAACAACAAAAAATGCCCTGTCTCATAGTCTGATTTTACTATGAGACAGGGCATTTTGAATACGACCCGGTTAAACTAAATTGCCCTTTTCGTCTGTTAATCAGACGACTAAAGCCCGTTGCTTTTGATTAAACATTCGGTAGATAATTGGAAAGATGAGCAGCGTTAGCACTGTAGCGGTGATGAGTCCGCCGATGACAACGATAGCCAATGGTTTCTGAGTTTCGGAGCCAATACCGGTCGAAACAGCAGCCGGTAGCAGCCCAATCGCGGCCATAAGTGCGGTCATTATTACCGGTCGGATACGCGACCGGACGCCTTCCCGAATAGCCTGATCGAGCGGCATTCTGGCTTTGCGATTGTTATTGAAAACCGAAATCAGGATGACTCCGTTCTGCACACAAATACCGAACAAGGCGATGAATCCCACACCTGCCGAAATGCCAAAATTCATGCCTGTAACGTGTAGCGCCAGAATTCCGCCAATGAGCGCAAACGGTACATTGAGCAACACAAGCCCTGCGTCTTTGGCGCTCCCGAACAAAACAAACAGAATAACAAAAATAGCTGCCAGGCTAATGGGCACCACCTGCCCCAATCGGGCGGTTGCCCGAACCTGATTCTCGAACTCGCCGGTCCAGTTGATACCGTAACCTTTGGGCAAATCTTTAATGGCCTCATCGACCCGCTGCTGAGCCTCGGCGATCGTACTACCCAGATCGCGCTCCCGCACAGAAAACTTCACCCCAATAAACCGCTTGTTGTTGTCGCGATAGACAAATGCCGGACCTGTTACTTCGCGCAGCGTAGCAATTTCACGCAACGGAATCTTGTTGCCGTGCAGCGTAGGCACCATCAGCCTCATAATATCATCTTCGGTGCGCCGATAATCTTCGCCATAACGAACCCGAATATCAAATTTTCGCTCTCCTTCGTACAGAATAGATGCCGTTTTTCCTCCAATGGCCATTTCAATTACTGATTGCGCATCGGACGTCGAGACGCCATAGAGCGCCATTTTGCGGTCGTCGAACAACACGCTTATCTCAGGCTGACCAATGTTTCTCAGAATGCCTACATCTTTCACGCCAGGCACATTGCGGATAGCCCCGAGTACGGTGTTAGCCAGTTTGTCAAGTGTTTCCAGATCGTCGCCATAGATTTTAACGGCGTTACTGGCATTCATACCCGCTACGGCTTCGGCCACATTATCGATGATTGGTTGCGAATAATTATAGTTAATGCCCTGAAACTGCTTGAGCCGCCCATCCATTTCCTCAATCAACTGATCGGTTGTGAGCTTATGGCCGGGTCGGCGTTCGGGCCAGTCGTCTTTGGGTTTCAGGTTGACCTGCATCTGTACATAATAAAACCCCGATGGATCGGTGCCATCATTGGAGCGGCCCGTTTGCGATAGCACGCCATTGACTTCGGGAAAGTCCATTAGTTTCTGCCGCAGCGTATGTACCATGCCCACCGTTTGGTTGAGCGAACTGCTCATCGGTAATTTGGCCTCAACCCACAGGGCCCCTTCGTTGAGTGTGGGCAAAAACTCCGATCCCAGCAGCGTAGACGAGAAAAAAGTGGCGGCCATAAAGCCAATAGCCGCCAACAAACTAAGTTGCCGATGCGCATAACACCAGCCAAAACCGGCCATAACGGTACGATCGAAGAAGTTAACCAGCGGATTATTCTTTTCCCGAACGTCCTTTTTAAGAAGTATCGAACATAACACGGGCACCAGTGTCAGCGTAAATAACAGCGCACCGAGCAGCGCAAAACCGAGGGTCCAGGCCAATGGCGAGAACATCTTTCCTTCAACTTTCTGGAATGAAAAAATGGGAAGCAGGGCGGTGATAATAATGAGCTTGGAAAAAAAAACAGCCTTGCCTAACTCGCCCCCTGTTTTCTTAATCAGTCCTAGTTTGGCCATTCGGTTGAACTTAGCCATGCCAACCCGATGCGCCTGATGGTCGAGCGTCACAAAAATGCCCTCGACCATCACGACCGCTCCATCCACGATGATACCAAAATCAACTGCGCCCATCGACAGGAGATTTGCCGACATGCCTCGTAATTTAAGACACATAAAAGCGAACAGCAGGGCCAGTGGAATAATAATGGATACAATAAGGGTAGTACGCCAGTCGGCCATGAACAGGAATACAATGACCGTAACCAGAACAATACCTTCGGTAAGGTTATGCAGTACCGTGCGGGTGCAAAACGAGATCAGATTATCGCGGTCGTAGAAAGTAACAAGTTTAACATCTGACGGTAAAATACGTGTATTCAGATCCTCGATTTTGGCTTTTACCCGCTCTAAAACCTCACTGGGATTTTCATTTTTTCGCATCACAACGATGCCTTCTACCACATCGTCGTCGTTATCTAAACCAACCTGTCCTACACGGGGCAGGTTCGACTCGGCCACCTCGGCCACGTTTTTAATCAATACAGGGTTACCCGACAAATCTTCTACGATCAAATTTTCTATGTCGGCAATGGTTGTCAGTAGCCCGATGCCGCGCACCACATAAGCCTGTCCGTTACGCTCGATCACATCACCGCCAACGTTGATATTGCTGCGGGTTACAGCCTGATAGACTTCCAGCGGAGTAATGTCATATTTGGCTAGTTGCGTGGGATTAACCCGGATTTCGTAGCTCTTTTCGCGACCGCCAAAAGCCACCACATCGGCCACGCCCGCTACGCTGCGGAGTTGGCGGTCGATAACCCAGTTGTGAAGGGTGAGGAGTTCGCGGCTGTCGCGATTGGGTGATTTAAGCGTGAACCGAAAAATCTCGCCCGTTGGGCCGTAAGGCGGTTGTATGTCGGGAGCGACGCCTTCGGGTAGCGATATGGAACGGAGTTGGTTGTTTACCTGCTGGCGGGCGAAAAAGTCCTCAACGTCATCCTCAAAAATAATCTTGATGATACTGAGCCCGAACATGGTGATGGAACGAACGCTGGTTTTGCGCTGCACCGAGTTCATGCCAATCTCGATAGGCACCGTAACAAATCGTTCGATTTCTTCGGCCGAACGGCCATTCCACTCGGTTACGACGATAATTTGCGTGTTCGTGACATCGGGGAATGCCTCAAGTGGCGTGGTAAGGTAGCTGGCGATACCGGCGATAATAAAGCCGGCCGTCATGAAAAAGATAAAAAAGCGGTTTCTCAGCGAAAAACCCACTACGTTACGGATGAAAGCGTTCATAACTGGGAGAAAAGAATAGAGGGAGGACGAATGGAAAACAAACGGGCAGGAGGGATGGGCAGGGTTGGGATAACTGCGAAAACCTTCACTGCATCCGCTTACTGCACATCCTTTTTTACTATTTGCGTTTCCTCCTCTTAGTCGTTCAGCGCGTCGTACACTAAAAGTTGATTCTTAGAGATAATCCGTTCACCGGATTTAATGCCGGTGCGGATATAAGCTACATCGCCGAGTGATTTGAGGACAGTTACTTCGCGGGTTTCGATATCGGTACGGGTCCGGAAGACCATCACATAATGTTTCGATTTATCGAAAATGACCGACCCTGATGGCACTGTAACCATCTGACCACCATCGTCGTAACGAAGATTGACCGTGGCATGCATTTCGGGGCGCAGTTTCAGGGCCGGATTTGGCAACCGGATGCGAACAGTCATGGCTTTGGTGCCAGGGTCGAGTACGGTGTAGAGTTTGTCAACCCGTCCTCGGAAGAGCTCATCAGGGTAGGCTAACGTCTGAATGTCGGCCGCCATGCCGGGTCTTACCCGCCCAATATCGCTTTCGTTAACATTGGCCAGTACCCACACTTCGCTGATCTGCCCAACGGTGAATAAGCTATTGGCGTTGTCGGAGCGTAACTGCGTCCCCTGATTGACATTTTTCTCGATGATATAGCCTTCGATTGGTGCTTTAACGGTATATGTCGATGACTTACTAACGCCATAAATTTGATACACCTCCTTAATTCGACTCACTTCGGCCTGCGCCCGCTCTACTTCTTTCTGAGCCGCAATGACCTCACGCTGCGAGTTCAGTTTGCTTTCGAACAGGTCCTGCGCGACGCGAAGATTCTTTTCAGCCAGCAATAAATCTGCCTGCGCCTGGGTATTCTGTCGTTCGAAATCGGCAACCTCGCCAGAGCGTATAGTGGCTAACGTTTGGCCTTTGCGGATATAATCGCCCAGTTCAACTTTTACACTTTCGACGTTGCCACCCACCAGCGGAAACACCTCAATAACCCGGTTTTCGTCGGCAATTATGCGCCCAACGAGCGTCAGTTCACTACGCAACGGTTGGGTTCGGGCGGTGTCGAGTTTGATACGACTCATCATGGTATCCGACAGCATAAACGCCGTAGCTTCCTGCGGAGCGGGTTTTGGATTACAACCTGACAGCAGGGCGGTGATGGCGACCAGAAAAAAAACAGTACTTGAGCGCATGGGCAGCGTAGCTTTCATTAGCAATAAAAGAGGAAGTTCACTAGTTGAATAAATCGTCGCCGATAAGGTAATTGAGTTCTTCGTAGGCATTGACGCGGTCTGCTTTCAGGCGGTTGAGTTGCCGGACACTCTCATTATAGGTTTCGATTAAATCCACAAATTCCAGCAGCGAGATATTACCCTTCTGAAAACTCGTGACGACACCCTGATTCAGTAACTCGAACTGGTCGGTAAAACGCCCCTCAACAGATTGGACCATCTGCTCCACATCCCGGACTTTTTGTAGAGCCGTAGAGACCTCGTTCGTTATTTGCACAGCCCGCTGTTTCTGCAATTGACTTTGGTAGCCGATCTGGCTACGGGCTGCCTGAATAGCTCCCTGATTGCGGTTGAACACCGGTATGTCCATTCCCACCGATAGGCCCACGTAATTAGGAATATAGCTGCCGTTCTGGTCGTAGGTGCCGCCCACGCGCAGATCGGGCTTGGCCAGGGCTCGCTGGAGACTATAGT
>CAXVWN010000073.1:0-13999 GCA_964263725.1 Spirosoma sp.
GTTCAACTGTTTCCAGAATTGTCGAAAGACGAATATGCAGCGTGTGGGCAGTATCGAGTTTTTGCATGTAATTGGAGGTATTTCAGAAATGGCAAGCCCGTCTTTACTGAGTCAATACCTGTTGAAATAAGTCAAGGTCGCGCTTTGAATCCAGATCAATAGCCCCGGCTTCAAATGGCACTTCCGAGCAGTCGTTTCGATGCCGACCAATCACCCACTTCACCCCTTTATCATCCTTCAATTGAAGTAGTTCAGCAATATAATCGCGGTGAAAAAAGGCGGGCACGCTGAGTTGAGTGCCGTATCGACAGGCCACAATACCTTTGCCTTCGTCATTATAAACGTCGAGCATGTGCATGAGCAATCCCAGCGATACCAGCGGCTGATCGGTATGCAATACCAGCACAGCGTCAATATTTTTGTGCGTCAGATATAAAGCTGCCAGTCCCGTTTTTAACGACGACGCTTGTCCGGTAGGCCAGCTTGGGTTATCTACCAGTGTAACGGGCAGACCGTTTAATTCGGGCAAAACCAATTCCCGATTAGCGCCTAAAACGACTACCACGGGGCCGCGTTGCAGGGCTAGCGCCGTTTCTGTTACCCGCCGTATTAGCGACTGGCCTTTATAAGCAATCAACTGCTTGGGTTCACCGCCCATTCGTGACGAGTCACCAGCGGCTAATATGATGGTTCCGATTGTCAAGGGAAAGCTTTTTTTAATGAAAGATACCAAATAATGAATTAATTCGGGTTAGTGATGCGGACTGAACCAGTGAAAAACAAAGACGGGAAAATCGTTTATCAGACCTGTGTTTCATTCTTGCGCTGGGTAAATACTTCGGCAGGATAACCAACTTCTACCAATGATAGCCCTTCGGCGGGTACCGCATGACCGGCTTTTTTTCGGTCTCTTGACAGAATAATTTGCTCAAAATCAGCCACGCTCAAGCGCCCCTGCCCTACTGCCAGCAATGTGCCAACAATGGCCCGGACCATACCCCGTAGAAACCTGTCGGCTTTAATATGAAATACGAGATCACCCGTTGGTTTCTGTTCCCAATATGCCCATTCGATTTGACAATTAAACGTTTTAACGTCCGTCTTCACTTTACTAAAACTCTCAAAGTCAACATGATGAGTTAATTTCTCAGCCGCTTCATTCATACGTTCAATCGCTAGGGGTAGCGTAAAAACATAGACTAAACCATCTCGAAACGGGTCTTTTCGACGGCTGATCTGATATTGATAACAGCGAAACGTAGCGGTGAAACGAGCATGATCGTCGGCACGAACGGGGAAGCAGTCGTACACGGCAATATCTGAAGGAATCAAGCTATTCAGCGACCGGAGTAAGTGTGAAGGCACCAAGCTATCCATCTCAAAATGAGCGAATTGATCGCTTGCATGAACACCCGCATCTGTTCGGCCGCTGCCCACAATGGCGATGGGTTGTCGCAATACGGTTGTTAGTGCCGTTTCGAGTACTTCCTGAACGCTCAAGCCATTGGGTTGCCGTTGCCAGCCATGATACTTTGTGCCCCGGTATGCCAGTTGAAGAAAATAACGCATAATTGAGGCAAAAATAGTGTTTGTCGGCGAGCGAAGCCTATAAGCTTAGTCGCCAATACGGAGCGGTTTTAAAACCTTATAGGCTTAATCTGCATCACTACTTAACTATTCATTCTAATGCTGCATGCCCGTTTCATCCTTTCAACTGTTTAACGATAAACAGGGTTTTCGTGACGAAAAAATAGTCTAAAATCGTTAGGTACTGGCGTCGGTTTAGCTACAACCGTTCGATTTCAAACCGCAATTCATCAACCAACTGCTTTAGCCGGTCGGTATTTGGGGCTGGTGGGGGCAATTGCTGACTGACAAACGCACAAACTTCCCATACTTCCAGTACCTCTTTCAGAACTATTTCGCGATTGGGAATATCGGCATGATCGGCGGTGAGGAGCAGTGTGCCTTTCACTTTTACCTGATTATAGACCCTTCGGCAGTAAAGGCCCCCACCTCCGTTACCCGAAGCATCGGACCGTTGTGGCTGAATAAGAAGAACATACAATTTCCCGTCGGCAATGTCGAACCAGTTACGGATAAACTTCCCAACCAGTAAAGCTCCCGGAAACGCAAAGTCATCACCAGCTTCAAAGGCCCGGTAATGTCCTTCGGGCAAAGTTGGCAAGTGCATGGCCGGGAGCCGATGTAAGAAGTCAGTCTGCTGATAGCGTTGCGTGTAGTCCAAAAACAGTCGCTGCATTACCACCGGAATGGTTGGTGCCACTGGCTTGGCAGGCACATTTGGCCGGGCAGATGCGGTTGCTCCTTCATAAACGTTATTAAACGTCAACGAGTCAGGCGACTGACTAGCAGATGATTGCGATGGCGATGGGGTTACTCGTGGCTCTGGTTGCGAATTAAATAATTCATCGAGAGAGGAGGACCGGCCACGTTCAGGCGTGTTGTTAGCAGGCGGTTCAGGTCTGAATGACATCGGCTGTGGCCGCTCGTTCATGCCCTGATTTGGCCGAACCGGCGACGTAATGACCGGCGGAACTGGCGTCGGTCGGCTTTCTTCCTGTGTCCGATAATATTTGTTCAGAACCGACGAGAGTGGTTGAGGTTCGGGCGTTGGGGGGGCTGGCTGGGCAAAAATATCGGGAAAATCGGGGTGTTGAAACGGATCGTCTTCGTCGGCATTTACCTTACCATCAGTTCGAATTGTTGACGAGCGCGTCTCGACAGGTCGACTAGCTTGGCCGAGTGGAATACTAAGATTTGGCGTTTCGCGGAGTTTGCGAAGGTCCTGCCGCGTTAGCAATTCAACCGTTGTATTAAACGCTTTAGCAATGGCTTGTATATTCTGTCCATTGGGGTTGGCGCGACCTTCTTCATAGGCCCCTAGCAATGAACGCTTTATGTTAATTTTTCGAGAAAATTGCTCCTGTGTCAGACCATTCAGTTTGCGCAGGTAGCGGATGTTGTCACTGACAAGCGTCATCCTATTTAGGGTTTACTAAAGTTTCAGCTAAGATAAACGTTTCGCTTTTTAAATGCCAATACCCGCTCGTTCATCCGTTTTTTTGTATTTTTATCTCATTCTTTTGACTCGTTCATAGACGAACCGCTCCAGCATGACTCCCCTACTTTCCGAAACCGATTTGCGCGACGATCTGCGGGTTGCATTCGATGTCCAACGTCGACATACTTCTCACATGGCGCTCACAACTGCCGACCAGCGCATTGAGCGAATCCGGCGAATTCGGACCTGGATTAACGCTCACGAAACCGATATTCAGCGGGTCATGTATGATGACTTTCGAAAGCCTTCGGCTGAGGTTATGCTGGGAGAGCTGATGGCATTGCACGCCGAAATCAATCATACGATTCGGCACCTGAAAGGCTGGATGAAGCCCCAGCGATTGCCAACGCCTACAGCCCTGATTGGCACCAAGAGCCATTTATTGCATGAGCCAAAGGGAAACGTGCTCATCATTGCCCCCTGGAATTATCCCTTCGTGTTAACGATTCGCCCGTTGGTATCAGCCATTGCCGCCGGAAATGTAGCCATGTTGAAACCGTCGGAACTGACACCTCATACGGCGGGTCTTATCAAACAGATGATTTCAGACTTGTTTCCGGCTGAAGAAGTAGTCGTTTTCGAGGGCGATGCCGACGTATCGAAAGCCTTACTGGAACTACCCTTCAACCATATTTTCTTCACAGGAAGCCCGGCCGTCGGCCGGGTAGTGATGACCGCTGCCGCAAAGCATCTGGCCTCTGTTACACTGGAGTTAGGCGGCAAGTCGCCCGCCATTGTCGATGAGTCAGCCGATGTAAAACAAGCCGCCGGACAACTGGCCTGGGGCAAGTGCATCAACAACGGGCAAACCTGCATTGCGCCAGATTATTTACTTGTCCATCAATCTATTAAGCAGCCTTTCATACAAGCTTTGCGCGATACTTTAACGGGCATGTACAGCCCCGACGGAAAGCCGGTAGAAGCCTCTGACAGTTATGCCCGTATCGTAAACAACCGTCATTTTGAGCGAATTAAAGATCTGGTAGACGATGCCGTGAGCAAGGGAGCTACAGTAGTGCACGGCGGCCTGATGGATGCCAATGAGAATTTCATTGAACCAACCATACTCGAAGATGTTACGGACGAGATGCGCGTCATGCAGGACGAGATTTTTGGCCCGGTGCTGCCGGTGCTCACCTATTCTAATCTTGACGATGCACTGCGCATTGTGAATAGTCGCGAGAAACCACTGGCCCTCTACATCCACAGTCGAAACCGCAAAACCACCCAATATATTCTGGACCGTACATCGGCGGGAGACACCGTTGTGAACGATACGCTGCTACAATTCGGCAATGTCGAACTGCCCTTTGGCGGTGTGAATAATAGTGGATTGGGGAAGTCGAATGGGTTCTTCAGTTTTCAGGAATTTTCCAATCAGCGGGGCGTGATGCAACGCGATTTTGGTACCATGAAATTCATCTATCCGCCGTATACCGATCGGGTAAAGAAGTTGATTAATTTTATTGTAAAGTATTTGTAAACAGGTGCTACCTAACATTACAAACAAACGCCTGCCACTAATCCGCCCAGAATCAGCACATAAGGCGGAATTTTTGTATACAAAAGCAGGCCTACTGTGAGCACCACAACCATAACCGACGGCCAATGCGGTGCCATCGGCTCAAAAAGAGCAATGGCGGCAGCCGCTGTCAGTCCTGTGCTAGCGGCATTGATACCCTCCAGCGATGCCCGTACCACGCGATACCGTTTTAACTGTTCCCAAAAACGATAGACAAAGAAAATAAGAAATGTACCGGGCAGGAAAATTCCGGCGGTGGAAACGATGCTTCCCCAGAGTTGCCCATGTATACCCGCATCGCGCATAGACAAGGCGCCAATATATGACGCGAAAGCAAATACGGGTCCCGGCACGGCTTGTACCAAGCCTAATCCCGACAAAAACTCTTCACGTGTCAGGTAATGTTTGAAGGCCACAAACTCGTTGTAAAGCATGGGCGTCAGTACCTGTCCTCCACCGAATACGAAGCTGCCATTTCGATAAAAATTCTCAAATAATCGTACCGGAAATGACTGCGTATATGCTCCCAGCGTAGCCGCGCCAATAAATACACCTAGCCACAAAAAAAAGTTAGCCCACTGCACACGCAGGGGCTTCTTTTCCATTCGCTGTTGTTTTTCGTAGGTTAGCGCAGTAGTCAGGCCACCTACCAAAAGCACAATAGGTGTCATAACGGGCGACCGGAACAAATAGGCGACCACGACAGCCGTAAGTGCAAGGGCCAGACTGATCTGATTCTTAATAACTTTTTGCCCAATTCGATATCCGGCCACGATCATGAATCCTACAGCCATAGGTTGGATGAAGCGGGAAAACTGTAAGGATAATTTATGCTGCTCAAGGTAGTAAATGCCCATGCCAGCGGCTGTCATGATGCAAACAGCGGGCAATATCCAAACGATTAGCGTAATATAGGCGAGGTTTGGACCACCAAATTTAAAGCCAATCGCCGTAATGGTCTGCGTAGACGTTGGACCCGGTAGTACCTGCCCAAGCGCATTCAACTCCATCAGTTCTTCTTCGGTCAGGTAGCGTCTTCTTAGCACAAGCCGATCATAAAACATGGCCAAATGGACCTGCGGCCCGCCAAAAGTCGTTAGCGCAAGAATCAGCACATCTTTCAAAAAGATGATGTAGCGTATCCGGCGCACGGGTTTGGCGGTTGTCAAATAAGGCAGCATACAGTAATAATGATTGATAGTCCTCTGTTGGCTTAATCACAACGCACGACTATCAATCATCAATAATAACAACTAATGACTACTTCTTAAGGCCGAGTTCCATTAATCGTTCGTTCAGGAACTCGCCAGCGGTCATGTCTACGTATATTTTGGGGTGCTGGGTGTCAATACAACTGTCCAGACTGGTCAGGTTCATATCGGCACGAGGGTGCATGAAAAACGGAATCGAATAACGCGACTGGCTCATTTTATCGCGGGACGGGTTCACAACCTGATGAATCGTGGACTTTAATTTATGGTTCGTCAGCCGGTCGAGCATGTCGCCAACATTGACTACAACCTGATCGGGCAGGGCCGTAATACCAATCCATTTGCCATCACGCCGGAGTACCTCAAGTCCATCGGCCGACGCCCCCATTAGCAATGTTATGAGATTAATGTCACCATGAGGAGCCGCTCGTACAGCGCCATCAGGTGTGGTGTTGGGATCGAGCGGGAAATAATGCAACGCCCGCAGAATGCTATCGCCGTTGTTTACTTTATCGTCGAAATAGTTTTCCGGAAGTTCCAGATAAAGGGCAATGGCTCGCAAGAGCTGCTTGCCCGCACTTTCGAGCGTTCGATAGGCAGTTAACGTAGCTTCACCAAATTCAGGGTATTCTTCGGGCAACACATTGCCTGGCATATCCCCTTCCGGCTCCGGCTGACCAATATGGTAAAACTCCTTTAAATCAGCTACTTTGAAGCCTTTTGCAGTCTCTTTACCTTTGCCAATATAGCCCCGCTGACCATTTAATTCGGGGTGTTCATATTTTTGTTTCAGGGTATCGGGCGACGAAAAGAAATCCCTGGCTGAATCATAAAGCCGCTTGGTCAACTCACTGGTTAAGCCGTGATTACGAATGGCGACAAAGCCAATCTGGTTAAACGCCCGGCCTAATTCCTGCACGAAACGAGCCTTACGTTCGGGGTCTCCCGAGGTAAAATCCGCCAAATCCAGAGACGGTATTTCATTGTATAATTCTTCGGTTAACATAGACAAAAACTATTTTCACAAAAATACAAAAGTTTATCAAAACGTAGAGACGCAATCCGTTGCGTCTCCTGTGCGTCAGTAATGGTAGTATAAACAAAACCATCAACACAGGAGACGCAACGGATTGCGTCTCTACACTAGTCCAATTACGCTCCGAAATTTTTGCCGACTTTATTCCAGTCAACTACATTCCAGAAGGCGGTAACGTATTCTGGACGACGGTTCTGGTATTTCAGATAATAGGCGTGCTCCCAAACGTCAAGGCCCAGAACAGGTGTTCCTTTTTTCTCAGCCAAAGCCATCAGCGGATTATCCTGGTTAGGCGTCGAGATGATTTCAACGTCGTTTCCGTTCTTGATGAGCCATACCCAGCCCGAACCAAAGCGACCCGTGGCTGCCTTGACCCATTCGGTTTTGAAGTTATCGAACGACGTATATTTTTTATTGATCGCATCGGCAAGCGCACCCTTTGGCGCACCACCGGCACCAGGACCCATTATATTCCAGAAGAATGTGTGATTCCAGTGTCCGCCCGCATTATTTCGAACAGCTGCCGGCGTCGTGCTACTTACGCTTTTAACCAACGCATCAATGTCCATTTTCGCCATGTCGGTTCCGGCAACGGCCTTGTTGAGGTTGTCCACATACGCTTTATGGTGTTTGTCGTGGTGGATTTCCATTGTCATCTTATCGATGTGCGGTTCGAGCGCGCCAGCGTCGTAAGGTAACGGAGCCAGTTTGAACGGTCCTTCTGCCTGAGCAGGTGAAAAGCCGAAAGAACGGAGGGCTACCAGGCTGACCGAAGTACCAAATGCCAGTTTCAAAAACTCGGAGCGATTCATGCGAATGTTGGTTTTTAGGGAAATAATAACGCGTTTTCGACTTTAGGGTTGAGCCATAAGGTCTGTAAACACAACCCATCTGACGGGCGGATGTTTAGCAATCCATAGTCATAAACACATTGTCGAAAACACAAAGAAAGGACTTTTCTGCATCCAACCGTATATTAATCGTAGGCAATTCGGCTCAGGATACTTCGTCCGAGCGTTATCTCATCGGCATATTCGAGATCGCCACCGATGGGAATACCGCGCGCAATGGTCGAGATTTTGAGATTAAAGGGCTTGATTTTTTTCTGAAGATAAAAAGCCGTTGTGTCGCCTTCCATCGTGGGGCTGATGGCCAGAATGATTTCGCGTACCTGTTCGCTTTCTGGGCCACGCAACCGGGTCATAAGCGAATCAATCTGCAAGTCGCTTGGCCCAATTCCTTCAACCGGCGAGATTATGCCACCCAACACATGATATAGTCCCCGGTATTGGGCGGTGTTTTCGATAGCCAACACGTCGCGGGTATCTTCTACTACGCAAATTATCGACTGATCGCGTTTATTACTGGCGCAAATCGTACATAAGTCATGATCGGACAAGTTGTAGCATTTGCGGCAGTATTTGACTTTAGTACGCATGGCGGTTAGACTCTGAGCCAGCGCTTCGGTTTGTTCTTCGTCGCGTTTGAGCAGGTGCAGTACCAGTCGGAGAGCGGTCTTTTTCCCGATTCCCGGCAGCTTCGACACTTCGTTTACCGCGTCTTCTATTAGTTTGGATGGATACTCCAAGTTCCGTAGAATTAAAGAGTGAATGAGTGAATGAGCGCAAGAGCGGCTAGCGCATCAACTTTCGCTCTTTCACTCTTACGGTCTTTCGCCTTTAATTTAAAATTTCTGCCGAGATACCCCGTCGGCAAATTTCGTTGCGCATTGGCACAAGTTCTTCCCATGAGCCATTCTTGACGGAGCATTTGCCTTTGTAATGAATGAGCAGTGTGCACTGCTCGGCCTGTTCGGGCGTGTGTTTGCAAACGTCCATCAGTGTTTCGATGACATGCTCGAATGTGTTGACTTCATCGTTGAAGACTACAAGGTTATGAACGTCGGTTTCAACGACTTCGTCGAGCACGTCCACAACGGTTTCTTCAAAAGGTTGCATAGGAGATAAAATGGTGTTTACTTAGCAAATTTACGGTAAAACGGGCAGTTTAAAAAACCATTACCGTGCATTAAAAGAACCCCATTTTGGCTTAAAAAGTTGCCTGATTTCCTATGAATACCACCCTCGCTTTAGTCATCCTGATCGCTTATTTCGGGATGCTGATTGCCGTTTCATTCTACACCGCCCGAGGAGCCGACACGAATGCTTTTTTTACCGCTAACCGGCAATCGCCCTGGTGGTTAGTGGCTTTTGGTATGATTGGCACCTCCTTGTCGGGCGTCACGTTTATTTCGGTACCGGGTGCGGTGGGAAAAATCGGCTTCTCGTATTTTCAGGTCGTGCTGGGTTACATTGTTGGCTATTTTGTGATTGGTTCGGTACTGATGCCACTCTATTACCGGCTGAATCTGATTTCAATTTATGGCTATCTCGAACAACGTTTCGGGTTTTGGTCCTATAAAACGGGCGCGGGCTTTTTCCTGCTGGCTCGTACTGTTGGTTCAGCGGTGCGGCTCTACGTGGCCGCCGGCGTATTACAGATTGCCTTGTTCAATGCGCTGGGCATTCCTTTTGAAGTATCGGTACTGATTACCATCGTATTGATTTGGGTTTATACATTTAAAGGCGGTGTTAAGACTATAATCGTGACTGACACACTGCAAACCGTCTTTCTTGTTACGGCAGTCGTGCTGACGATTGTGCTGATTTCCCAGGAATTAGGTTTATCGTTCGGCGATTTGGTGCGAACGGTGAAAGACAACTCTATGTCGCAGGTGTTTTTCTGGGATGCCAACGACCCCAAGAATTTCTATAAGCAGTTTATCTCCGGGGCGTTTATTGCCATTGTCATGACGGGTCTGGATCAGGATTTGATGCAAAAAAATCTGACCTGCAAAAACATCGGTGAAGCCCAGAAAAATATGTTCTGGTTCACGGTTACGCTTGTATTTGTCAACTTCATGTTTCTGTCGCTCGGCGTACTTTTATACGTTTTTGCCAAACGCGAAGGCATTGAAATCCCAACCCGCACCGACGATCTTTACCCAATGCTGGCCCTGAATCATCTTGGCTTAGTGGTGGGCATCACCTTTCTGCTGGGTATCACAGCCGCCACCTATGCCAGTGCCGATTCGGCGCTAACGGCGTTGACCACCTCATTTTGTATCGACTTTATGAACGTCGAGAAGCGGCCCGAGGCTGAGCGGTCACGTATAAAGTACATTGTACATATTGGCTTTTCGCTCCTGTTTTATGTTGTTATTCTGATTTTTCGGCAGGTTAACAGCAAGGAAGTTATTACGGCTGTGTTTGATATTGCGGGATACACCTACGGGCCGTTGCTGGGTCTGTATGCCTTCGGGATGTTCAACAAACGACCGGTTATGGATCGAGCTGTGCCGTTCATCTGCCTGGCTTCGCCCGTGTTAACGTATTTTGTCAATGAAAACTCGGCAACCTGGTTTGGCGGCTATCAGTTTGGATTCGAACGGTTACTACTCAACGGTTTATTTACGTTTGTGGGCCTCTGGGCCGTATCAAAGCCGGTGCGGACAGAAAACCCAATAACGTTGTAAGTAAATTAATAATGAACAATGTAAAATGTTTAATGAATAATGGACAATGGATAATATTAATATCTTGACTATCAGGCTATTTACGATTATTCATTTTACATATCCATTTACCTAATATCAGTTCTGTTTGTTTTTACTGAAGCAATTCTACGGTAATCAGTACACAGCCTTATGAATACCAGGACTTCTCTTACATTCCTTTTTCTGGCCCTTGCCTGTCAGTTGGCAAGCGCCCAATTCTGTTTTTTGCCCGAACGCCCCCAGGTCGGGCAACCGGTATCGTTTACGTACACCCCCCAAACCACACCGTTAGCCACCGATAGCACCATCGAAGGCCGCTTTGTAAGATATGGTGCGCCTACTGTGATGCAACTCAGCCGCCCCACCAGCGTTACACTGGTGCGAAAAGGCAATGATTATATTGGCGAATTGATGATTCCCCGAAAAGATGTGGCGGGTATGATGCTGCTTTTCAGGAACAGTAAACTACCGCAGCGTACCGATGTAAATAAAGGCCAGTTTTACGTCATTCCGGTTTGTGATGCCAATGGCCGTATTGTTCCGCACGCCACTGGCGGACAAGCATCGGTATTTACCCGAAGTCATTTTCTGAACGAATCAGGAGCCCGACCCGATCCCAATTGGATCGTTACGTTGTATGAGCACGAAATTCTACAAAACCCGGATTTACGTCCGCAATACTGGTCGGATTTGCTGGCTGCTCAGGTTAAGCAAAAAAAGCCCGGCTACGGACCGAAAGTAAAAGCGGGTATTGAGTCCTATCTGGCTTCCCGTCCAACGCCAACCACTACCGACCTTACCGTTGCCGCTCAGTTATACGAAAGCATGGGGGATTTCCCCAAAGCCAACGAACTTCGCGAGCGTCAGAAACTGGTGGAGCCAACGGGGTCACTGGTTCAGAAAGACCGCTCGATGGCCGTTCGTAACGAATCGGACTGGACGCGCAAAAAAACGGCGTATCAGGCCTTCCTGACTGAATTCCCAAACTCATCGTACTTACCCGCGTTAACAGTTCTGATGACCGACGGTTATTTTAAGAATAACGATATTCGAGGTCTGGTCACATTTGTAGAGAAACAGCCAGCGTCGCACACCGATGTACTAATGCTGAACACGATGGCCTTTCAACTGGCCGACGAACGGCGATCGTTGCCCGAATCGGAGTTGTTAATTAAACGGGCGATGGATGTGTTGAAAACACAACCTAAACCAAAAACAGGCGTGAGTAATTGGGAAGCTGAGCAACAAACCCGGCAGCGGCAATTATTGAACACCTATGCCCGAACCCTGGAACAGCAGGGCAAATACGCGGAGGCTTACCCAATTTATCAGCAGTTTATCAATCCCGATGATGTGGACAACAGCGATCCGCGCGTTACCGAACGATATTACCTCTGCGCGCTCCGTACGAATCATGCCACCGACGCTCGCCCAATGGCCGAAGTGGCTGTTCATGTTGGAAAAGCAACACCGGGATTAAAAACCGCCCTTCGAGACTGGTACGCCAAACAACCGGGCAACACCATTGCGAAAGCCGACACCTATCTAACCGAACTTGAATCCGATTTACGAGCCGACCAGCGCGACGAGCTTCAGCAACTGCTTATCAATGAACCGGCTCCGGCCTTTTCACTCACCGATTTGCAGGGTCGAACGATTTCATCGTCGGCCTTCAAGGGAAAGGTCATTGTATTGGATTTCTGGGCGACCTGGTGCGGACCTTGCATTGCGTCATTTCCGGCGATGCAACAGGCACAAACGCGTTTTCAGAATGACCCGAATGTCCGGTTTTTGTTTGTAAACACTCGCGAAGGGGGGCCACTACAGCGCGTACATAACTTTATGGATAAGCATCCGTATAATTTCGTGGTGCCGCTCGATGGGCAGCAGAAAGTTGCAAATGCCTATAAAGTATTGGGGATTCCAACCAAAATTGTGATCGGGCCCAATGGCCGTGTGCGCTACCGGACCATCGGTTACTCCGGCGATCCCGAAACGACCGTCAACGAATTGACGCTGGTCGTGGAGATGCTGAAAGAGGGTAAGTAAAGCTGATTACTTAAATCATCATGCCAAATTAAACTAGTTTAATTTTTTCCCGGTTGTAGGCCGCTGCCGCTTTCTTTAACTAATAAAGCGTGAATAATGGATGCTTGAGTAATTTTTTTGTCATCCTGACGATAGGAAGGATCTTATGATTTCCTACCATTTAAGTAAGGATGGTTAAAGATTCTTCCTATCGTCAGGATGACAAAAAAATTACTCAAAGTGCTGATTATTAGCCAGCTGTTGTTATATGATATCCATTATTCACGCTAATAACACAACTAACCATTCCTGATGACTATACGCCAAGCTACCCTTGCTGATCTACCGGCCCTAATGACACTTATCCGGCACGTTGTTCCCCTTATGCGCGAAGCGGGTAATTTCCAATGGGATGATCATTATCCTAACGAAAGTGTATTCAATCTGGATATTGACAAAAACCAACTTTGGGTTGCCGATATAGATGGGCAGTTGGCGGGTCTGGCCGCTCTGACTGAAGACCAGGAACCCGAATATGCTCAAGTCGGCTTTGATATTAGCCAGCGGGCTATCGTAACCCATCGGCTGGCCGTCGATCCGGCTTTTCGCGGGCAGGGTGTAGCGGCTGCCCTGTTGACCCAAGCCGAGCACCTTGCGGTTGAACGCGGTATTGCCTATCTGCGAATCGACACCAACTCAGAAAACCAGATTACGCAGAAACTCTTCCCGAAATTAGGCTATTACTATGCGGGAGAAATTACACTAAGTTTCCGACCAGGATTACGGTTTCTGGCCTACGAAAAAGCCTTGTAATGAGTATCTTACGGTTTACTGCGGGTTAGCCATAAATATTACTTACAGCGTGTTCTTGGCTTCAACTGATTTTCAGTATGTAAAGCTGTTTCCGTACAATTCTACATCTTTGCGAAAATTGCCTACTCATAATGCTTAATTCTGTATGCACGCAGGAAGAAAATATTCATTTAAGGAATTTGTGATTTGGACCCGCCATAATTTATACTGGCTGATTTGTATAAATGCAGGCGTAACATTCTTATACCAGGTAGTTGGCTTAAAATGGATTGGTATGCCTTGGGTACCTATCGCCCTGTTAGGTACAGCAGCCGCTTTTATTGCCGGTTTCCGAAACAATGCAACCTATGCCCGCGCCTGGGAAGCCCGGCAGATTTGGGGCGGCATTGTTAATAGTAGCCGGAGCATGGGAATCATGGTTCGTGACTTTATTCGTACGCCAGCAACATCGGGCGTTGACGCCAAAGTCATTCACCAACAACTCCTTTACCGGCATGTTGCCTGGCTAACGGCCTTACGATTTCAGTTACGCGAACCTCGCGTTTGGGAAAATACTCAAAAGAAATACAATGCCGAGTATCGTAAGTTTTATACAATATCCGAGCAGGAAAGCAATTTGGCCGATGAACTCCGAAAGCTATTGCCTGATTCAGAAACCGACTATATTCTAAGTAAAAAAAACCGGGCTACACAATTATTGGCCCAGCAATCGAAGCAGTTACGGGAACTGGTCGATCAAGGGTGGATG
>CAXVWN010000074.1:0-3892 GCA_964263725.1 Spirosoma sp.
TGTGCATCAAATTGCTCTTAGGAACAATACCCCGAATGAGCATGATGATTTCGCCAATGGCCAACTCAACTACAGAACGTGTGTTGCTGTAAGGGGCATTGAAAACCGCAATCCCTTTTTCGGTACAAGCGTCAAGGTCAATCTGGTTGGTACCTATGCAGAACGCCCCAATAGTCATCAGTTTATTGGCATGTTCCAAAACGCGGGCCGTAACCATCGTTTTGGACCGAATACCCAGAATAGATACATCACGGATGGCTTCGATAAGTTCGTCCTCATCGAGTGCTCCCTTACGAATTTCGACGTTAAATCCTTCCTGCTCAAATAGTTGAATTGCGTTTGGATGGACATTCTCAAGCAGTAAAACCTTGATTCGGCTCTTTGGATAAGATTGACTGCGACTCAGATTATTGTGGTACAAAAACTCATCGAGCGAAGGGGCTACATGGTCAGCTTTTTCCACCACGCGGGGCCGCATCACGTTCTCCGTGAAGGCATAAAAACGATTTGCCAGTCCCGACGCTTTTATCTCGTAGTCCGTATAGCCATCGCCAATGACGTAAACTTCACCATCGAGTTTCAGATTTCGAATCACCTGCGATTTGCCACCGTTGGCCGATAGTGGGTTTTTTTTGTCGAAACCAATAATGGCTCCGGCTTCATCGTATTCGAATGTGTTAGCAAAGACGTTTTCAGCCCGAATACCCAACGAGGTTACAATGGGTATTATAAACTCTTTGAATCCATTCGAAACGATGTAAATCGTCGCTGCATTTTCGGACAGAAACTGCTTATTGCGTTGAAACGAATCGGAGATTTTGCCCATCAGTATTTCGATGAGGGCGGGTAACTGACTTTTATGGGCTTTTAGAAGATCAAGTCGCAGGTTGAGGGAATCAGTAAACGAGATTTCGCCCGACATACCTCTGTCGGTAATCGTCTTGATTTGATTCAGGGCATCATCGCGGTCGGGGCGACCCGTGAGCGAGATTTCGCCCAGCACGTCGAGCGCTTCTACTTTCGTAAACGTGCTGTCGAAATCAATGATGTAATAGGTTTGTTCGAGTGGTTTGGTGAGCATGATTTAGATGGGTTCAATATCCGCATCTTCCAGCGGGTCAAAGTCTAAAATTTGTTTAATCGAATGCTGTAAGGGCGGCAGATTAACAGTAATGATGTGCCATGTTTAATAAGTTTGCCATCCATATCGTTTAGCCTTCATTCGTTTGTAAAAATTCTAACGCCCGTTCTTCCGACCAGTACGTGCCCTGAATGCCTCCGGCACGCGAAGGAAAGCCACAATGGCCGCCTTGCTCAGGGAACTCCATCCAGACGTTGGGGAGTTCCCGCCCTAACTCGCTCGGAAAACATTCGAGCGAGAGAAACGGGTCATTCTTTGCACTCACAAGTAACGTTGGAATAGAAATGTTTGGTAGGAACTGTAATGAACTACTGCGGGTATAGTAATCTGTAACATCTAGAAAGCCGTTCATGGGAGCCGTGAATAAATTATCGAACTCACGAATGTTACGCGCTTTCATCATGTCTTCGGTGGGAAAAACGCCAGGCATTACCGCAGCTTTCTGTACTACTTTTCGCTTGAGCGTTCGGTTGAAACGATAATTGTAAACCAGGCTATCCCATTGTTCGAGCCGCCGGGCTGATCCCATTAAATCGACCGGAACCGAAAAAACGACGGCCTTTTTGATGGCCGGATTCAATGTTTTCCCCTGTTCGCCCAAGTATTTTAGCGTAACGTTGCCGCCCGCGCTAAAGCCCATTAAGTTAATCGCCGAATACCCTTTTGCGAGTGCGTGTTGGATAATGAAGTGGAGGTCACCCGTTTCGCCAATGTGATAAAACCGTTGCTGGCGGTTCAGTTCACCACTGCACGAGCGGAAATGCCAGGCCAGACAATCAAACCCGTGTTGCGTTAGATGACGAACCATCCCGGCCAGATATTGACTGGTTGAACTGCCTTCGAGGCCGTGGGTGAGAATGACGAGCGGTTTATTAATCGCGTTTTCTTTTTCTATTCCTGCTTTGGTTCTGATGTCGTTGCTGTAACTCCAGTCCAGATCGAGAAAATCATTATCGGGCGTATCAATTCGGTCCCGAACGTAGTTCGAGGCAACCCGTCGAAATAGCGAGGGGATAATGGTTTGCAGGTGACCGTTCCACAACTGGGGGGGCGGCTCATAACTTGATTGGGCAATCAGCGGCATTACCGAACGCGGGCGATTGAAGCCGCAAAGGTAGGGTTTCTCAAACTTAGAAGCTTGTTAAACCGTAAAAAACGTGACCGGCTTTGGCCGCTTATCGCTGATCTATCAGAATGGGTATAAAAAAGCCGCTTTGTGAAGAGCGGCTTTTTTATGAATTGGACATCTATAGTTTACAAGGCCAGTTCCTTCTCCGATACAATTGTTAGAACCTCGGTATCCTTAAGTCGTTGCGCTAACCCCAGCGTTTTAGGAACCTCGTAATGGAAGAAGAATTTCATGGTGTGAATCTTACCTTCGTAAAAGATCAAATCATCACCTTGTGGGTTTTGGGTCAAGAGCGTTTGTTTAGCAACAACGGCTTGCTTGAGCCACTGCCAGGCTACGACCACAATTCCGAACATTTCCAGAAATAGGGTTGCGTCGGATAAGTACCGTTCAATATCGCCTTTTTGGGCGTGTGGCAGCAAACTAATCATAACTTCCTGAGTCCGTCTGAGTTCCGCAGTGAGTTGGTCGGCGTAGGGTTTCAGGTCATCGAATGTGCTGGCTTCGGCAATGACTTTACTCATTTCGGCAAAAAGCAATTGTGGCGCTTTACCACCCTTCATGGTCATTTTGCGTCCCAATAAATCCTGCGCTTGTATGCCCGTGGTGCCTTCGTAAATTGGCGTGATGCGAATGTCCCGGTACAACTGTTCGACCGGGAAGTCCTCCGTAAAGCCGTATCCACCAAACGTTTGTACGCTCTGACTCACCGACTGAACGCCCATTTCGGAAGGGTACGACTTCGCTACCGGCATCAATAAATCGAGCAGTAAAAAGGCGTTTTCTTTTTCGTCACCTTCGGCCACTTGGCTAATGTCGAAAAGCCGGGCCGCTTCAATGAGTAATGATAGTGATCCTTCGGTTACGGATTTCTGAAACAACAGCATCCGTCGCACATCGGGGTGATTGATAATGGCCGTTTGTGGCGCATCAAGACGATTTTTCTCGTTCAACCGCCGACTTTGTGGGCGCTCTTTGGCGTATTGCAGAGCTGCGTAAAAAGCCGCCGTGGCAATACCAGCCGCGGTCATGCCAACGCCAATGCGAGCCTCGTTCATCATCTGAAACATATAGGGCAATCCCTGGTGCGGTTCACCGACGAGATACCCAACCGTGTTATCATTCGACCCCATTGTCAGGTGCATGGCTGGCACACCTTTCTGGCCCATTTTGTGATAAACGCCCGTTGAAATAACGTCATTATCGACAAAATTCCCGTCTTCGGCTTTCCGATATTTAGGCACAACAAACAGTGAAATGCCCTTTGTGCCTTTGGGTGCACCATCAATCCGGGCCAGCATCAGGTGAATAATATTGTCGGCAGCATCGTGATCGCCCGCCGAAATAAATACTTTCTGTCCTTTAATTTTATACGTATTATCAGGTTGCGGAGTTGCCGATGTTGTTACATCAGAAAGTGACGAGCCTGCCTGCGGCTCGGTCAGGGCCATTGTTCCCTGCCAGGTTCCGGCCAGCATGTTCGGTACGTAAAATTCACTCAATTCGGGTGAGGCAAACGATGTGATGAGGTGGGCCGCTCCAGAGGTCAAACCTGTGTACATCATGCCGTTGTTGGCAGCCATCAGAATGAAGCCAACGCAGGCGCTAATCATTTCGGGGAG
>CAXVWN010000075.1:0-7717 GCA_964263725.1 Spirosoma sp.
CGGAAAAACGCAGCCGGTGCCCGTAAAGACACGCTAATTGATCGGAGAAAACCATAATTGGGCTTGGTAAATAACTGGGCAAATTTAGATTACATTACTTACGGCTGTGTATGACCGCAACGGCGGCCCGTCCCATCGAGGGCATACACAGCCGTAAATGATTGTTATTTCTCTTTCCGTTCAGCCTTGCGCTCGGCTCGTTTCTGTTTCCGCTCGGCTTTTCGTTCGGCTCGTTTTTCCTTTCGCTCTTTTTTTCGTTCGACGCGTTTTGCTTTAAAATCGTCTTTGACGCTTTTGAGCGCATCCTTCAGGGTGATGTTATTGTCAAATTGCCCTTTAAACGCTTCGATGTACGCATTGCGTAAAATGCCAAAAATAGTTGGCCACGTAAAGGTCTCGATATTATCTACAGTGCCGCTTAGGGGAATTCGGGTGGCTACCTGGTCGTGTTTCTGATTCTTAAGTATAGCGGTTCCGCCCTGAGCCAGCAACTCGGTAAAAAAACGACCCACCGTTCGCCCTTTATGTTCGTTGAGCTTGAAAATTTGCATGCCCTTGGTAAGAGGCTTGAGATAGCCGTTCAGCTTACTATTGAGCATTGCCATCTCACTATAAACGCTTACCGTTCCCCGCTCAAAATCAATATTAGCATATTCACGAGCCAGTGGATTGAGTTTTACCAGTTGCAAATCGCTGAACCGAAGGTTGTAGTCAAAATCCGGCGTTTCTTTCAGCAGGTTCATATTGGCCGAGAAATTCATCGTGCCGCCATAGCCCGGCACATCGCCGGATGCCACAACCGGCGAGGGAAGTTTTTTATCCTTGTCCTCAACGTTACGGATGTTACGAATCTCGCCCTGAAATTTATGTATGGATAAGTCGGCACGGGGTTGTGTAACCAGACTTGTCAGATTGACTTTACCATTGATAACGGCGAAGCGGTTGATGTTGATTGGCAACATCTTTTTCAGGTAGGTGGTCCAGTCAACATCGGCCCCGGTTTGGCTACTGGCTTCGTTCTCGCTGAACGCGAAATTGATTTCGGGCTCATAGCATTCGACTTCGCTAACTAATTTGCCTTTGAATAACGATTTCCATTCAACCGAAAGGTCGGTTTTGGGGATAGATAAAAACGGCTCTTTAATCTTCCCGTTGATTTTTCGAATGCGTAAATCATCTAATTGATACGCACCCCGAATGAGTTGAATGTCAATATCCTGAACGTGACCGGTATACGTACCCATATCGGCCAGGGTCTTGTTGACGTACCGCAATACGAAATAGGGTAACAGTAATCGGGCGATTATCAATAGAACCACCAGAGCAAGTACGATTTTTGTTGTGCGTTTCAAAACGTTAAATGGCTTGGTATAACGTTTTGATAAACCCGGAAGTTGATAAATGGTTAAGCGGACAACCATACTTTCCGTGAAAGCCAGCTGTCCGCTTAACCATTTATAGACCGTATCAGTCTAGCGAACGTTCGGAGAAAACTTGCGTCCGTCTAGGGTTGTGTACTTGAAATCGGTAGATCCATTAAAACGGGCGTCGTCGAAACTTGTGCCGCGTGGAAGTTTTGTGTATTTGAAATCAGCGATTCTAGCAAATCGTGCCTGACTGAAATCTACACGTTCGTCGAAATTTGTGTATTTGAAGTCGGCGTATTGCTCAAACGCTGCTTTCTGAAAAGATGACGACTCGTCAAATTTTGTGTATTTGAAATCAGCGTAATCGCTAAAGGTTGAGTTACTGAAATCGGCCGCGTTGCGAAATTTGGCGTACTTAAACAGCGCATTATCGTGAAACGTGTTGCTGGTAAAAATGGCTCGCTGGCTAAACGTCGAATACTTGAACGCAGCATCGTCGTCAAACTGGCAACCTTCAATGGTGATAGCCTCCGTAAAATCGGTATTGTAAACGGTGTTATTAACTTTCAAGAGTTTTCCGTCCTTGTCTTCGGTTCTATAGGCCAGAAATTTACCCTTGAATGTGCAGTTTTTAAATGATAATGGCACTTCTACAACACTTAGGAACTGTGGCGAATCGCCTTTCCAGCTACCTTCCCGCACTTCATGCCGATTGGCTAAACTAGTCAAATCAAGATCGCCAATGATCGAGACGTTTTGGTAGGAGATGGTTTCCTTGCGGTTAATTTTGGCAAGAATATCTTTCGCGTCAACAGTTGTTTGAGCAAGAGCCGGAGCCAATGCAACGAAGGCAAGTAGGAAAGAAGTAAGTATTGTTTTCATGAGTGCTTTCTGACGTTTGTTTGAGTAAAGATGCAAACCAGGCCGCAAACGTTGCGTGGCCCAAAAACAAAACCGCCGGATCTGGTTTCCCAGCCCGGCGGTTTTGTTTTTACATTCTTTTTTGAAATTGGACTAGTCCAGCCACATAACTTTATCGTAAGCAACCTCATAATCCATTTCTTCGAGCGGAGTTAAGCCAACAAAATGACCCGTTTCATCCGTCCGAACAGCATTCCAACGGCCCGAGGCATCGCGTAGTAGAAGCCGATACCCATAAAGCGGGTGGAGCGTATCGCCATCCGTTCGGTGATCCCAGCCTGTTTGTAATTCAATAGCGAAGGCAATCCGATCCATTACTTCATGCATCTGCCCCGCCAGACTGTCATCGCCATCCAATTCTTCAATCCACAACACCAAACCATCGGTACCCCAGTCGAAATGGAGTTCGGTAGGGGTGAGGGTGATAATAGACGCATTCATACGTTGATTGTTGAGTTTTACGCACTCATGCTCCAGGCCGGAACCAACAGGTTTTCAGTTGTCTGTTCGTCACGCCATTTACGGAGCCAGAAGCGATATTTTTTTCGTCCATAATCTATAAAACCTGGAATCGACGTGGCATCCACGGCAAATAGTCGGTGAGGACTTTGCTTCATGATGCCAATAAACACAAACCGGAAGTGTTTCGTCGTACCCCATTCGCGTCCGTCGGCATTACGCAGACTGTCCAGATAAAAAGCGGCCTGTCGGTCGTAATCGTAGGTATAACACGATTCCAGAAACTGAGCCTGCGTTCGGGCGGAGGTTGTTTTTAGATCAATTACCAACGTATTTCGGCGTTTTGGGCTCGTGTAAACCATATCCAGGCGAGCCTTACAGGCAATACCGGTTGTGGGTTCGGAAGAGAGCACGATGCGTTCTCGTTCCGACTGTCGCAAGTACCGCCGACAAAAACCGTCCTGCCGAATGGTCTGCATCAGCGTCTTTAACTGTTTAGCCTGAGCAGGTGCCAGCGCGTTTTCATCAATACGGGTCGAGGGGTCGATCATGTCGGGCAGAAACTGCGCCAGTACCGTACCAACCGTTTCGGGTTCGAGTAAATGCTGGTGAAAGGCACGTCCAAACGCCTTCGTCTTTTCGGGAATAAATCGCGCTGAGGGCGTAGACCAATAACCCAGATGCTCTTCTTTCAACCGGGTTAAATCAGAATTCGATACCCTCGCCAAGGCGCGATAGTCATCGCCGGGCATAAAGATCGGTTGGCGTGACGTTGTCAGCTGTTGAGAAATCATAGATAAAGGGAAAAAGATACCGGTTTTGCGTTCAGCACTAGCCTGCTGGCAGCAATGCCGGTTCGTCAACAAGATTTACGAAAGGATTGTAATAGTTCATTGCCGTTTTGATGTTGGCAATGTCTGTCAGGGTTTCCTGACGGAATATCTTGGCCTCCTGCGCAAACTGTTTTAACTCCTTAGTTTTCTCAATATCAGCCATTTTGTAAGAAAAGTTAGCGATGTAGTATACGCCCTTTGGCTGAATTTTATTGTTCTCTTTTTTCTCGGCAATGGCTGTGATAACCACATCGGCCAGCGTCAGATCATCGTAGTAAAGTGGTTCGATGAGCCGAAAAATATTATCCACAGAATAGCCATGAAACAGGATTGCCGACACGCAGTTTTTCTCGTCTATGAAGAAAAGTTCTGCCCAGTTTTTAGTGCCCATGTTCAGGATGTTATCCGTGAAAATGCGCCAGGCGATAGGCTGGAAAGTCAGGACGCGGTCCAGTTTCTCATTGCCGTTGATATTGAACACACCTTCCTTCGCATCGAACCGGTATTGGCGGGGGTGTCCTTCCAGGTATTTGTACCGCCGGGCAGTCCCGCTGTTGACAACCTCGCCGGTCAGTTCATTAATCTTTTCATGCGGATTAAGCAAATTAGCGCTTTGAATTGTCTCGATTTGGCTTTTGTTTTGTGTGTTCATTAGTATTTGTTGTTTACTGTTCAAGCAGGGGACCCATTTTGAGGTCCCTTTTGCCTTTTTAAGTGGTGGTGTTTACTACTTTAAAATTACACAAAACTGTGTAAAATACAAGCCCGTTTTATAACTATTTTTGCAAACTGATAATATTCTTTAGTTGATCAAAATAAGCGAATTGAGGGCCGTTTTCGGGCACCAAAAACGGCTTGATCTGGTCAGTCTATATGGTTGTCAGTTTTTACATGAAAAAGTGTAAGTCATGACCATCCACCTGCGGCTTCAGCAACTTATCGACGCGCTCGATATCAGCGTTCTCGAATTTGCCCGGCAGCTGGGCGAGCACCGGGGCGAGAAAGTTTATCATATTTTGCATGGTCGGCTAAAGCCCCGCTTCGATACGCTCGAAAAAATTCTGGTGGCCTATCCGCAAGTGAATGGCGACTGGCTTTTGCGGGGCGAAGGGCTGATGTTTAAGGTGCTTAATTCGCCGTCGGCAGCGATTACGACAGAGGAAAGGTTACGGAATGTGGAGTTCCTGCTTTTTCAACTCAATGAGCGCGTTGCGTTGCTGCAACAAACCAACGACCAACTTCTTGCCGAGTTGGCTTTGTTAAAAAGAAGATAAAAAAGCGGGTAGAAAAGGTGCAAATTTCTCCTTCCGTTATAGCTTCCAAACAACCTATTATACTTCTGGGTTATAGTGTAAAAAAACACTTAACGCTATGGCAACTACATCACCATTCGACCCAGAGAAAGTAGATCCTGAATTTTATTCGAAAGACCCAAACCAGCACGGCGATTCAGACTATGGTCGCGAATCGGAAGGTGTTGGCAACAATTCCTACAAAGACTCATCGTCGGGCATGGATATGGATTCAGATAATTTAGAAATAACGCAAAATACCCGCGAGGCAAACCTTGGTGAAGGCCGAACTGGTGATCCACATGGAGAAAGTTTTGGTGGAACTCAGGAATGGGACGTTGACGCCGACGCTATTTCTGACCTGCCGAAAGGACGCATGATGAGCGACGAAGCGGCAAAAAAATTAAGCGAAATTGCCGAAAACCCATCCGACGATGCCCTTCTTCACCGGGCTGATGCCACGTACCTTGAAGAGGGCGATAAGCCGGGTGAAGGATACGATCCACATAACGTAGGATATACGGAAAAGGACAAAACGGATGTGGAGAAAGACGATACTAAGTAATTCTCATTCAGGCCTACTTGTTGAGTTAAGCGACCGGGAAAACACTCCGGTCGCTTTTTTATTACAGTGTGGGTTGTTACGGTTTCTTTATGCTATCAATTCTTTCGTAAACTTGTCGTTTAATTGGTCTATCCCGCGGACACTGATTCCGCCTTACTGCTTTGCTCATCGAAACCCGTGCCTATGCCCGGGCGGGGCTGCTTGGAAACCCGTCCGATGGCTTTTTTGGTAAAACCATTGCCATTACCGTCCGCAACTTCGGGGCGTCTGTAACGCTATACCCCTCGCCCGAACTGCACATTGAACCCCAGCCGCAGGATACAAACGTATTTCGGAGCTTGCACCACCTGCGCGATTCCGTCAGTACGCTCGGCTACCACGGGGGCGTTCCATTATTGAAGGCCGCTATCAAGAAATTTGCCGAATACTGCGAAGCCGAACAGATTCGGCTTCCCAATCAGAATTTTTCGATTCGATACAGTACCTCTATTCCCCGGCAGGTCGGCCTGTCAGGTTCCAGCGCTATTATTGTCGCCACCTTCCGGGCACTCATGCAATTTTATGGCGTTGAGATTCCACTACCTATCTTGCCGAATTTAGTGCTGGCCACCGAATCGGAAGAGCTTGGAATTACGGCTGGTTTACAGGATCGCGTTATTCAGTGCTACGAAGGATGCGTTTATATGGACTTCGACCGTGAGACGATGGAACGGCAGGGCTACGGCCAGTACGAACCGCTCGACTCTCACTTACTGCCCAAATTATACATCGCCTACAATACTGATTTAGGTAAACAATCGGGACGCGTGCACAACGACGTTCGGGCGCGGTGGCTCAAAGGTGAGCCGATCGTGGTCGATACGATGAGCGCCATTGCCGATGTTGCCCGCGAAGGGCGGGAAGCCATGCTTCGACAAGACGCCAAATTGCTGAATGAACTCGTCAACCGTAATTTCGATTTGCGTTCGCAGATTTATACTATCAGTGATCGCAACCTGAGTTTAATTGAAACGGCCCGTGCCTGTGGTGCATCGGCTTCCTTTACGGGCTCTGGCGGTTCTATAATTGGCCTCTACCGCGACGATGCCATGCTGAATCGGCTCTTTGTCGAACTCAGAAAAGTAAATGCCCGTGTTATAAAGCCTTATGTAGTTTAATTGTGAATGATAGAATGATTGAGTGATTGAATTAATGAGCGATTGAATAGCTACCGCAAAATCACCGTTCAGGCGACTCATTCAATTACTCAATCATTCAATCACTCATTAATTCAATCACTCATGATTAAAAAAGCTGTTATCCCCGCTGCCGGTCTTGGAACCCGGTTTTTGCCAGCCACAAAGGCTCAGCCCAAAGAAATGCTGCCTATTATTGACCGTCCCACGATTCAATATGTCGTGCAGGAGGCAGTTGATTCGGGCATTGAAGATATTCTGATTATTACGGGTAAAGGCAAACGAGCCATCGAAGACCATTTCGACCGTAATTACGAACTTGAAACCCGGCTCGAAGAAAAAGAAGACCAGTTATTGCTCGACGAAATGCGCCGTCTTTCAGACATGGCCAACTTGCATTACGTTCGACAGCGTGAACTAAATGGCCTCGGCGATGCCATTCGGTATGCCCGGCATCATGTTGGTAATGAGCCATTTGCTGTTCTTTTGGGCGATACCATCATGGATTCGGTTATTCCCGTAACCCAACAGCTTATTGACACCTATGCCCAGTACGGCGGTTCTGTAATCGCCGTTGAAGAAGTGCCCCACGACAAAGTCAACCGCTATGGAATTGTCGGCGGAAAATCGCTGAGCGACCGAATTTTTGAATTAGATACGCTGGTAGAAAAGCCATCTATCAGTGAAGCCCCATCGAATCTGGCCATTGCTGGCCGGTACATACTGACGCCTGAGATTTTCTCTATGCTGGAGCAAACACCGGTTGGGAAAAACAACGAAATTCAACTGACTGACGCGCTCTTGCTGCTGCTTAAGCGAGAAAATGTGTATGCGCATCGCATTGAAGGCAAGCGCCATGATATTGGCAACAAACTCGATTTTCTAAAAACAACTGTCGAATTTGCTCTCAAGCGTCCCGAATTTTCCGATCAGTTTCGGGCGTTTCTGGAAGAGATTCTTAAGAAACAATAAAGAAAGCCCCGCCAGTAGCGGGGTCTTCTCATTTCAGCCTATTCGCTACTTTACCCGTAAACTGATCGTTGCTTCGTCATCTTCACCATTGGTAAAACCGTTTCCGGGCGTGGAATCCGGGTCGGTGGGGGTC
>CAXVWN010000076.1:0-21014 GCA_964263725.1 Spirosoma sp.
TCCACCTGTGTAAAGTGAATCGCTTTTATGGCAAAAAAGGAGAGACGTTTAAACCACTACCGCTTCTGCAAGCACTAAAACTTTATTCTGAAGTACTTCGACTACGCCCCCGTCAACCATAAACGTTTGCTGTCCTGAAGCAGTCTGCACAACAACTTCTCCCTTATCCAATGTGCTAACCAGGGGTGCATGGTTGTTCAGAACCTGAAACTGCCCTTCGCTACCCGGAAAGGTAACGGCACTGGCTTCTCCAGAAAAGACTTTACGGTCGGGAGTAATAATATCTAATGTCATGATAATGTACAATGAATAACAGTTAATGTATAATGAGTTAAGCGCTTCTATTATTCATTGTACATTAACCATTTCTATAAAACTCCTTTTACTAAATTAAGTACGCTGCTAAGTTGAGTTTTGGCTACTGGCTCAGCGGCTTTTGCCGTTAACCCACCCTGATCGAGTTTGCTAACACTTGCCAACGCCGAAGAAACCAATGACTGTCCGGAAGACTGGCCACCCAGAGCGCCGAGTGCACTGCCAATGCCTGATAACCCGCTCGTTAACTGACTGCCTTTACCAAGTAAAGAACCTGCGGCTAAAATACCCTCAAGCTGACTGCCACCAGATGCCAGTTTTGCCAAACTAACGGCTTTACCTAAAACGCCACTACCTAAAGCACCAGTTGGAATTAAGGGCAACAGCGTTTTTAAATTACTGGCCTGAGCCAATAATTTATCTTTAAATGAAGTTGGTTTCTGCTGTGCCGCCTGAGCTTCCAGACCCGCAATTCCTGTTTTAAGCTCCTGGGTTGTTGTTGCCTTGTCGCCTTTGTCAAGAGCCGCTACAGCATTGTCTAAATGGGCAGTCGTCGAGTCGCCCTGTACTATAATTGACGTACCAATTAATGGTGAAACTGTCAGTACCGACGACGTTGTAATCTGAGCTGATGCAACGGCTGTAGCCACTAAACTAAATGACACAATGGCTACTCCTACTCTGAATCGAATCGTTTTCATAAAACTAATGCGTTTTTATTGTCAAACTATTAGACTTGAAGGAGGAGGGTTAGTTTCCCGTATCCGGTTAACAATAGATTAAATCATTAAACTGGATACGGGAAATAACGGCTACTGACCAGATTCTTTGATAAGCCGTTCGCCTTTGGCAACTGCATCTTCAATCGTACCAACCAGGTTAAAAGCAGCTTCGGGTAAGTGATCATACTTACCGTCGATGATCTGGTTGAAACCCTTAATGGTATCTTCAATAGGAACCAGAACGCCCTTCAAACCGGTGAACTGTTCCGCTACGAAGAACGGTTGCGACAGGAACCGTTGTACCCGACGGGCACGGCTTACAATAAGTTTGTCTTCTTCCGATAATTCTTCCAGACCCAGAATAGCAATGATATCCTGCAACTCTTTGTAGCGTTGCAGAATCTCTTTTACGCGTTGGGCTGTGTTATAATGCTCGTCACCAAGAATTTCTGCCGACAGAATCCGTGATGTCGAGTCAAGTGGGTCAACCGCCGGATAAATACCCAACTCAGAGATTTTACGGCTTAATACCGTCGTAGCGTCTAAGTGAGCAAATGTCGTAGCCGGGGCGGGGTCGGTCAAGTCATCGGCAGGTACATAAACGGCCTGTACCGATGTGATTGACCCCCGTTTGGTCGATGTAATCCGCTCTTGCATAACACCCATCTCGGTGGCCAGCGTAGGCTGGTAACCCACAGCCGATGGCATCCGGCCTAACAGAGCCGATACTTCAGACCCTGCTTGTGTAAAGCGGAAAATGTTATCGACGAAGAACAGAATGTCACGACCTTCACCTTCACCATCGCCATCACGGAAATGTTCCGCAATTGTCAAACCGGATAAGGCTACCCGAGCACGGGCTCCCGGAGGCTCGTTCATCTGGCCAAATACGAAGGTGGCCTGGCTTTTGGTCATTTCTTCCAAATCAACTTTGGTCAAATCCCAACCGCCTTCTTCCATCGAATGCTTGAAGGCATCACCGTAACGGATAATACCCGCTTCGATCATTTCGCGCAGCAGGTCATTTCCCTCACGGGTACGCTCACCTACACCAGCAAATACGGATAAACCCGCGTATGCTTTAGCAATATTGTTAATCAATTCCTGAATCAATACAGTTTTGCCTACACCAGCGCCACCGAAGAGACCAATTTTACCACCTTTGGCGTAAGGCTCAAGGAGGTCAATTACTTTGATACCGGTGAAAAGTACTTCAGTCGAAGTCGCAAGATCTTCAAATCTAGGCGCAGCGCGGTGGATTGGTAAGCCAACGCCGGATGTTTTAGGTTGTGGAATACCGTCAATGGCTTCGCCAACGACGTTGAAAAGCCGACCCCGGATACCTTCGCCTGTGGGCATAGTGATCTGGTGACCTAAGTCAACGACTTCTATGCCACGATACAGACCATCAGTAGAATCCATAGCGATAGTCCGAACACGGTCTTCGCCGAGGTGTTGCTGGACTTCCAGAATGACCTGTTGCCCGTTGGCTTTGGTTACTTTGAGAGCGTCCAGGATGGCGGGAATTCGCGAGCCTTCGCCCTCGAAACTCACGTCCACGACCGGCCCGATTATTTGCGTAATCTTACCCGTATTGACTGCCGTTGCCGTAATCATTTGTATGTGGTGTTACTTTATTGAACTGTTGCCCATTGTTTGGGACTGCAAAAGTAGGAGAAAAACCGCGTAAGGTCAAGGAACAGTCTAGTCATTTTCCTGCTGATTCCAATAGGAATAGGTTTGGCACTAAGGTTTTTACGACAAAAAGCAAACAAAAGCGGCTTCTGGCGGATTTGTACAAAAGTTAGTTGCCGGTTGTGAGCCGCCAGTCAGTAGCCGTTCTTTATCGTATGGCTCCGTGGTCGTGATCGATTAGCGACTAACGAGGATAGACTCACCAATTCTGTTTTCATGCTGCAACAACGTTCAAGTGGCTTACTGCTCCATATTACCTCGCTTCCATCAGCGCATGGCGTTGGCGACTTAGGCCCCGAAGCTTACCATTTTGCTGATTTTCTGGCTTCTGCCGGGCAAACATACTGGCAAATCCTACCGCTAACACCCGTTGATCCCGGTGCTGGTTTCTCTCCATATAGTAGTCCGTCCGCTTTTGCCGGTAACATATTAATGATTAGCCTGGAAAAGCTGGCTGATGATCAATTGCTGAGTCCTGATGATTTGGCCGTATTTAACGAACAGCCTGTTCATGACGTAACCATAACCGAAGCGCCCACTACCTCGGGCGATACTGTATCGGCGGTGCTGGCCGGACCACTCGTTCTGGCTCCGTCTACGCTTCATGCCGCCTGGATAAAAAAACGCCCGTTGTTGCAACAAGCCGCCGAAAACTTTCTGCGCGATGCAACACCCGCTCAACGGAGCGACTATGATCGCTTTTGTGTCTGGCAAGCTGACTGGCTCGACGATTATGCACTCTTCACCGCCTTGCAGGAATCGACCGGCGAACCGTTCTGGCTACGCTGGCCTACTGAAATTGTTCGGCGAGACCCTGTTGCATTAGTTCAACAGACAGAATTACTTCACAATCAGATTGACGTATTAAAAGTGCTGCAATATTTTTTTATGCGGCAATGGAATGAGTTGACAGCCTATTGCTACGGCAAGAAAATTCACCTGATGGGTGATATTCCAATTTACGTTCAGTTTAACAGTGCCGATGTGTGGGCAAATCCGACCTTGTTTAAACTCGATGCTAACTTTCAGCCATTATTTGTAGCCGGTGCCCCCCCTGATTATTTTAGTGAGTATGGACAGCGTTGGGGCAATCCAATCTATGACTGGGCCGAACATGAACGCACCGGGTTTGCCTGGTGGATGCGCCGACTGCGCCACCAGATGTCGCTGTATAGCCTCACCCGGCTAGACCATTTTTTGGGTTTTGCCGTGTACTGGGAAATTCCTGCCAGCGAGCCAACGGCTAAAGTTGGCGAATGGGTAAAAGCGCCAATTGAAGCCTTCATGCACGCTATGCATCGGCAGTTTGTGCAACTTCCAATTATTGCCGAAGACCTGGGGGCAAAAGCGGCTGACATTCAAGCTTATCTGCGACATTACGCTATTCCGGGTATGCGGGTTATCCAGTTTGGGTTTGGTCAGGACTTGCCGACGTCAACGTATGCCGTACATAATCACGCTGAGAATTTCGTAGTTTATTCCGGTACGCACGACAATAACACGACCCTGGGTTGGTTTCGTGAGTCCGACGAGGTGCATCGCCAGCGGATGAACGATTACTTTGGTATTGAGATCACAGAAGAAAACGTGGTGGACCAAATATGCCGTCTGACCATGCAGTCGGTGGCTCGATTGGCTATTATTCCCGTTCAGGATGTGCTAAATCTTGACGAAACAAGCCGCATGAACACGCCCGGTTTGGGTGGCCGAAGCTGGCAATGGCGATTGGTACCGGGTCAATTAACGGATGAAGTGGGCGAAAAATTATTAAAGCTGACGCGGATGACGGGGAGAGGGTAAGTTAAATCCTATGGCTAAACTTTAAGTGTGGGTTTGAAACCTACACGATTTGCTGATAGGCACTAACCCGATGTTAAGAGCGTTTCTCTTTCATGTCATCTTTGTTTTTCTGGAAAAATTGGAGCCGGGCTTACCGGTTCTCGTATCTGTTTAGTCTTGTTGCTTTCATTACCAGTATTGTTCTGCTTGCTGTTGCCTGGGCAAAGGGTTTGGGTAATGTTGTTCGCTGGGATGTATTAAGCGAGCTTAATGAACTGCCTGTTACCTTCCATACCTTCTCCGACGGTCTGCTCGACTACGCCGTGAATGGTAAAGCATACGCCGTTTCAGAACAATTTGTGGCGGGCGCTATGCAGGTTCGGCCAACTGTAGCCACGGCTTTTCTGATTGGTATTTGCCTGGCATTTGTTCTCCTGATGAGCGCCATTACTCACCTCGACCGAATTCGGTATTTAGTGAGTATGGCTTTTCTGATTCTCGGTCTGGCCTTTTTTCGATGGGAAATGCTCGAAGTGCCTGGCTTGGGCAGCAACTATCTATTTCTGCTATTATCCTTTTTGTTCGGGTCGGTTAGCTACTATTTTCACGCTTTTCGGCCCGATTATACGATTGCCATTCGGCTTGGTGCCTTTGCTATTCTGATAGCCCTTGTTACCATTGGTCTGAATGCTTTGTCACCTATTAAATTTCCTGCGTTGGTCGTTGTGAGTTACGGAATGCCGGTTCTTCTGGTATTCAGTATTGGGTTTATTTTCTTCATCGCTACCGAAATCATTGCCGGGTTAGTCTGGCTTACATCGGTGGGTCGGGGAGAAGAGGAAAGTTCGCAGACAAACCAACGACGAACATTAGGTGTCAATAATTTCCTGTTTGTTAGCTTCCTTTATTTAATAAATCTGACGCTAATCTGGCTGAAAAACACAAAATCCATTGACTGGGATGTGTTGGCCATTAGCCCGTTTGTACTATACCTAATTTCGGTGATGTTGGGCGTTTGGGGATTTCGTCGGCTGGTTCAACAGCAGGATTCGTTCTCATTTCTCGATGCAGGTGCTTACCTATACGCAGGGCTTGCGTTGCTTACTACGCTCACAATTACGTATGCATTTGCCACCGCCAACGACCCGTTGGTGGAGATGTTTGAGGACGTAATTGTCTATACGCATCTGGCGATGGGTGTCGTCTTTGTGGCCTATGTACTAATAAATTTCTGGCCGATTTATCAACAAAACCTGCCTGTGTATCGAATTCTTTACAAACCCAAACGGCTCGAATTAAGTCTGTTTCGGGTGGTTGGCGTGGTTGGCGTGGCCGTTTTACTCGCGTCTGGTGGGTTGATTACAGTCCGACAGGGCGTAGCGGGTTATTTCAACGGATTGGGTGACGTATATTCTGCCAGCAACGAACCAGCATCGGCCAATGCATTTTATCAACTCGCGCTGGAGCAGGAGTTTCAGAATCATAAATCCAATTATGCGCTGGCATCGTTGGCATTGTCACAAAATAATCAAACGGCGGCCGCTTTCTATTTTCAACAAGCGCTTCTTAAGCAACCCAATCCGCAGGATTATGCGGGATTGAGTCAGACGTATTTACAAACGAATTTGTTTTTTGAAGCCGTAAAAGCGCTACAGCGGGGCATTCGGGCGTTCCCAAAAAGTGGGGAATTGCAGAATAATCTAGGGTATCTCTATGCCCGTACAAGTGTGGCCGATTCGGCTTATTATTACTTCAAATCTGCCACGGGTTATGCTAATCGGAATGAAGTCCCCGAATCAAATTTACTCGCCTTCTACGCCCGCAACCCCAAAATTCTAGCTGCCGATTCGAGCTTAAGCCAAACAAATACGAAGGTAAACTATGAGTCTTATCAGGCTAATGCACTGGCTATTAGATTGATAACAAAAACGGATACAACACAACCTGATAAACCCGCCTGGCTGGAAAATAAAATTACCGGTGAAGGGCTAAGCGTCGGGCGTTTTGCCAGTTTGTACAATTATATTCTGGTGAAGCCGCAAGTCGATAGCGCATTTACCAATGATCTTCAGCGTATGTCGGGTGATCCTGCCAATCAGGATTTTACGGACGATTTGCTACTTGCCCGCGCCGTGGCCGAATACAACCGGCATAACCACCCAACCGCTTTTGGCCTGATGAGCCAACTGGCGGAGGGCGATCAGCAGAACGGTGCGGTCTATAGATCCATTACAGGTTTATGGCTGCTAGAACAGGGTTTATATCGTCGGGCCGCCGAACAATTTGGTTATAATACAGACACAACGTCGATCTACTACCGGGCCGTGGCTTTAACAAAGGCTAATGATCCGGTGTTGGCGCAGTCTCTCTGGGAGGCAGCGGCTAAAAACGACCCGGCGGTGGCAGCTTTAAAGCAGGTACTTTATCAGGAACGCAAACCATTAACGGATCTGGAAAAGGCGTTTTACGCCACCTATCGAATCGACGATATAAACCGGGGTGCTTATTGGGAAACAATTCGGGAACCAAGTCTAAAAACCGTATCGGGTGTTGCCCTGGTAAACGATTATCTTGACCAGTTGCAGTGGCGAAATGCACAGTTAATACTGTCAGGATTACCAAACTCAAAACAGGTGAGTCCCGTAGCAGCTTCCTTGCGAAACGTTGCGGCCATTCGATTGTCTGCCTTTAGACGGAGTGTTGGATCGGCAGAGACGATGGCTAAGGAATTAATTTTGCCTCAGCATCTGGCCGAACGGGATTATTGGCTGGGCCAGACTTATGAACGTACCCGTCGAGTTGCTCAGGCACAACAAATCTATCGACAAGCGTTGAAATTGGCTCCGCTGAATGCTCATCTTGTGACGGCTACTGCGCAACTTGACCAACAAAAAAAGCAAACAAAAACCGCTTACGATCTTGTTCTGACGGCTTTACCATTCAATGAAGATAATGCAGAGTTGCTTAAACTCTATATTGTTCTATGTCTGGACTTGAGTCTGCCCGATTACGCCGAAAGCGGGTTGGCTAAACTTCAGGGAACAGCTTCTCCCGCCGATTATCAGGCGTTTTTAGTGACTTATCAGGAAAAACTAGCGTCAATCGAAAAGAGTAAGGAGAAATTTCTGCAATGAAGTAGCTTTGCTAATTGACGACCGCGTTGGCGGCCCGGCGCATAAGCAATCCGTATCGACAGACTTATGAATATTATTGAAACCCGCACTATTTCCAAACGCTACGTAATGGGCACCGAAGTAGTTGAAGCACTCAAATCCATTACGATTAGTATTCAAAAGGGCGAATATGTTGCGTTTATGGGGCCATCAGGATCGGGTAAATCCACGCTGATGAATATAGTCGGTTGCCTGGATACACCGACAACGGGGCAGTATATTTTGAATAGCCAGGATGTGAGTGGCATGGGTGAAAACGAACTAGCCGAAGTTCGTAACAAGGAAATTGGGTTTGTATTTCAGACGTTCAACTTATTGCCGCGTCAAACGTCGCTCGAAAACGTGGCTCTGCCGCTTATCTATGCCGGCTATAACAAAGCCGATCGTACCGAAAAAGCGATGATCGCGCTCAAAAATGTTGGTCTGGAAAATCGTGCCGGGCACCGTCCCAACGAACTTTCGGGCGGTCAGCGGCAGCGTGTGGCCGTAGCGCGGGCGCTGGTCAATGATCCCAGCATTCTGCTCGCCGATGAACCGACGGGTAATCTCGACTCGAAAACATCCTACGAAATTATGGATCTCTTCGACCAGATTCATAGTAAAGGAAACACGGTTATTATGGTCACTCACGAAGAAGACATTGCCGAATATGCGCATCGCATCGTTCGACTCCGTGACGGCTTAATTGAGACTGATCGCGCTAATACGACTATTCGCAAAGCGAAGGCGCTCATGCAACAATCAATAGGCTAAGGAAAGCTACTAATTAGAAAAGCCTTTTTCTGATCACCTGATTATAGTTCGTCCTAACTCCTGATAACGATGTTCCGTAAAATCTTCCTTGCTCTCCTCGGAATTTTTGTACTTATCCAGTTTGCTCGGCCGGAAAAGAATCAGGCAACTGGCATCTCAGCCAATGACATTGCAACAAAATATGCCGTTCCTGCCGATGTCCATAATGTGCTGAAGCGGTCTTGTTTCGACTGTCATTCCAATAATACCGTTTACCCTTGGTACGATAACATTCAACCGGTATCGTGGTGGCTTAACAACCACATCAAAGAGGGAAAAGACGAACTTAATTTCTCGGAGTTTACGACCTATTCTCCCAAAAAGGCGAGGCACAAACTGGAAGAAGTAGGAGAGGCTGTTACCGAGGGTTGGATGCCTTTAGGCTCTTATTTATGGGTTCATGGCGATGCCAAACTCAAACCCGAAGAAGCCAAATTAATTGCCAATTGGGCCAGCCAATTGCGAAGCCAGATTCCAGCCCCTGCCGACGAAAAAGAAGGTGAACATAGCCACTAAAAATCTGGTCAGGGGTGATCAAGAGTTGCCACCCCTGACCAGATTTTACGCAAGTGCTATTTCATTCACAAGTTCCTGCCACTCCTTTATTTCAGGAATACCGGGTTTACGTTTTCCAAACATAAGGGCAATGCTGTTGCCTTTCTCGTCGAATAAATCCAGTCCCGTTACAATACCGTCTTTCGTTGGTTTGCGGGTTACCCAAATGCTGTGAATCTGATCTTCGCGCAGGTGCATATTGAACGCTGGGTCCAGCACATTGTACCAAGGCCCCATACTGACCAACTTCTTAACGGGTCCGGTATGAATCTGGATACATCCGGCGCTTGAGGCAAAAATCATGATGGGGACTTCCCGCTCAGCAGCCGTTTCGAAGATGTTTTTGAGTTGCTCGACTGAGATCAACTGAGAGTGACCTTCTGGTGCCAGACGAATTCCCTGCTCGCGACCGAGTTTGTGTTTCCGCAAAAGACCGAAAAACTCATGCGTATCCTGCATGGCCAGCCATTCTGCCTGAAAACCCTGAACATCAATTTCTTCGTCGGATGTGACGGCCTCTTTTTCGGGATAAGGTACCGTAACAATCGGGGTTGTTTGGTCAACTGCCTGATATTTCTGAACTAAAGTCTCGTAGGCTGCCTCGTTAGAGGTATCGGTCAGGTAAATTTTATGTACCGCCGAACCATCTAAATCAAAAAACTGCAGACTTTTACGGCCATTTTCATTAACGGCAAAACCAAAATGCCAATGCGACATGAACAGGCGAAGATCAATATCCGGACCAAGCACCAGACCTGTTTGGTCTCTAAACGATACCTTTTCGTACACTCCCTTGCGTTCATGAACGATATTGTCGTTACGAGTCAGCGCCATAACGTAGCCTAAAGTAGGTACGTCTTTCAGAAGATCGCGAAAATCGCCTTCCAGTTTTTGAACCGTCTCGCCAACCTGAGTAGCCAGGAGTTCTGCTTCGCTCACGCCCAATTGATTGGCAGCATCACGAATTCTTGTTTTTGGATTTTCTTCCTTGAGCGCAGCCCAGCGCTCATTGAGGCTTTGTGTAGTGGTCATTTGGTATCGATGTTTTGATTTGATCGTTGATTATCAGAAAATTGATAGTGTTGTGGGATCACCATCGGGCAATCCATTTCAGGGTGTTCAATGAGCCAAACCTTTAGGTTAAATACACGATGAATGTTTTCTGCCGTGATTACGTCCCGTGGCAGACCAGCCGCTTCTACCTGTCCGGCCCGTAACATAACAACGTGGTCGGCATACTGTGCCGCCAGATTCAGGTCGTGTAAAATTACAACGGCGCAAAAGCCTTTTTGAGTAAACTCGCGGGCCAGTTCCAGCATTTGGTGCTGGTGCAGGAGATCAAGGCCGGTAGTTGGTTCGTCTAAAAACAGAATGCCTTGAGGTACATCCCAGATTTGAGCCAGCACTCGGGCTAGTTGCACACGTTGCTGTTCGCCCCCCGATAGCGTCGTGAAAACCCGGGCAGCAAAATCCCACATACCTACTTTTTGCAATGCTTTTTCGGCAATGGCATAATCGTGTTCGGACGGGTGAAAATCGAAATGAGGATACCGCCCCATCAGAACCATTTCACTGACAAGGAATGGAAAAACAACCGCATTCTGTTGGGGTAAAACCGCCCGGAACAGCGAAAGTTCTTTTTCGGAATACGTATCAATGCCATTATTCCGAATCCGAATTTCTCCGTCAGTTGTTTTCAGTTCGCGGGTGCATAACTTGAGTAGCGTCGACTTTCCAGCTCCATTAGCCCCAACGACAGCCAACAATTCACCCGGATTGACCCGGAAAGAAACTCCATCAAGCAATTTTCGATTGCGAATACGGTAAGACAAATTTTTGACTTCTAACATCTCTCTGACGGTTTAAGCTATAGCCCGACGTTTCTCCTGAAACAAAATCCATAAGAAAACAGGCGTACCCAATAAGGCCGTAAGAATGCCAATGGGTAGTTCGGCCGGTGCGACCAGCGTTCGAGCAAGAGAATCGGCCAGCGTAAGGACAATCGACCCGCCCAAAGCAGACCCAATCAACACCCGACGATGATCGGAACCGGCTCCCATACGAATCAGATGCGGAATGACTAAGCCGACGAACCCGATGATTCCTGCAACGGCGACGGACGTACCAACGGCCATTGTTGAAAAAATGATGACCTGCCGTTTGATACTTTTTAGATTAACGCCCAGCATGTTTGCCTGGCTTTCGCCAAGAGCAAGCAGATTCAGGGCTTTCGCTAAACGGGGAAGGCCCACCAGAGCGATTACGGTGAAGGGTAAAATTCCCAGTACGGATGTCCAACTGGCACCGCCCAAACTGCCTAAACTCCAGAATGTAATATTTCGAAGCTGCTCGTCTGTAGCCATATAGGTCAGAATGCCCGTTAATGCCCCGCACAAGGCGTTGATGGCAATACCCGTCAGCAGCATGGTCGTCATGAGCGCTTTACCGCCCAACTTAGAAATGCGATATACCAGAAAGGCGGTGCCGCAAGCACCCAAAAACGAAACTAAAGACAATGCATACATGCCCAACAGACCCGTGAGCTTTTGAAAAAATGCTGCTTCCAGAACGATCATCATGACAGCCGCCAGCGACGCCCCGGACGATATACCAATTAGCCCCGGATCGGCCAGTGGATTTCGGAATAATCCCTGAATCGCAGCTCCTGAAATAGCCAATCCGGCCCCGATCAACACGGCCAGACAAACTCTTGGCAGCCGAATGGTTAGTAAAATAGCTTCTTTTGCACTGTCAACCTCGGCCGAATAACCTAACGATTTACTGATAACGAGCCAGATTTCGTAGGGCGTTATGCGCATGGCGCCAACACCGACCGATAGAATAACTGTTGCCAATAACGCAAGGACCAATGCAGGCATTAGCCACGGATTGACAATCGTTCTCAGCGCCGATTTTTGGGTTGTGTGTACGGTTGATGGTCGATTGATTAGTGCAGTACTATCCATTGAGCTTACGCTTTGGGTTTCTGGGTAATTTTCTGAGACAATTCCTGCAATGCCTTCCCTAAACGAGGAGAGAAGCCGCTCAGTAAATGCCCATCCATGTCAATAATTCGACCATTTTTACCCGCGTTTGTCTGGGCAACGCCTTGTACTTTCAGTAAACCTTCGGCTCCGCCCAAGCTTTCGAGGCCACTGTCGAACAGTAAAATCACATCAGGATTGGCAGCTACCAGAGACTCGGCCGTGAGGGGTTTATAGTTCTCAAAATCAGGTGTGGCATTAACGCCACCCGCCAACTCAATCATTTTTTCAACCTGCGTTCCCCGGCCCGATACCATCATGGTGCCAGTTCCCCGTGCATAAATGAAAAGTACCTTTGGACTGGTCGTGGCTTTTTTTACCTGAGCCAGATCAGCGTCTAATTTTTTGATGATTGGTTTGGCTTTTGAGCCAACCTGACATGTTGTCGCCACATCCTGAATTAGTTTTTTAGCCCCTGCAACGCTGTATTCCTGTTGAAAGGAAATGACTTTAATTCCTGCGGATTTTATCTGCTCGATAACTTCTGGTTTCGTGCCTGCATTCTGAGTCGTGAGCACCAGTGTTGGTTTCAGCGAAATAACGCCTTCAGCCGAAATGTTGCGGTTATGACCAACTTTAGGAAGCGCTTTCAGGGATTCGGGATATGTGCTGGTCACATCGACACCAACAAGATGTGATTGCAGCCCCAGATCGCAAAGAATTTCGCTAACCGTGCCATCTAACGATACAATACGTACCGGTTCATCTTTTTGGGGTTTGATCGCAACTGTATAGCTGCTTCCCAGAAGGAGTATTCCCAGAAGGGAGGTAAGCCATTTTGTTGAAAATGAATAAGTTGACATGATAATCTTTGTTTTGTCTTATGACGCTGTTATAGACGTTCACCGGAAAGTATCTTGTCATTTCGGCCGAGGCTATAGACAAGACACTCCGTTAAATACGGGTTGTTTATGGGTTAAGAAAACGGTTATAGAACAGCTTTCTTAACCAGCTTGAATTCAAATTTAGGCTTGCCTCGTTCACCGCCATCTTGTGATGTGAAACTGGTGAATTTGAGTTTGTAAACGTTTCCGGCAGCATCTTTCACCACGTAGAAGCGGTCAGTTTTTACACCGATAGTTCCAGTCGTGGCACGCCAGTTTGCGCCAATAACCGACCGGTCGCTTTTAAACGTTGTTGTTGCAATGTTGCTTTCGGTGTAAGCATCGTACGAAGTGGCGCTGGTCAGTATTTCGGCGGCTGTTACGCCTGCCCGGTGGTTGATATAGACCTGATCAGAAAAATAATAAGGAACATCAAATCCACCATTATCGGTTTTATAAATGGCACCTGTCCACTCAATATCCCATTTCGCTTTCGCTGGTTCTACGTCAACAGCAGCGCCCGTATCGAACGATACAAACTTGAAATTATAGGCATTGTCTTTGGTAATAGAAACCGTTTTAAACGTCGTTTCCTTAATACCTGCATACTGCAACGTATAGCCGGTGGTACCGCTACGTAAGATTCTAACTTTCACCCAGGCTCTGGCGGCAATACTTCCGCTGGTGCCCCGATTTATGATATAGACTTTATTGTCAGCATCTGTAGCTGATACGGCGGCTATCACCGTTTTTGTGATGTCACCGGTTACATCATCGACCAATTTTAAACTAGCCGCATCGGGGTTTGCAGCCAGAACCAGTCCAATAGTATCGGCCGCAGTAACCTGGGTTAAGTCGTTTTTGGTTAATGCAATCGCTGTCGCTGCGCTTGTGTGGTTTAGGATAACCCGAAAATCATCACCAGAGAAAAAGCCTAAATCCCAGGTATTACGTTTTACTGCACTCTGGAAATTATTACTCAAATCCACGAATACCGAATTGATAGCGCTTGAGCCGCCCGTACCGCCATCGAGTGTCAACGCGGTACCGTCAGAAACGATAGATGTAAACTTTACCGTGAGTTGAGATACTGAGCCAATCAGTACGGGACTTGTGGCCGACGTAATCTTGAGCACAATGGATTCGGTTCCGCTCAGGAAGAGGTTATCAACTTTAGTTAACTTGAATGAAATCTCGCTGCTAGCCGCAGGAATTGTTAAAGTCAACAGATTGCCGGTAGCGGCTGGGCTGGTCGTAAATTGAGTGCCGTAAGCAATTCCGGTAGGTGTTAACAGCACCGTTACGGGCAGGTTTATGTCGGTTGCCCGCGTTAATTTCAGCTTTATCGTGGCTTCTTTGGTAACGGCATCTATGCCTTGTTCGGCACTTTCAAACTGCACTAAGTTGTCTGGGAGAGGAGGATCGCTTTCCTTACAAGCACTAAAGACACTACTGAAAGCTAGGACAAAGAATAATGAGAGAACACGTTTCATGATTGGAGAAATTTATAAACTAAAGTGATGATGGGTAAATTGATGGGTCTTAATTTTTATACCACTGGAAACTGAGCCCCAGAAAATAGGAGCGACCATAGCTAACGGGAGCCGGACCGCTCGAACTATGGGCACCGCCCGTATCGGTTGACGTATTGGCCAGGCGGGTAATGTTAAATAGGTTTTTAATACCCGTGGTGAGGGTTACGTACTTCGCGATGGGTTTGGTGAGCGTAAAGTCTGCCCACTGAAAGGGAGCGATTTCGGTTAACGTGGCCGAAACGTTGCCATCTGCCGTTGCTGTGGTTAGATAGCTTGGGCGCTTACCTGAGTATTTATAGAAAAGACTAAGCTTGGTATCGAGCTTTTTCAGCGTGTAAGTCAGGTTGGTATTTACCTCTGGCGACCACATAAAGTTGGGAAGTGTACCTCCCGTATAAGTGGTTGTATCGGTTGCGGTCAGCAGGTTATTGTATCGCCCGATGTAGGAGAAACCTACGGTTGCCTGCAGTTCTTTCCAGGAGAAAACGTTTTCGAGAGTGACACCAGTCGTTTTGAATTTGTCGATGTTGATGCTCATCGAAACTCTGGGATCACCAGGATCGACACCGTAGCTGATCAGGTTGTTGAAGACGTTGTAGAAAACGCCTAACGTAGATTTGAACCTTGAACTCGCCTGCCATGCCAGTGATCCATTGACACTGTTAGAGGTTTCGGCTTTCAGATTAGGATTCCCTCGGATCGAATGGCTGGCATCGAAAAAGTTGAAATATAATTCACGTAACGCCGGTGAACGGAAGCCGCGCGCATAGGCTAAACGCAGATCTAAAGTAGATGTGAGGGCAAATTTGGTGTTAAGGGAAGGAATAGCCGGTGGGGCGGTGTAGACCGAGTTTTTGATGAAACGCAAACCCGGACGGATACTAATGCGGGAAGTGGGGTTGATCGTCGATGAAATGAAAAACGCGTAATCGTTGATGGTGGGCGAACCCAGAATACGTGCTCCAGATGCTCCATCCAGATTAATGTCGATGCCGGGTTGTAAGGAAACCGACGGTGAGACTTTATACGAAGCTGTTGCCCGGTACGTCTGGCTGGCAAATTTTGATATATCCTGTTCGCCCTGTCCCACCGAAAGAGTACGTTGGCCAGTGCTCAAATTCAGAATTGTCGTTTGCGTCCGGCGCTGGTAATCGGTGAACGATGCTTGGCCGTTGATTTGAAAACGATCACTTAGTTTCCAGTCGCCCTGCAATTGGTGTACGTATCGGTTCGTAATGTATTTCTGATCGCTGGCCTGGTTTGTATTTATATTTTCGGCTCCCTGACTCAGCAGGTTTTCTTTTAGCGCATCCAACCGATAATAAACGTTTACAGCAGCCGAGCGGTACCCAATTTTGCCATGACCAAATAGTTGATCTTTGGGTAACCAGTCTTTCACACGACCCTCAGATTGTCCTTGCCAACCGCCGAAGGTATTGTTGTTAGCTCCTGCCGATACGTTCCAGCCGTTTTTTTGCCACGTAACCCCTACAGTTTGGAGATGGATTCCCTGATTGGTCAGTAAATTATATTCTTTGTTAGCTGTTTCTTCCTGAATCCGGGCATTGATACCGATCCGTTCGGTACCCGGTTTTTTGGTGATGATATTAATGACCCCTGCCAAGGCATCAGAGCCATACGAGACCGACATTGGGCCTTCCACAATCTCAATGCGTTCGATGCTGTTAATGTCAATTTGGTTAATGCTTTCGCGCGTGTCACCCCGGTCAACCATTGGTAGGCCATCGAGTAGGATTTTTACATTGCGCCCGGCCATGCCCATCAACTGAACATCGGTCGTACCTAGTGTGAGGTCACTGGAAAAACGAAAACCAAGCTCATTGTTTAGCACACCCATTACGTTCACGGCTCCCCGTAGCCGGATACGCTCGCTATCGATAACCCGTACATTATAGACCGATTTTTTGAGCGATTGTGGTTCATACTGACCCGTTACAACCACTTCATTTAATTGTGTATTAGTAGCTTTTAGGCGGCTCATAAAGACAATAGGCTTGCTATTCTCGATTTGAACAGACTGTTGGATTGACTCGTAGCCAATCATTGAAATTTGTAACTCATGCTTCCCCGAAGTTAGATTCGTGAATGTAAAATGCCCATCCTTATTGGCCATAACAGCTCTTTTTAGACCCTTGATCTGTACGGTAGCAAACGCTCCGGGTGTACCGTCAGCCAACAGGATAGTGCCGTCTATACTACCAACGGATTGTTGAGCCCATGTAGTCGTTGTGCCGAAAAGCAGTAGCATAGTCAAGGGCGCAAACAGGAGGTGAGTAAAGATTTTTTTCATATTGATTACTGATCGAACCCATTTCACCAACATAATTGGCTTGAGCATTGCGATGGTATAGAGTAGAGGTTGTTACGTAAAATCCTGAAAAAATCAGGGAATTTTAGCTGCTATCTAAGATTGTTGTCCAGATGTAAAACCGTTATTTGCAGATGGCCTTATCTAGAATCATTAAACATAGTGTGCAAATGTATGTTTAGATTCACGAAAAGCAATACTTATTTAGAATTTGTCTGAATAAAAATAATATAAAAAAGAACTATATTGGATTAGAATGGTCTTTGCTTAGTGCATGGCACAAAAAAATAGTCCCGATTTGACGGGACTATTTTGGGTCGATAAACCGGTATATATTTAGCGGTTTCTATGCTTTTAGATTTATCTTTCTGCCTGTTTCTGCGGCTTGGTAAATAGCTTGTAATAATTTGGTATCGCGTAAACCTTCTGCGCCCGTTACGTGATCGGGGAGTTTTTTGCCATCTAGTAAATCCTTACAAACGCCATCCATATGGGCGGCCTGATGGTTGACAACTGGCTGGTCAATAGGACCTTTGCTGGTCATTCCTTTGAGCGGGCCGTAACCGAAAGCTGGTGATAATTCAAACCAGCCTTTTTCGCAGGAAGCACGAAGCCGTTCAATACCCGCTGTATAACTAGTAGTTGAGTTAGAAACGGCCCCGCTCGGAAACTGGAATTGCCAGAACATCGTCTCTTCGACCTCTTTGAATTTGTCGGGTTCTGTTTTTGGTGAAAATTGCGCTGTTACAGAAACTGGTTCCTCACCCGTTACGTAACGCGCTCCTTGTACAGCATAAATCCCTACATCCATGAGTGGACCACCACCCGCCATCGCCTTTTTCATTCGCCACTGAGTCGGGTCGCCGATCCGAAATCCATCGCTGCTTTCAACGAATTTAACGGCTCCAAAGACTTTCTCCTGACCAAGACGCATGATTTCTTTGGTAAATGGCTCATAGTGAAGACGATAGCCAATAGCTAGCTGCTTATTTGCTTTAACGCAGGCATCAATCATATTTTGGCAAGCTTTAGGCGTAATAGCCATTGGCTTCTCACAAATGACATGTTTCCCCGCCTGAGCCGCCCGAACAACGTATTCCTCGTGCATTGAATTGGGTAGCACAACATAAACAACATCAATATCCTTGTTGTCGATAATCCGGTCGAAGGTTTTGTAGTCATAAACGTTTTCCTTCGGGATATTGTACTTCTTCATCCATTCGTCGGCTTTTGCCGGTGAGCCTGTCACAATCCCGGCTAATCGACAATTTTGTGTCTGTTGTAAGGCTGGAGCCAACAAATTTGTGCTATAATAGCCCAGGCCAACCAGCGCAATACCCAACTTCCGATTCGGCTGAGACGGGTTCCTGTTATCTGTTAATAATGAATAAATCCCGCTAGACTCGTTTTGGACGAATTGATTGTCGGCATAACCCGAAAGAGGTAACGATAGGGCCGATGCGCCCATACCCAGATTACGTAGAAAAGTCCGCCGGGAATTGAGATCTTGTTTTTTCATGAGTAGCTGTTTAGAAAACCCCGGTAAAGCTATAGAAAATGCCTTATGCTTCGGAGTCCATAAAAAAAGCAGCAAAGCTGGAATTTCTACCAACTTTGCTGCGATGTTGTTAACTAATGGGGAATGATTTACGCAAGTCCAATTTGTATTTCAGTAACGCAAAGCGCTGGATTTTGAAAATCAATAACAGCGTATATCTCACGTACATAGCCGTCGCCCTGATAACCGTCCCGATAGAGCTGGGGAAACAACAGCCCGTATAAATCGCCGAGGTCGCTCCACGAACCAGTGTAAGTGTAAGATAGGCATCGAAAGGCCGGAAACACTTTGTACGAAAATTTAGAAGATTCGGTCCTCGGTTGGCTGACAGGCAATACAATCTCCAGTTGAAATTCGTTAGTTTCGTCGCTATTGACACCCGTGTAAATCCACTGAATCGGACCTGTAATTTCCAGATTAAGTTGGGCGGCTTCGCGATGAAGGTCCTCTGCAACACCGGCAATGTGTTGTGACAGCGTCAATAGCGTAGCGCGGGTAGTGAAGCAAAGCGCCGTAAAAGGTTGCGTTTCTTTTTCTGATAAAGCGTTTTCGGGGATTGACAGTTGCGTTGTCATGGCTGATTGGGGTTTGTGAATGACCATGACAAAGATCGATGGTGATAGTGACAGCCCTATGTCAGCAGGGTTTGCGCTAATTTCGGGCCAGTACAGCCTGTCTTTTTTGCTGTACAGCTAATAAAATAGTAATCAGCCCTAATGCTATAGGAAACACACCAGCAATAGTTAGTAAACTATCAGAGTCTCCGTGCGTCATCAGAAGTATATATGCCAGGCCACCAGACATTAAAACGCCCAGAAAATAGACTACTTTGCTCAATAAACTGATTCTTGACGATAGCCCAGATTGCATAAACGAATACATAGTTTGCACAGCCTGAATGAATGCATACATCACTGCCCAAAAGCTCAATGTCGAAAGAAAGCTATCGGCATCCTCTCTTGAGGAAACAATAAGAGCGAGCCCAAAGGATATATCGGATATACTTCTTAATAGCTCCCAAATATAATTTCGGTCAGCTTGTACATTGATAAAACTATAGACCAGCCCAGCGATGCCAGCAACAATCAGTAAACCCGCGATTAATTGAGCCGACGTATAAGTAAACAGATTGACAAGTTGAAATAAAAAAATGCCTGCTAAAACGTATATAATGCCGCGAGTGATGAGTAACCACCAATACTTTGTTGGGTTTGAGTTTTCCATAGCGTTCGTTGAGATAAATGTGTTTATGTTCTTTTTACTGAATTTAATTCTACTAGATAATCTATATAGATTAAGACCTTTAAACATCTTGTAAATCTCATTGTTCACCAGTACTCGTGTTAGATAGGATTCGGTTCGTTTTTTGAGCCAATGCTACATAAACGAGTCGAGCCAGCTCCATATGGGGCTGGCTCGACTCGTTTATGTAGTTGAACAGTACCTGTTCTTAGAAAATATACTTGTTCTCAGCAATCATGGCATCTGCAATCTGTCGGCGGGCATCTCTGAGATTTATGGGGTCAATTTTCGTAAACCGTTTCAATCCCATCAGCATGCCACGTAGTTCATCACCTTCGGCAAAAGACGTAATGGCCGCACGACCCGCGCTGTTCACTTTCTCAACAGCTTCGTGAAGATACACGAGTGCCATTTGCTTTTGCAGGATAACGGCTTCTTCACCTTTTATACCAATTAATTTTTCAACACGCAGCAGTACAGATTCGGCTACGTAAATCTCGATGGTCATATCGGCTATGTTCATCAGGATTTCCTGCTCATTAGATAAAGTCATCATGAACTTCTGAACGGCAGCACCCGATACCATCAGAGCAGCTTTTTTTAGATTCCGAAGTACTTTTTTCTCGGCGATAAACACACCCTCTTCCTCATCCAAATTGAAATCAGGAATGGACATGATCTCTTTAGCAACGGCCATTGCCGGTCCCATCAGATCGAGTTCACCCTTCATCGCCCGCTTCAGCAGCATGTCTACGACAAGCATCCGGTTGATTTCATTGGTGCCTTCAAAAATCCGATTGATACGAGCATCACGGTAAGCGCGGTCCATTGGCGCATCGGCAGAATAGCCCATACCGCCATATATCTGAACGCCTTCGTCCACAACATAATCCAGCGCTTCTGAACCGTGAACTTTCATGATGGCACACTCAATAGAAAACTGCTCCAGCGCCTTCAATTTGGCCGGAGCATCTTCCATTCCCTGACTCTTGAGGTCTTCGATCAGGTCGTCAATGTTCTGACCAGCGCGGTAAGAAGCCGTTTCTGACGCATAAATTTTCAACGCCATTTCGGCTAGTTTATGCTTAATGGCTCCAAACTGAGAGATAGCTGTTTTAAACTGTTTCCGCTCGTTGGCGTAGCGCACCGCGTTGTTAATGACTTCCTTTGAGCCGCCAACAGCCGCAATACCCAATTTAATCCGGCCTATGTTTAGAATATTTACCGCGATTTTGAACCCATTACCACGTTCGGATAACAGATTCTCGACCGGTACTTGTACATCGTTGAAGAAAATTTGGCGCGTATCGGAGCCTTTGATACCCATTTTGTGCTCCGGCTCATTCATTGCAATGCCTTCGTAGCCACGCTCAACAATGAATGCCGATAAGTTTTTGTCATCGCCAATTTTGGCGAAAACAATGTAGATATCCGCAAATCCGCCGTTGGTA
>CAXVWN010000077.1:0-7518 GCA_964263725.1 Spirosoma sp.
TTAGAATCAGTATACTCATATCTGGTGTCAATCCATCCGGAAGTGGATACGTCTTTGGTTTCAAACTTGATTTCTTCTTTTGGGGGGTCAGGTTTGTTTTGTCCTCCACAGGAAGTGTGAAAAACAACCATCAAGAACAACGCATATACGTGTTCGTATTTCATAATTTATTTACTCAGCAACCGCCTTTGCGAGGTGCACGTTTATAAATTATTTTACTAGCTTGTTCTACATAGTCGCCCGATACTATTGGATATGAATACTTGGGCGCGTGCGATACGGCATGGCCTTTTATAATTATTTTGTCGTTAACTTTCAGGCTATGCAATTGCTCAAGTTGAGACTTTTCCGGCTCAAATTTTACAACATAATCGTCACCATTAATCCTGACCATCACTCCGAAACCTAATCTTGAGCCTGGCGGAAGAGAAAGAGAGGTTACAACAGCCTCCATATTGGTAAAAGCACTTATATGCTTCCTTATTTTAGCTTCAGCGGCATACACTTTCTTACCTTCGGGAGACGATTCCCATTCTTTGTACTTTATACCATCAGGGGTAGCCTCCCATCTTTTCCGTCCGGCTTTCATTTCAGCAGCAGAGAGTGGCTTTGGGGTTGATTTTTTAGAAGTTTCATTTTTGATTTCGCGATTGGCAAATACTAGTCCGCTTACCACAACCAGCGGGAAGATCAGCGCATAAATAAATTTTTTCATATTTTTGTAGGTTTAATTAACATAGATCTATCTCCTGATAAATCAGATCCGTTTAAGGCATTTCTTTTATTTTTCGTATTCTTTTAAAATTGGTTTGACAAAAATACTTTGATTTATTTCAGCCTAAGGAACTTGGATTGTAAATAAGAGTGTAAACTTTGTAAATTATACCTTGACATTATGCTTGTTAAAAGAAATTTCCTGCCTATAAGCCGTAAGCACATGGGCGGATTATTAATACTATTCTTTATCTCGATAATCTGCGTGGCTTTCAGTATGAGCGGCAATGATGACTTCGACTTTGCCAGAAGAGAAATTTTGCTTCGCCGGCTCGGACATGAAATACTCCTTCAGTCGGGCGACAGTATATCACGGGTACTTCCAGTAAAAAAAATCGCCGGAAATGAATACCAGATTAGTTTTGAGAATGCGTTTACTTTTCAACCCGAATCTCTGGTGAATACTACTCAGGGTTTATTAGCCAAAGACCCGCTCGCAAGTGATTATGTTGTTAACGTATTGAACTGTGCCAATGCCAGTGTAGCCTATGGATATGCTGTATCAAAAAATAAGAAAGATGATATTGTAGCCTGTATAGGAAGAAGGCAACCCATAGCGTGTTACATGATTAATATTAAATTCAAACCGACAGGAATAATTACAGCACAGAATGGATATCTTCTGGGCAGCCTGACAGTTTTAGCATTTATTGGATTTATTTTTTTAAGATCTGTTAAGCCGCGGAGGGCCTTGGCTGACAGTCAGCATACTGGTCTATTCACTTTAGGGTCAATGTCGTTCGACGCGGAGACTCGTAAGCTCATAGTAAATGGAAAGACCATAGATTTGACCAGAACAGAAACCCGCGTACTACGCATTTTTGCGTTGTCTCCTAACGAGGCTATAGAGCGAAGCCGGATACAAAAAGAGATATGGGAAGATGAAGGTGTTATAGTAGGCCGCAGTCTGGATATGTTCATTTCAAAACTTAGAAAAAAACTGGAATTTGATCCGAACATCAAGATTGTTGTCATACGCGGCAAAGGATATAAGCTTGAAATTAGCGCTTAAGAAAACCTTCCCGCTCCAAACTGAGGTTATTAGAATTCATTGGGTATTTGTAAAACTCTATAGTGAGCTACTAATGTGGTATCATTAAAAGAATTATCCTTCATTCCTAAAGTGTTCTGAAAGGGACTTTGCTTTTACACAAAAGCTGGTAATTTGTATTTCACGTTCCGTTTAATTATCTTCTATTATTGAGCAAGTTTATTGCAAAAAACTAAGGCAACAGTTGTCCATGCCGAAAACTGTTGCCTTAGTTAAAGTACGCCAAACAAAAAATGTGGATTTACGCAGACGGTTCGTTTTTACAGTGGCGTACAACTCGCCGATTGCCGCATTTTCAATACAAAATACGCATCTCACGGTACCGGCCGACCGTCGGCGGCCCGGTTCGTATTTTATATTGCTGTATTTTTCAAAACCTGCTGCCGGTCGCAAGAGAACCGCCGAACCAATATAAACACTGACTGTCAAACTACTTCTCGTGTAAACCGCAACCCGCCGAATCAGCAAAAGCTCAACCTCTGCGGCCTGCAACCTGTCGACCGGAACCACCCAACACCTCCATGTGGTGATGGCGAGGCCGAAACTTTCGACCATTACACACCTGTTGAAGTTGGGCTGCTTTTATCCTTGGGGGCAGGCTTCCTGTCACAGGAAGCCTGCCCCCAAGGAGCGCATTAGATTGCCTCAACCACTCTGCTTTGTCTAAAATCCTCAACTCTGTGAAACAAAATAGCATTGAACAACATGAAGACGATCACTGACCAAAAGCCATAAAATTGAGACAGCCAAGTAGAAGCACCCCATGAATGGACAATCAAAACAAACAGCAAAAACACTTTGGCATATTTGTCAGGCAACCAACGGCTCACTAAGCCGATGATAACTAACCAAATAAAACAGATAACAAAAATACCTGAAACGTGATGAGCCATCATGTAAGCACCAAAGGGATTCCCCTCATTAGCCTTCGTTAAGTTTCCTTGCCAATAATCATCTGACTGATGAGTAATGGTGATAATAATGTCAAATAAAGCCGCCTAATAAGCGGGGACAAACGACAACCAACTTTTATTTTCATTCTCATATCAATGAATCGGGGCGTTCCCTTTTTCAAACGAGACCCGGAAACGAACCCCAAAGTCTGCCTGTCCGAGACGTACAAGTTGTCGCAGGTGACGTGGCAAACACGCATTTTTTATTGCTTGTGCTATGCACCCAACGCCAACGACGGCCCGATGGCGACGCAGGAGCTTTTACACACATAGCTGGTTGGGCTGCTAGCCCTTGACTTTGGGACGTGCTTCCTGTCGACGGAAACCTGACAAATTAATTTTCGATAGAAAGGCTTTGTTTAACACCTTCCACAAACTCAATTGAGACACTTACTAATTTGGCAGACTGCTCTGAAGTCAAGCCCATTTGTAAAGCATTTTTGACTGTCTCGGCTTTTACCGCTAAATTTTCAGCTTCTCTGGCTTCCTGAATCTTTCTATTCTCATTCTCCACTGCCAACGCATTAGCTGATAAAGTCATCTCGTAAGCCATCCGCTTTTCTGGAGTCATAGCCCGAGTGTCCAACTCTTTGATAGCCGCTTCTAACCACTCCTCATTCCAGAACTGGGGAAACTGCTTGGGTTTGGTGGCTTTATGTACCGTCTTCATCGTGTAAATGAGTTTGTCCAAATCGGTTTGAACGTTGGCTAAACGCTTTTTGAATTTAGCCAATTCTACTGTGATAAACGTGGTTTGATCGTCAATCAGTTCGCCTTTTTCGTTTTTTAGAACAGCAACGTTATGATAATCAGCAATGTGTGGAAATATATTGACCGCTAAAATGCCGATGCAGTAAATCTTGGGCAAGCCTTCAAATCTATATTTGCCTTTCCTAATCAACGTATTCAACCGATAAAATGAGTAGAATTTCATGCGTTGAATGAAGTCAGGGTACTTGCTCAACTGCATTTCAACAATGAACTGATTACCCTTTTCATCCACACAGGCTATGTCATACACTCCGCTTCGACTGTCTTTGGTTAGGCCCGGAATCTCGCTTTCAATGAATTCTACTCTTGAAATTGCTACCGGCGATTGGATAATAGCCTGTAAAGCTCTGCGCAAGAACCGCGTGTCGGATTCATTGCCAAAGGTCACTTTAAAGCCATAATCAGAAAGAATGGAAATAAATCGCTCGTTGTCGTTGTACAAGTCCATGCGGCAAAGTTATCGGAAAGAGTCGAAACCCTCACGAAAGCGTTTCCTGTGTCGCAAGGATGCTGGACGTTGCCCCCCCCAGTTTGCTCAATTCAGGCGTTCGCCTTGTCAGCTAAAATCCGGAAATGCACGCATAAACCTGACCTGTCGAGACGTTCAATCTGTCGCCCGGAAGCTCGACTTTGATGCACATTCTGTTGACTTCACCCAACGCCAACAGGTGTTGATGGTAATCGCACATGCTGACTGAAACGCACGTACTTGAACCTTTACACACCTGTTTGGATGTACTGTTAAATTGTAGCTTGCTGATTATCAAATATCCTTCAAAAGGCCGATTTAACAGTTCTTCTGGGTTCGTTCGCCCGCGAACACGGTGGCTGTTGGGCTGCCTTCCCTCGGGACGTGCTGCCTGTCGCCCGCGACACTACCCGAGTGCAGAGAAAATGTAGCCAGAACTTGATCTGTTTTAGTTAACTTTCCGATTTGGGTCAAACTTAAATAATATGTCTTCTAACTCAAACTATATTTGTTATAGTAGTCTGCTAATCACTACTCACGATGCAAAGCTGGTCCTCAACTAGACATTTGGCCAAGTGCATTGGATAGGGCAGGACGGTATTGCCTCCAGACCAAGCAGGCGAAATTCGTGACCAGTGGACAGCTCGGCATAAAGCTAATTTCCCTTCTTCATGGTTCAAGTCTGCATGCACATAGAAAGGCACCATCTCAATTGCTTGTTGATGTTTGAACGCTGTATCCACTCCATAGTGATTATTACGAGGGTCTGCCCCTTTGATATAATTCTGTAGTTTAAACAGGTCAACTGTATTTTTATTTCGTTGCGCTTTTTGGGTCTCAGGTAATCGGCCAACGGAAAAATAGTGCAATAAGTCAGTTACACTGTTGTCAACAAAACCGCTTAAATGGGCAAAATCTCGGTCAGAAAGAATCTCTTCAACAGATTCTCTAACCGGTAAATAATCAGGCGTTTCAGCCCCATCTCGAAGTCGGATAATTCCTAAGATGTGGGCAAGCTCCGGGTGATCCCGTGGATATTCAAACTCATTGATATTTATTACTCCACACTCTTTAGCTAGTTGACCATTCTGAAGTTGAGGCCATATTTTACCTTCGTCAGTGCGAGCGTTACGCCAAACATCGGCATCAATAACAAGGAGGGTAGGTTGGTCAGATTTTTTCTTTATAACTTCCGTTAGGAAGCTTTTCAGCCGGAAGTTTGCTAGCTTCACCGAGCTAGCTTTGCTATCTCGCTTCCCATTTGGCATGGCTTCTTTTCGAGCTTCGGCAAACAGTCGACCCAAAACTGGCCCCGCTTGTAGATAGGGCATCCAATCCGACTGACCGGGCAGGAGTACGTCGACTATACCTTTAGCTTGCAATCGTACGGCTAAGGCATAATGAATGTCACCGTAACCCGGTTGGGTTTGATGACGGTATATTGCAACAATATCCATCTGATTGGCAATATTTTCAGGTAATCTAGCGTGATGATAAGCCATAGAAGGCGAGCCATAAAGGGCACCTGTATGACGGATTAGCAAGTCTAGAAACGCATTGTCTAAACGATATATCGATTCGTCTTTTAATTCATCCAAGCTATCATTAGATTGTGTCTGCATGAGTTGCAGCATTTGTGAATTAATACCTGCACGAACACAGGCTTCCCGAACGGCTCCCTTAATGCTTTGTAGTGGTGATACACCTTTTTGCTTGATAATTGGCATCTCCACGATAGCTAAAGTGGGAACAAGTTTTTTGGACAGCCTTTCTGTGAAGAACTCAGACCAGGCCTCGCGTTTTCGTACATGTTCTTGTCGCAAGTGATTCCCCCAACTCCCATTAGCTTCAGGCTTTTTCAGCGGTTCGAGCAAATTATTCTCTGGGATCTGAATAGCCTTTACGTCTAGCCAATCAGGTAGAGGGTTATCAGGCTCAATGCCTAACAGATATTTCAACCGAGCGACCATTAAACGACCAGATGCATGCGTTTGATGAAGAATGAGCAGTCGAATTTCTTGTTTAGGTAATGCTTGCCGGATCGCTTCCTGAACCAGCAACAGACCTGAAGGAGATTTTTTTTCTGCTGGCCTGTCTAACTGTTTTACTTTCCTCAGGTTGACGTCCTGGCTTTTTTGCCGTTTTATAAAGTGACTATAGCTCCGAAGCATCAATGGCGTTTTAATGCCTGATGGAGTAGGAATAATATCAGCCGATAAGGGTTCATTAGGTATTAGTATGCCACCCAGTAGACTAACTACACTATCCAGAATAGCCCGACGTTCAGCAAATGGAAAGCCAGTTTTTAGAGCGTGTTTACGCTTTCGATTAACGCCGTAGTGAATACCTTCTGTATGGACAATTAAATACTCATCGTCCAGCCAATCAGATTGACTATGTAGATTAGCGAATCGAGCTGGGTCTGTCCTTAAGTCGACAGCTTCCGTTAGTTTGCGTGCACCGAACGCTTCTAAAATGCGGGGGAGTTGATCACGCCATACCAACGGTTTGCTCTCTCCCTGATTGTCGAGCACTAGCCTGACCAGCGTATTGTCAGTAGGATGATCTGTCAGGCGGGCTTGCCGTACGCCGGTTAGCACCGATACGTTACGCCCATACGCAAATTCATTTATCGATTCATGAGCATACCGTTGGCAACTAAGGGTGATGAATACCCAAGGCTCCGGCTTGTTTTTCGAGTTAAACCGTCCCGCTTGAGTTTGAATTCGAAAGTCAAGCCGGTAGGCGAAGTAACCGATACGTGGAGTACCTTTATTATCAGGATATTCACCTTTAAACGGCTGACTGACCACGTACAGGCCCGTCCGGTCAGCTCCCTCCCCCTGCACTTTACGCCAGGTCAGCGCCTGATTATTTCCAATTACTGTGGTTTGCCCATGTAGCAGCGTAGCCAATAAACTTGGTAATGCTGAAAAAGCCATCCCATTTTTATAGGATACATCATCGATCAACCGGCTCACGTCAACTTGCTCCCATTGGAAGTTTGGTAGTGGCGTGGATAATGCCTGACGAAGTTCGTCGGCACATGTCTGAAGTGATGGACTATTGGCTACTTGCTGAATCCAATTGTTTGCCCATAGTAATAGTAAATGTTGTAATTGGCCTGAAGTTGGTGGGCAAATTGGGTTCTGTGCAGTACCTACTATTAAGGCACGTCGCATGTTATTCTCATATGTCTCAAAGCCATGCGTGAGCGTTGGGACACAAGCCATCAGCGCGTTGTTAAGCTGGCGATAGGGAGTCCAGACGTTTTTATCCGAATCCATTTCGACGGCTTTTCGAAAGCGTTCGATAGCACCAGCGTAAGGGAGGGGCATCCAGGCCGCTGATAGGTTATCAAGAGCAGCAGGATTTATTGAATACCGTGATAATTGAATCTGAGGTTGTGACATAATAATGGTGTGTTTTTAGTCATTGGTTCGTTCGAAATTTTCAATCCAATCGAAGCGTTCGGCTAATGGCCCATACAATTCTTCGCA
>CAXVWN010000078.1:0-15145 GCA_964263725.1 Spirosoma sp.
CACTGCGCGGCTGCCACCGAAAATTTCGTAGCTCTGGAACATCATGGCGTTGACGTAGCGGGTTGGGAAGACCTGGTAACGGGTATGAAACCGATCGTGGATAAAGGGTTCGTCAAAGTACCGGATAAACCTGGTTTGGGCGTTGAATTAAACGAAGAGGTCGCCAAAAAATTCCTAAAAAAAGGAGCTACCTGGTTTGCGCCAACCGATACGTGGAATACCAAAGATTCGGCGGATCGGGAGTGGAGTTAATGGATTTTTATAATACAGAGCAACAGGGAGTTAACATGGGAGTATACGGAGTAAAAGCCTCTGTATCTCTGTGCTAAGTCCGTGTTGCTCTGTGTTGTAATACCTATTCCAATAAATTTTCCAGTGCATTGCCCAAATCAGCGTACTGATACTGGAAAGGTGTTTCGTCGGCAATGCGTTTATTGAGCACGTAATTGCCGCCGGTAACTACAATTCCCATTTCGCCGAAGGCGAGTTTAATCGCAAACGCCGGAATGTTAGGCAGGATCAAAGGCCGGTGTAACACCCGGGCAATGGCCCGCGTCATCGTTTCATTCGTGACAGGCGTAGGCGCAACGGCATTATACACACCCTGCCATGACTCGTCGGCAAGCGCCGTTACAAACAAGTTGCAGAGATCGTCGAGGTGAATCCAGGAAATATATTGCTGTCCCGAACCGATGGGCGCACCCGCCCCCAGCCGAACGGGTTGGACTAGCTTAGGTAAGGCACCTCCATCTGCCATCAGGACTACGCCAATCCGTAATTTCACGGTACGAATACCGAGCGACGCTACCTGTTCCTCCGAACGCTCCCACGCCCGCACCGCCTGCGCCAGAAAATCGGAACCGCCCTGACTAGTTTCGGTGAGTGGACGATCATCGGTGTCGCCCCCGTAATACCCAATAGCCGACGCGCCAATAAAGGATTTAATGTGATGTGGATTCTTCGCCAGAGCCTGCGCCAACAGTTCCGTCGATTGCGTACGGCTGTTTATGATTTCGTCTTTGCGCTGATCCGTCCAGCGGGAGTCAGCGATGCCTTCACCAGCGAGGTGAATAATATGGTCGGCGGTGGCAATGGCCTGTGGGTCGATATGGCCTTTCGTAACATCCCATTGATAAACATGCACATTAGGAATGTCCTTTTGCGACCGGCTTAACAACGAAACCTGATAGCCTTCCTGTTGAAGCAATTGCGTTAGGCGACGACCGATTGAACCGGTGCCACCCGTAATTAAAACTGTTTGATTCATATACCAGCGGTTGGTGGGTGTAGGTATATAACGCTCTAAACAGGCTGGGTGTTTGTACGATTAAGGTAGACGAACACCCAGCCTCACACCACCCATTCCTTGGGCAGGTCCAATTGGCGGGCGTAGTGAGATGATGCCGTATGATGTACCCAACCAAGGAGTTTGTTGATTTCGTCAGCAAATTCAATATGGTAATCGGGGTCTAGTTTAACGGCCTTTTTCAAGACTTGCTCCGTACGTTTGGCAATGTATTCGGCCGCTTTGTCGGAGCGAGAATTGTACTTCTGAAGCAAATGGGCATTGTTATCGTAGAAAGTGTTGAGCATGTACAGCATTAGCTCAACCTCGCCATATTTGTCTTTTGTGACTTTCAGATGGCGGCTTATGTAGCCATTGACGGTACGCATATCCATCATCAGCCAGCCGGGTGTATCGGCATTGAGATTGGCCGTTCGGTCAACAAACGCCCGAATCAGGCTACGCCGTTCGTCGATGGTTTTTCCCTCTTCAACCAACTCGAATTGAAGTCGTTCGGTGAGTACGGCGTCTTTCGCGATTAAGCGTAGTAATAACTTGTCTTTCTCCAGGCCCGGCATTCGGACAATGGCTTTTTTGAGGTCAGGGTCAAGAGCAGGCATTTATTAACAATGGCTAATGAAAAATGTAAAATGGGCGCGTAGGTTAGTTGCCGGGCAGAATACTACAAAACTACATTATCCATTTTACACTACTTCTTAAACCCCCACCGTATCACCTTCGTCGGCTCGGATTTTGTCTTCAATATAGATGATAATCTCGGAGGCAACGTCGGTTCCGGTTGCGTGTTCGATACCTTCCAGCCCCGGCGATGAGTTGACCTCCAGCACCAGCGGGCCACGGTCTGACTGAAGCATATCGACCCCGGCCACTTTCAAGCCGAGCGCGCGCGCGGCTGCAATGGCCGTTTGTTCTTCGTGTGCGGTGAGTTGCACGGCTACCGCGTTGCCACCCCGGTGGATGTTGGAGCGAAAATCACCATCCACGCCCTGCCGCTTAATGGCCCCCACAACACGCCCGCCGATGACGAACGCCCGCAGGTCTGACCCTTTGGCTTCGGCGATGAATTCCTGAACCAGCACGTTTTTCTTCAGGCCATAAAAGGCTTCGATGGTTGACTTGGCCGCTTTGATTGTTTCGGCCAGCACCACGCCAATACCCTGGGTTCCTTCCAGCAGTTTTATAACAACCGGCGGGCCACCAACGAGTTTGATAAGCTGCGTAACGTCCCCGTTTTTGGGGTGATTGGCAAACATGGTTTTGGGCAATCCAACCCCCGCTCTCGACAGTACCTGCAAGCTGCGCAATTTATTGCGTGAGCGCATAATGGCCTGCGATTTGCCCGTTGTGAAGACATTCATCATCTCAAATTGCCGGACAACCGCGCAGCCGTAATCCGTTACCGAGGCTCCAATTCGGGGAACAATGGCATCGAAAGAGTCTAGTTCTTCGCCTTCGTAAAGTATAGAAGGTCTACCGCCTTCAATCATAACCTGGCAATTCAAATGATTGATAACGAGACTCTCATGGCCACGCTGATTGGCGGCTTCAAGGAGTCGGCGGGTAGAATATAAATTCGGATTGGCCGATAGAATGGCAATTCGCATTGATTCAGTAAACAGTTATGCGTGAACAGTTGTCGGCAAGCGGGTGTGAAAAATGTTAATTATTTGCCGACGGAGTTGTTGACGCGTTTTTTTGACGCAAAAGTTTAGCGTCGTATGACAAATTTTTCTGTGACACATCGACAATGAAGCGATTTCGGAGCAGTTTACGGCCCAACAATATTGGGTTTTTAAGTTGTTCGCGATCGGCAAGGGTGAACTCGGCCCGGATGGTGCGCCCGAACAAAACAATGCGGGTTTTAATGACATACCGTAATTCGGCCACGCCAAATGAATTACGAATCATACGCTGGCTGAATTGATCGCTATAAAATTTTCGAGCCGGTAAGCCGGTTTTGTCGATCAACCAAAAACTCAATCCTTTTTTCAACCCTGTCTTTTTCAACCGGACATCTTTGCAATGCAAGGCCGACGTGAAGGCGCCTGTGTCAACTTTAGCCTGCACATCAAACAAGCCTAAATCCGGGAAATCGACCAGATCAGTCATGCCAATGACTTGCTTTGGTTTTGTGATCGGGCTTTCCGGAACGGTCGATTTCATGGTTAAGTAATTGTCGGTTAGGATTCATGAGTCAACTTTACCGAAACTCAAAAATCATTGTGTTCGGATCAATCGGCTGAAAGTAAGCGACATATCGAGCATAATCATTTTGGCGCGGGCATTTCGTTCGAGATGGTAAGCGGCTTCGTTAAGGTCATGCACAATGTGTTCGATGTGGTTGATGTTCAGTATTTTAGCGAAGTTTTTTACAAACGCCATTTCATCATCAGGCAACCGTAACAGTTCGGCGGCTCCCTGTTGCCACAGAAATAAATCGCGGTACAGGCGAATGCTGTAATCAAGCAATCCCTTTTGTTTTTCCTTGCTGAAACCATCAAACTGGTCGGCCTGTTTAACCAGCGTTATTAAATCTTGTCGGTAGCAGGTTCGCATCCAGTCGGCAAACCAAATGTGCTGGTCTGTCGAATTGGTGTCTTGCTGGCTCAATTGCAACGCTTCTGCCAGGTTGCCATCAGCCAGATAAGCCAGGTGCCGGGCGTTGGTTTCGTCGAGGTTCAGGTGCTGGCGCAGGTACGTAGCCACTTCCTCATCCGTAAACGCCCGAACCGCCACACGTTGCGTCCGCGACAGAATCGTGATCAGCAGCTTGTCGGATTGGTTGGTCACGAGCAGAAACAGCGTTTGGGCAGGCGGCTCCTCAAGCACTTTTAGCAGCGCATTGGCTGAGCTTACATTCATAAGTTCGGGCAACCAGATGAGCATAATTTTGTACGCTCCTTCATAGGCTTTCAGCGACAATTTTTGCAGGATATTCCGGGCTTCTTCCGCCGAAATATTGCCCTGCTTATTGTCGGCCCCCATGGTTTCGAGCCAGTCGGGCAGGGTACGGTAGGGCGTATCGAGCAGGAATTTGCGCCAGTTGGCCAGATACGCTTCCGACGTTTTTCCCTTCGCTAAATTAGCCACCGGGAAAACCATGTGCAGGTCGGGATGAACGAATTTCTGCACTTTTACGCACGATGCGCACCGCCCGCAGGCATCCTCCTCTTGCTTGTCTTCGCAGTTGACGTATTGCGCCAATGCCAGCGCCAGCGCCAGATTGGCACTGCCCGCCGGACCATCGAACAACAAAGCATGAGCGAGATGATTGGTTTGCACCGCTCGCAACAGGAATTGCTTTGTTTCGTTCAGGCCGATTATTTCGTTGAATAACATAATCTTTAACAACGGTTCCTCCGGTCCGTTGAGTCGTGTAAACGACTAAGTTAAACGTTGCTTCCGCAGGTCAACGGCCCGGAGGAACCGCTGTTAGATCAAAAATAGTTCTTAAAATTCCTTCCTCTATGTCGTCAAATACTTTGTCGCGCCGGACAAACGCTTCGCGGGCTACATGCAGCGCCTTGTCGATTCGGTAAGGTGTGAAGCCGTCGGTTACGCCACCCCACGAGAAGGATGGAATGTGTTTTGGCTGAAAACCTGCACCAAATATGTTTGCACTAACACCCACTACGGTGCCTGTATTGAACATTGTGCTGATCCCGGCTTTTGTGAAATCGGCCATCGTCAGCCCACAAAAAATTCGCCCCGTATCTTCCAGCCGATCAGTGGCATACGAGTGGATTTTGACGTTGCTGTAATCGTTTTTGAGGTTCGAGTTATTGACGTTGGCACCCAGATTGCACCACTCGCCAATGACCGAATTTCCCAGAAATCCATCGTGCCCTTTGTTGCTGTAACCGAAGAAAACGGAATTTCCAACTTCGCCACCAACTTTGCAAAATGGCCCGATTGTGGTGTTACTGCGCATTTTTCCGCCCCAGTTTACGGTCGATCCTTCGCCGAGCGAAAAGGGGCCAATCACGATAGAACCCTCGCTGATCGTTGCATTACGGTCGATATAAATAGGACCACTTTCGGCATTCAGAATAGCCGCCCGAATGGTGGCACCGGGTTCAATGAAAATGTTTTCGGGCGCATAACAGCGGGTAAACGGGTCAGTAATGGGAGCTGACAATCGTCCGGCGGTCAAGCGTGCAAAGTCGGCGCGGATTTGGTCGCCGTTATGCACAAAAATATCCCACAGATTGTGGATAATCGTCAGTGGTTCAGTAAATGTACGGAATGGATACCCGTCGTTCACTGTTGGGGCCGTTGATAACTGTTTATTGGTTCGTACGGCCAGAATAAATCCATCATGGGTTATCAGGCCCGTATCGGGGGGTAAGGTTATAATGGTTTCCTGTAAGGCTTTTGTGGGGCAAACGGCCCCGTTTACATACCAATTATCAGCTTCGGCTACCGTCGGAAACTTTGCCTGTAAATACGGTTCGGTCAGGAACGAAGGCATTTGACCCAGTGTATCGGCCCATTTCTCCGCCAGCGTCTGGATGCCGATGCGAATGCCTGCCACAGGTCGTGTGAAAGTGAGCGGCAATAAAGCGGTACGGATGACCGGGTCATCGAATAGAATCAAATTTGGCATCGAATGCATTAAGGAAATCAGGCGGCAAATATCTAACCTTAATCTGGAAAAAGAGAACGTATGTAAGGGTACTTTTACGAAAAATATGGCCGCCTTACCAATCGACGCTATCATTCAACGCATTGCTGATTTGCAGGACGAAATCGGTCTTTTTGCATCGTTTCGTCATAATCCGACGGTTTTTTATCGACGCCCGGATACCAACGTTTTTTTTACGGCTGTCACGGTTTTTACCTTGCAAAACATGCGCCATGCGGTATCGCCCGAAACTCAGTTGCTGATTGACCGGATAGGAGCGAGGGCGGCAACAGCTTATTCTATTTTTCGGAATAAAGATGGGTTGGCTACGTATAATTTCTGGCCTACGCGCCCATCGAGGCACTTTTCTAATGGCTACGTGTTCCGACATTTTGAACACTTTCGCATTCCTGACGACATTGACGATACGGCTATGGTGTACCTAACTACCACACCGACACCCGCCGATCAACGCTGGTTAAAACAAAAACTGGGACAACACGCCAATGGTAGCCAAGGCCATCAAATTAGGAATACGTACCCTAATTACCGGAATCTCCGTGCTTATTCAACCTGGTTTGGTAAGAATATGGGCGTTGATTTCGACGCCTGTGCGTTGAGCAACATTCTGTTGTGCATTTACCGCTATAATTTACCGTTGAACCAGCACGACGCCGATTCACTAACCTATCTACGGTCGGTGGTGGCATCTGGGCGGTATATTTCAGAGCCGTTTCGCTGTGCGCCCCACTACGCCCGAAGCTCGTTGATTATGTACCATCTGGCGCGGCTGATGGGGGCTTTCCCTATTCCCGAACTGGAATCTATTCGTCCTCGCCTGATTGCCGACGCGCATCGGGAACTAACCCTTGCGAGCAATCGTGTTGAACAACTGATACTGGCAACAGCTTTGCTACGGCTGGGTGAACCCGTTCCTGCTATAACTATTGATGGAATTGAGCAAGATTTCGACACATTTCATTTCTTCATTGCGGGTTTGTTAACCGCTTACGAACAGCCCTGGTTACGCCGTTTTGCCGATCGCCCGCTAATGCAAATGCGCTGGCAATGTGAAGCTCACTGCTGGGCGTTAGTCGCTGAGTATCTTTCGTTAAGATAAATCGGTCACGCAGAATCAGGTTATGTCAGAGCTGTTCAGAATCTCAATATCTATTGGCCCGGTATGACCCTGAAGGGGTCATACTTCACAATCCCATTCCACCATCCACGAAAATAGTCTGCCCCGTAATGTATCGACCTGCATCGGAACAAAGCAAAACGGCCATCCCGGCAATGTCATTGGGTTGGCCCTCGAAACCAACCGGAATGCCCATTCGATCACTAATGCGGTCGGGAATTGGGGGCGTTGGCTGTTCTGTGCGGGGTGTTTCAATAACGCCGGGCGAGAGGTTATTGACCGTAACGCCTTTGTCGGCGAGTTGTAGGGCGAGGTTACGAACCGTGTTGGCAACGGCCGCTTTGGCACCTGCATACACGATCATGGTGGGGTGAGGTTTCAATTCCTGAACGCTGCCAATAGTCAGAATCCGACCCCAGCCGCGCTCGGTCATGGCTGGCGCAAAGCGTTGCATCATTAATAAGGTAGATTTCCAGTTGGCGTCCACCTGCTCATCAAAGTCATCGGGTGTGGTTTCCTGCCACTGTTTGGGTAGTTGTACCGATGCATTCGTGACCAAAATGTCAATATGTCCCAAATGCTCATTAGCCTGTTGAAACATAGCATTGGCAGCCTCAGGCTCGGCTAAATCAACACCGATAATGGCCGTTTTTACCCCAAATAATTCGATTTCGTTGGATACCGCCTGAGCATCATCTTTGTCACTCCGATAATGCACCAGCACATTCGCGCCAAACTCGGCCAGCGCCAGCGCAATAGCCTTTCCAATTCCCTGACTTGAACCCGTTACAAGGGCGTTTTTGCCAGCTAAGCTTAGTGAATCCTTGATCATGGGCGGTTTGGGTCTTTCGCTCCGATTCTTATCTGTTTAAGCCTAAATCCATATAACTAAGAAAAAATACGCCTGTTTACAAGCAGCCTGTTTAGTTAAGAAACTGGTGTAATCAATACGTCTTCGTCATGTCGGCGGGTATTGCCAAAACGAAATCGGCAAGATTACGATTATCGGTGCCGGGCCTGGCAATGTCAGACAGTTCGACGGAGGATATGGTGAGTATTTTAAGCGGCTGGGCATTTTCTGTTAGCTTCTGCTGACGAAGATACCAGACAATTCCATCGAAATTTTTGGAGTGATAATCGCCATTGAAGTGCAGGATTGTCTGGCCCGGTTTCCGGTTTTGTAGAATAAAATAAGCCATTGTGGCATCTTTTACTGCCTGGGCACGGGCAAAATTCGCCGTCATGTCCGTCTGCATACCGTGCGGATTGGTTCCGGTTTTTCCGTCATCACCGCTCATCATATCCATCATGGCCTTGTAGCCGGGCAGCGTCAAATCAACGGTTATGGGCAAGGGAGCCATCTGACGTTTAGTGTCGGCCGATAGTGTGTCGAGGGATGCTAATCCCTGACGTGATACCTGGCGGGCATATCGGCGCGGTACATTCGTAGCAATAAATGGAATGTGCTGCTCGCGGGCGAAATCGGCAATGGGTTTATAATCGGTATCGAAGTTGGGCCATAGCCGGGCTTGCGTGGCCAGTTCTTTGCTGGTCGTTCGGCCCTGCACATAGTCGTTGAGGGCCGTTTGATTGTCGGCCTCAAACATTTCGGCACCGAGTACAAGATTCCCTTTTTTTGCTTCCTGCAAGTCCTTTGTTAGCTGAAATTCAAGCCAGTGACAGATCGGATTATTGTGTAATTCGCCAAATAAAACAACATCGGCCTCGGTGGCCTGATGGAGTAATTTCGCGTATGTAGTGGACTTTAGTTTCGGCGTGTAAAGCCGGTAGGCTGGCTTATCTGGTCGAAAAGCAAACGCGAATAAACAAAGCAGAAATAGAGTAAAACGCATTGGATAGGTAGTTCTTAAGCAAGGCTGTAACCAATCGGAACCATAATTGGTTACCCGTTTGACTGCAACTTTTGCTATATTGTTCCGGCCAGACACTAAACCTGGCCGCCGGGTAGAAGTTCCAATATACGACTAAGATAACGATCGGCCTCCCGCTTCCTGTCAATATGAATCTTTTAGAATCTCTACGTCAATTTCCGGATTTTGTGAATGTTCCGGACGAACAACTTCAGTGGCTCATCGGCAGGGCCGAAGAGGTAACTTATCAACAGGAGACTGTATTATATAAACCTAATGAGCTGGCGGATCATCTACTATTGTTGCTGGATGGCCGTGTTCGTATTGACAATGGGACTAGTAGTCCGGGCGACGAGTTGTTTATGTATGGCCCCCACTCAATTATGGGTGTGTTACCGTTTTCGCGGATGACAAGCGTTCCTAGCCGATTTGTGGCCCACACGCAGGTAACAATGCTTCGACTTCATCGCGATCAACTGGTGGGGCTAATACAAAATTGTTATGAACTGACGGCGGCTCTGGTTCAGCAAATGACGAGTCGGGTTCGCTATTTCACGAAACAGGCCCAGCAAACCGATAAATTAGCGTCACTGGGTCGACTATCGGCGGGGCTGGCCCACGAACTGAACAACCCGGTAGCGGCTGTTGTGCGCTCAGTCGATACACTTAGTACGCATTTGCGCGCTACGCCCGAAGCCTTCAAAACGGTAATGAGTCTCCACTTAGCCGACGATCAGGTTGATTGTGTGAAAGCCGTATTTTTCAAGAAAATGGACCAGCAGTCGTCGGGTGAAACGCAAAAACTGACGTTACTCGAACGGACCAGCCTTGAGGATGAGTTAACCGATTGGCTCGACGATAATGGCATTGACGACAGTATGGATCTGGCCGGGCCACTGGTTGAATACGGTTTCACTACCGAAGATTTAGATTGGCTTCTGGAAAAAATTGGCGATGAAAATCTGGCTGGTGTAACCAACTGGATTGTAAATAATCTAGTGACCGAAAAGCTGGTTTCTGATATTAGTGAGGCCTCAAAACGAATTTCGTCGCTGATTGGCTCGATCAAGAATTACACGCATATGGACCGGGGTGGGGGCAAAGAACAAGTGCTGCTCGCCGAAGGTATTCGTAGCACGATTACGTTGCTAAACCATAAAATAAAGAGCAAACATATTGATTTAACGTTGACTATTCCTGACGATTTACCCACCGTTTGTGGCTGGCCGGGTGAATTAAACCAAGTCTGGACAAACCTGATCGACAACGCTATCGACGCCTTGCCCGACGGCGGCAAAATCGAGATCATCAGCCAACGCGACAGGGAGTTTGTGTTAACCAAAATCATTGACAATGGAGCGGGTATTCCGGAAGATATTCGGGATAAAATATTCGAGCCGTTTTTTACAACCAAAGGAATAGGTAAAGGTACGGGCCTCGGCCTCGACATTGTAAACGGCATTGTTGAGCATCACAATGGCTCTATTAAGGTGAACTCCGTGTCGGGCCATACCGAGTTTAGCGTATGTTTACCAACTGAATAATTTAAAGAGTGAAAGAATGAAAGGTGAATGAGTGAAAGAGCGGGTTTATAACGCTTGCTTTGCTCTTTTGCTCATTCACCCTTTCGCTCATTCATTCTTTCGCTCTTTAAAATACCATGAAACTTCCGATCATTTTTTCTATTGACGACGATCCTCAGGTGTTGCAGGCAATTCAACATGATTTGCGACAGCAATACCGTAAAAAATACCGTATTCTTTGCACCAGTTCGGCTCAGGAAGCGCTCGATACGCTACCCGAATTAAAGAAAAAAGGGGAGGAGGTGGCCTTGTTCCTGTCTGACCAGCGAATGCCCACCATGAACGGGGTGGAGTTTTTGACGCAGGCTCGAAAAATATTCCCGAATGCGAAACGGGCGTTGCTGACCGCTTATTCTGATATTGATGCCGCTGTTCGGGCGATCAACGAAGTGCAACTGGATTACTACATTGCCAAACCCTGGGACCCACCCGAAGAAAAACTGTATCCGGTACTCGACGACCTGCTAAGCGACTGGCAGTCAGATTATCGACCAGCCTACGAAGGACTGAAATTGATCGGTTATCAGTTTTCGCCCCGTTCGCACGAGTTAAAGGATTTTCTGGCGGGTAACTTATTTCCGTACTTGTGGCTCGATATCGAGAGTGATCCTCAAGCGCAGGAACTGCTTGATTTGCACGGTGTTGAACGAAGTTCTTTGCCGGTTATCGTCCTCGGCGATGGTACTGTATTAACGCAGCCAACTATTGGCGACGTAGGCGAAAAGCTAGGTTTGCAACCTAAAGCGACTCAGGATCTATATGATCTGGCGATTATTGGGGCGGGACCGGCCGGGCTAGCCGCGGCTGTATATGGTGGCTCGGAAGGCCTCAAAACGATTTTGGTTGACAAACGTGCGCCCGGTGGACAAGCCGGAACGAGTTCACGCATCGAAAACTACCTCGGCTTTCCTAACGGTCTGAGTGGAGCCGATTTGACCCGACGGGCCATCACGCAGGCTCAACGGTTTGGCGTGGAGTTTCTGGCCCCGGAAGAGGTGATTTCCATAAAGTCGCAGGGCCAGTATAAGCACATTAGCATGGCCGATGGCAGCGAGGTGGTGGCGCGGGCAATCGTATTAAGCACGGGCGTTGCATACCATAAACTCGAAAACGAAAGCCTGGACAAATACACAGGAGCCGGTGTTTATTACGGAGCCGCCACAACCGAAGCGTATGCCTTCAAAGGGCGACCGGTGTATATTGTCGGTGGGGGAAATTCGGCCGGGCAGGGCGCTATGTATCTGTCGCGAACGGCCTCGGAGGTGTGCATTTGCGTACGTCGAACCGATCTATCCTCAACCATGTCTCAGTACCTGATCGACCAGATTACGAACACCCCGAATATCAAGGTTTTGGGTTGTACGGAGGTCGTGGAGGGATTAGGGAATGAGCTGCTGGAATGTTTGGTACTGGAAGATATGAACACGAAAGAACGGCGCACCGTAAAGGCGGCTGGCCTGTTCGTTTTCATCGGAACCAAGCCCTACACAGACTGGATCGAAATGGACATTATCAAGGATACAAAAGGATTTATTGCTACTGGCCGTGATTTAGGGAAATACGCCGACTTCAAACAAGTTTGGAAATATAATCGGGAGCCGTTTTCCCTGGAAACGTGCAGTCCGGGCATTTTTGCCGCTGGCGACGTTCGGGCGGGAGCCATGAATCGGGTGGCATCAGCCGTTGGCGAAGGCGCCATGGCGGTGAGTTTTGTTCATAAATATTTAGCGGAAAACTAAACAAACAGGGTATTAGGCAGAGATTCGAGAAGAAAAGACGAGATACACTGCGGGCTTTGTGCGTCTCTATTTTACTTTGTGAATCTCTATGTAATAGCCCCCTATACAACACAATGTCCAAGAAACCTATCTGTTCTCATCTGGCCGCATTAACGGAAATTCGCACGGCCAAAGAATACGTTTGTGAAGAATGCATCAAGACCGGAAGCTCATGGGTGCATCTGCGCACTTGCCAGACTTGTGGCACAACGCTCTGCTGTGATTCGTCGCCTAACCAGCACGCAACCAGGCATTTCCAGGCAAGTGAGCACCCCGTTGTGATCTCGTCTGAACCGGGCGAACGGTGGCTTTGGTGTTATGCCGATGAACAGATGGTAAGTTATTGAACAAGAACTGTCGTTTTGCGTTTTTACTAGCAGAGTTGTCTATAGACTTTAGATGATTTTAACGACAGATACTGAATGATTGCCGAACATACGCTTACCGAACAGTATTATCGCGTGCGGTTGCATTCCGAAGCCATATGCCGCGGTCTCGAAACCGAGGATTATGTTGTGCAGCCTATTGCCGATGTCAGCCCGCCAAAATGGCATTTGGGACACACAACCTGGTTTTGGGAAACATTTGTGCTGATGCCCAATGTGGCCCATTACCGTATTTTTCACGAAGATTTTAGTTTCGTTTTCAACAGTTATTACGAGACCGTTGGGAAGCGCGTCTTGCGTACCGATCGGGGTAATCTCAGCCGCCCAACGGTAGCGGGCGTGTATGCCTATCGCGCTTATGTAGACGAGCAGATGAGCCGGTTTCTAGACACAGCGGATTTGTCTCCCGAACTTTACGCGTTGATTGAACTCGGCTTGAATCATGAGCAACAACACCAGGAATTGCTCATTACCGATATCAAATACATTCTGGGGCATAATCCTTTGTTGCCCGCCATTGACATGCCAGTTAACGAGCATCAATCCCAATTGCCTGGACATCCTTTGGTAATTAATGAAGGAATTTATACGGTTGGTTATCAGGCTACCGGCGTTCATCGTAATGGCTCATTCTACTTCGATAATGAAGTAGGTGCCCATAAAGTGTATCTGAACAAAACGACGCTGGCTGGTAATCTGGTTACGAATGAAGAGTATTTGGCATTCGTTGAAGCGGGCGGCTATCAAAACTTTCGACATTGGCTTTCTGATGGCTGGACATGGGTGAAATCTCATGGTATTAAGGCTCCTTTATACTGGCACCAGATTGATGGTGAATGGTGGCATTACACATTTGACGGACTTAAACTTGTTGATTTAGATGCACCGGTTTGCCATGTTAGTCACTACGAAGCCGATGCCTACGCCCGCTGGAAAGAGCAGCGCTTGCCCACCGAATTCGAATGGGAAGTTGCCGCCGTGGATTCGGCCGCCGTGGGTTTAGTTGGCATCGGTCAAAAACTTAATTGGGGATCTCGCTGGGAGTGGACAAGCTCGGCCTATTTACCTTATCCTGGCTTTATAACCGCCGAAGGGGCGGTGGGCGAATACAATGGTAAATTCATGAGCGGACAAATGGTTCTGCGCGGAGCCTCAGTGGCTACGCCCGAAGGCCATTCTCGCCTAACTTACCGCAACTTTTTTCAACCAGACAAACAATGGCAGTTTACCGGAATACGGTTAGTGAATCAATAACTTCGGACTCACTAGCGGTTAGTAGTGACGTTGATCCGGCATTGGTTGAAGAAGTACGAACGGGTTTGCAAAAAACGCCCAAGAGCCTGTCATCGCGATTTTTCTATGATGCGGAAGGCAGTCGAATTTTTGCGGAGATCATGCACTCGCCAGATTATTATCTGACCCGGTCAGAGTATGAAATTCTGGATACGCAAAAAGCCGCTCTACTTCGGCAGTTTACCCCCGATAATCGCCCGTTCGAACTGGTAGAATTAGGCGCGGGTGACGGCCTGAAAACGAAAATTTTACTCGGGTTTTTTACCAGCGAAAAGGCTGATTTCACGTATGCTCCAGTTGATATTTCGGCCGACGCGCTTGAGGGTTTAGTAATCGACGTGCGTAAGCAATGGCCTGACTTGCAGCTTAATCCGCGTCATGACGATTATTTTAGCGCCCTTGAGCTTCTTTCCAGTGAAAGCAACAGTCGTAATGCGAACCCACGCAAGGTTGTCCTTTTTCTGGGTTCGAACATTGGCAACTTTACGCCCGATGAAGCAGTCATTTTCTACCAGCAACTCTACAACCGGCTTCAACCTGGTGATTTAGTGCTAACTGGTTTCGATCTGCAAAAGCACCCGGCTGTCATTCATACGGCTTACAATGACCGGCAAGGACTTACGCGGGCCTTCAACCTGAACCTCCTTCGGCGACTTAATCGCGAACTCGACGCTAATTTCGATCTTTCAGCTTTTGATCATTACGAAACATATAATCCGGAAAATGGCGAAGCCCGTTCGTATTTAGTCAGCCAGAAAGCGCAAACGGTGGCGATCAACGTATTAAATATGAATGTGCCATTCCAGTACGGTGAGATTATTCATACGGAAATTTCACGCAAATTCTCCCGGAATCAGATCGAGCAACTGGCTCAACAAACGGGCTTTTCTATGGCGGGTTGGTTCACCGATTGCAAAAGTTATTTTGCCGATGTACTATTTGAGCGATAGCGTAAAACCGATCAAATCACTTTGCGATGCTACGCGACGCCAAGTTAAAAGACAACAAGCCCGACCATTTACGGTCGGGCTTGTTTATGTGGAATAGAAAGAAATAACTTACTGTTTATCCCACCAAACGTGGGTGTCCAGATTATCGGGGCCTTGCCGGGTAACGGCCTCCTGCCGTTTGACCGTATTCACCGACTGCTCGGAATCGGGGTAGGA
>CAXVWN010000079.1:0-2977 GCA_964263725.1 Spirosoma sp.
GCGGGCACCAAGTATCTGGATGCTGGCCAACATCAACAATGCGTTGCTGCTCACAACCTCGAACCGCTCCGAAGCCGCTGTTGGTTACGCCACGATGGATGGCGACACAGCGGGCAGTATTTCGCCTATAACGGGCATTGACAAGCACTTTCTGCGAGGATGGTTGCGGTGGCTCGAAACGGTTGGAGTAAATGTTAAAAACGAATCGACTCCGGCCGACCGTACCGGTTCCGTTGCTGATCCAACGGCGTCTGACGAGTTGATTAAAGTAAGCGGATTACGTGCCGTTAACAACCTGCAACCCACTGCTGAACTTCGGCCCCAGGATAAAAAGCAGACCGACGAAGACGATCTGATGCCTTACGATGTATTGAACTCGATTGAAGAAGCTGCCATCCGCGATAAACAACCGCCAGTCGACGTGCTTAAACTGGTTGAAGTGCGTTACGCCGGACACAACGGTGGCCCGGTTCACGACCGTGAAAAGTTGCTGGTTTGGGTTGAGCGATTTTTCAAACTATGGAGTCGAAACCAGTGGAAGCGTGAGCGTTACGCGCCCTCGTTTCACCTCGATGACCATAACCTCGATCCGCGTTCGTGGTGCCGCTTCCCAATTTTATCGGGCGGTTTCGAGAAAGAGCTTACCGAAATGCGCGACTGGGCAAACGAGCAGAAGCCAAACAGCCGGAAAGGTAAGATTGGGTTTTAATGGCAATGGTTAACTTTGTGAACGCCAGTTTGTGAAAAGCCTCTCCTTATGATTACGCCGGAAGAGTTTCCCTATATAAAATCCTTGTACGTGAACGACTGTTACGCGTACAAAGATTTTAATATTGAGCTACACGATTATAAACCGTTCAGCCACCTTATTTTGACGGGTAAGAATGGGTCAGGAAAGAGCACGATATTGAAAGCAATTCACCGGCACTTTTTTCTAAAAATAGATACTTTGCCTAGGATCTCTGTGAAGGGAGTAAATTTTGCGAAAGATAGTGTCAAGGTAAACGAACAAACACCTTCACATAATCAAATCATACCTCAGGTTGCAATCTCATTTTCAATTTTACATGAAATTAATAATGGAGATAGAGGAAATAGGCCAATGAGTCCTCAAGAGGTTTTTAGCTTGCATCTATATAGAGATAAAATATATTCCTATTTCTCGGCAAAACGTAACAGCGAGGTTTCTAAAGTTGAAGCTCCTTCAAAAGAGACTGAGTTTACCGAGAAATTAAATGCACCAGACTCAACCGATTTTTTCATTCGTAAATTCAAGCAATACTTAGTCAATCAAAAAGTTGAACAAGCTTTCAGTCAGATTGAACGTCAAGTTGTAAAGATTGAGCAAGTTGATCAGTTCTTTAAAGATTTAGAAGGCACTCTTCGCAAAATGTTTGATGATAGTTCAATGCAGATTGAATTTGTTAGAAGTAATTATGAGTTCTACCTCACACTTTCAGATGGTCGCAGGCTGACTTTCGATACGCTTTCTGAGGGGTTTTCCGCTGTACTCAGTATCCTGATGGACTTGTTCACGCGGGTTGACTTAATTCGTAAACAAGTTGGTGATTTTAGTTATAATCCGTGTGGAGTTGTCCTGATTGATGAACCAGAAACCCATCTTCATTTGCAGTTGCAGGAACAGGTGTTGCCCTTACTCACTAGTCTGTTTCCAAATATCCAGTTTATTGCCGCTACACACTCACCGGCTGTTATTGCCAGTATCAAACAGGCTACGATTTTTGACCTAACGACAAAAGAAAGCCGTATAAGTGAAGAGACAGCAGGGCGGAGTTACTCAGATTTGATGATATCGCACTTCGGGCTGAATAACGAGTATTCTGAAACAGCCGATCGTATCATCAATCAGGTCAATAATGTGCTGAATGCGCTTGGTGATAAACCAGACGAAATGAAGAACGCTTTGCAGAAGATTTACGATGAGAACAGCGAGTATCTTTCTCCGACTCTTAAAGTTGAGTTAGAGTTACTAATCGCCCAACAAAAAGCTCAACAGACTGCCCACCAATGATTAATGTAGTTCGGGATCAGCCCGCTCCACCTTCGTTAGCTATTGGGAAATCGCATCGGAGTCCAGACGTAATTGACGCATTATACCAGGTTTTTAAGGGTAAATGCTATCTAACAGAGAAAGTATTCGACAGTCCGAACGAAATGGAAATTGACCATTTTGCGACACAAACGGAGCGCCCCGATTTGATTTATGAGTGGACTAACCTATACGCACTTGATCAAAAAGCCAATAAGAAGAGACCAAAAACTACGCCGGTAGGTGGTTATCTTGATCCTTGTAATCCGAGTGATGATGTTGAACGGGAGATTATTTATGTTGTCGAATTTGGTGGCAATACTTTATTTAAACCCAGAAACCCGGCTAATCAAAAAGCAGTTAATACAGCCGCTTGGCTCAGCCACATTTACAAAGATTTGAAGCCAGCAGTTAAAGATAAGCACCATGAAATCGTCAATGCTGTGGCCGAATGGCACAATGCTCAAAAGATGAATGACGAACGTGAAGAATTAGAAAAGGAATTGCTATTAAAAAAGCTTTTATCACGAGACAGTCATTACACAATGCTGATGCGCTCAATAAAAGCCATTAAAAGTCTACCATCTGAATTTTTCGATTAAGCCGGGCTCCAATGAAACAACTTCTCCCCGGTTTTCTTTTTGCGGCCCTCTGGGCGTCGGCCTCTGTGGCTACTAAGTTTGGTGTTCAGTCCGTTCATCCGCTTATTCTGGCTAATGTTCGGTTTTTCATAGCCGGGGGCGGAATGCTCCTGTTTGCTTACGGCATTCAACGCCAGAAAAATGCCTGGCCAACCCGCACCGAATGGCGGCAGCTAGCCATTTTTGCACTCCTCAATACGACCATCTATCTCGGCGCATTCGTGCTGGCACTCAAGCAAGTATCGGCGGGTATTGGCAGTTTATCAACGGCTACCAATCCGTTATT
>CAXVWN010000080.1:0-7869 GCA_964263725.1 Spirosoma sp.
CACTGGCCGCTAGCCCAAAATACAACCGCTACCCACGACACTAAACGGGGTGAAGATGTGCGTGCCCGGCTCAATGTGATGACAGCTCTATCCGACGAATGGCTAACTGAAGTTCGGCATTGGCAAGGACTAAATGCCGACATCAAACATGAGGATGCGCCCGACAGCAACGACGAATATTTCATTTACCAGAACCTGCTTGGCACCTATCCAATGCCCGGCGAAGCCGATGATGACTTCACCGAACGCTTTGAGAGTTATCTGGAAAAAGCGTTACAGGAGGCCAAACGGCATACAACTGATTGGGAAATCGACAAACCTTACCACAAAGCCGTTCAGGTGTTTACGAGTAAGTTGCTGAATAAGAGGGGAAAATTCTGGACGCGATTTCAGGCGTTTCATCAGGAAATAGCTGATTTTGGGATTGTCAATTCATTGGCGCAGGTGATGCTGAAATTTACGTGTCCCGGCGTTCCCGATGTGTATCAGGGTGGGGAAGGCTGGGACTTTAATCTGGTCGATCCCGACAATCGACGGCCCGTTGACTTTGCTCAGCGACAGCAGTGGTTAACTGATCTGGTTTCCCGTCAGCAACTAAACGAGTCTATCCCGAGTATTTGGGCAGAGCTTTGGAAACATCGTTTTGATGGTCGCATTAAGTTCTGGCTTACGCATATATTACTTCGCGAGCGGCAAAAAAACGCGGCATTATTTGCCGAGGGAGCGTACATATCCTTGCCAGTCGAAGGAACTTATCGTGACCATGTACTGGCCTTCATGCGGCAGTATGAAAACGTATTTTACGTAGTGATTGTGCCGCTACATTCGGCTCAGCTTTGTCGGCAGCAGAATCGCGATGTGCTGTCGCTCGACTGGAAAGATACCCATATTGTATTACCAACAACTACCCCGACATCGTGGACGAATTGCCTGCTAGGAACAACGGGCGATGCTAGTCGCGGTATTTCGGTGCAAACCGTTTTGAATCAGTTACCGGTTGCGTTGCTGCAATTGGGGTAGGCGTGTCCTTTATTTCTCACCGGTTTAAGGCATAATCGGCATAGACGAACTACGAAATACCGATTGCACTAACCGACGAATGGACACGATATGCCCAAACAGCACCACCGGAACAATGAAGCCGGGCAACCAGATGTAGGGTGCTTTCAATATGGCGACGTTTGGCTGATCAAAAGCCATTTGTTGAAAGGGCAAGGGCGCTGATAAAACGGCGTGAACAACGATATTAGCCAATGAACCCAACGCGATTAAGTTCCAGATTAACAGCCACTTTGGTGCCAATGATTTCTGCCTGAACGCGTAAAAAGCAATGATTGGCGCTGTCAAACCGGCCAATATATCATAGTTGCCACCTTCAAACGTCATTAATTGAGGGACTTGTTGATAGACAAAAAGACTATACAGCGACAACTCAACGGGTACGCGTACCGTATTCAGAATTGTTAAATCCGACAGCGGTAACTGACCGTTCCAAGAACGGCCTTTAGTGGTAACAAGTAAACCTATTATGATTAATAAAGGCACTCCCATAACCAGTAAAAAATGCGGGGGAGTCGCATCGAGCTGTTGAAAGAAATGTTGTTGGGCCAGTACAAACAACGCCGTTAACCAGACCAGACTTATAATCAGCACTCGCACGGCTCCTGAGGCTGATACCTGACGGGCGGCTCTATAAAGCAACCCCAAAGTCAGTAGCGTTGTGACTACGAAAAATGCATCCAGCCAAAGCGCTGTAGGCGTGAAGAGGTGAATTAAAGCGGGTTTCATAAACTGTTTCATGAACGCAGACCTTGTTGCCTGCTGATACAAAGGAAACGAGTCTATTCGACTGAAAAAGGATTCCTGACGGCTGTGTAAATGAGTGGTACGGGAATAAAGGATGAATGGTCAGTTGGCCGATGAAACCTGTAGCCATTTCTTGAGTTCGAGGCTGCGATACCGGCTGACAACGACTTCCTGATTAGCTTCCTGCTTGTGCAGCGCCGGTACCAGCGTAACAATAAGCTTGCGATTTACATCGTCCTGAACGGCTCGAACCGCGCCCAGACTCACGACAAATTGGCGACTGAGTTGAAAAAAGAGGTGCTTGTCCAAACTGTCAATCAGCGGAGTGAACGAAGAATAGCGCGTGGTTAGTTGCTGACCATCCCGTTTTATCAACAAAATCAATCCGCCTGCCGAATAGAAATAAGCAATCTCATCGGCGGGTAACCGGAGCTGACCCGTACTTACATCCACCGCTATCAATGTTGAGGAAGCAAGGTGGGGTTTGTCGTCGTAAGGTGATTGGAAATCAGACGGGACAAAATCCGGTTTGACCTTTTGTCGTTCAGCAAAAAACGCTTGCAATAAATACAGTCCCGAATATCCACCGTTGAGGAGCGAAGCCAGCGTAACACAAACCGCGATGCCTTTAATTACGGTGGCTGTGGGCGGCCAATGGCCTGTATATACCCGTTGAGCCAGTGGGAAAACCAGGGCAAACGTTAGTAATGTCGCGCAGCCACCAACCAGAATCTGAGCGATCAGCCGTCGAACAGGATGCATCCCGAACGGCAACAGGCTGTCCAACCATCGGAAAATCAATAAATTGACCTCCCAGCAGGAAAGCATGACGGTGGCAACCGTTAGAAAATAAGCCCACGGAAAATAATAGCCTGCCTGACCGGGAAATACCTGGCGAAAAACAACATGCGAGGCCACTAAGGCGGCAACTGGCACAATGACCAGAAGCAGGATAATATGTTGCCGACGGGTGAGCGGAGACATCGTTATAAGGACTTCAGTATAAAAACCGAATATACGCGTAACTCGCTTTAGTCCCGCATGCTATCAATTGAGTTTAAGATTTCATCCGAAAAGCCTAGCTCGTCCAGGCAAACGAGCCAATCAGACACCTTGTCCGTCGTCAGGTTATCGGCGGTTAATTGCCAGCATACATGATTCGTCGCCTGAAGATGTGTACCAATCAGATTGCAGGCACAAAACTGGCCTGGTGAAAACATATTCCTCAAAATCAAGTAGCGCCCGGCAAAAACCGGCTTTCAGAATAAACAATTTCATTCCTACTACTTTCTACAATTGACTTGCTAACCGATGCTTAGAATGAAAAAAGGTAAGGGACTTTTATCAATCAATAAAAAAGTGATCTGGTTCGTGGCGCTGGTTCCCATGCTCTGTTTAGTGGGCTATCAGAACGAGAAAGACCCGATAGACCGCCGAATCAAACGAATGGCTCCCGAAAAAGCCGCGCAATTAGCTAAAACCATCGAAGCCACCGTAACGCCCGAATTAGCGGACGGGCTTACCCTGAGTGTATGGGGCGTGGACTCGCTGGTCGCTGATCCGATTGCTATCGACATTGACGATAACGGCCGCTTATATTATACCCGGACAAACCGACAGAAAAATTCGGAATTTGATATTCGCAGCCACCAGGATTGGGAAATTGAATCGAATCACCTGCAAAGTATTGAGGATAAACGGGCTTTTCTGCACCTGGTTTTAGCCCCGGAAAACAGCAAGAAAAATGAATGGCTGAAAGATCTCAACGGCGACGGCTCCCACGACTGGCGGGATATGACGGTAGAAAAAGAAAACGTTTACCGGATTGAAGACACTTCCGGCGATGGCGTCGCCGATTTGTCGCAGTTGGTCGTCGATGATTTTCACGATGAAGTGACCGATGTGGCGGGTGGCGTTTTAACCAATGGCGACGATCTCTTTGTGGCCGTTGCGCCGGATTTGTGGCGGATGCAGGATAAAGACGGGGATGGCATCGCCGAAACGAAAACATCCATTTCGCACGGCTACGGCGTTCACGTCGGCTTTGGCGGTCATGGCATGTCGGGTATTGAGATGGGACCGGATGGGAAAATCTACTGGCAGATTGGCGACATTGGCTTCAACGGAAAAGGGCCGGATGGTCAGAAATGGGCTTATCCCAACAGTGGCGTTATTGTTCGATCAAATCCCGATGGCAGCGATTTTGAAGTCTTTGCGGCTGGCGTTCGCAATACCCACGAATTCGTATTTGATGAATACGCCAATCTGATCAGCGAGGATAATGACGGCGACCATCCGGGCGAAAAAGAGCGATTGGTCTACATTGTCAATGGCTCGGATACGGGTTGGCGGAGCAACTGGCAGTACGGCAAATACCGCGATCCGGATAACAATACATACAAGGTCTGGATGGACGAGCAGATGTACAAACCCCGGTTTGATGGTCAGGCGGCTTACATTACCCCAACCATTGCCAACTTTGTGAGTGGTCCAGCGGGGATGCGTTACAATCCGGGCACGGCCTTAAGTCCTGCTTACAAAAACACCTTTTTCATTGCTGAATTTGTGGGCAGTCCAGCCCGCTCGGGAATTCACTCCTTCAAACTAAAACCCAAAGGAGCCTCGTTTGAATTGGGCGAACAGAAAAAAATTCTCGGCAACGTGCTGGCTACCGGTATTGATTTTGGTCCCGACGGTGCCTTGTACGTGGCCGATTGGATTAACGGATGGGATGCTAAAGATTATGGCCGTATCTGGAAACTGGACGATAAGGCGGGTGCTTCATGGGCCGATCGTCAGCGAACTAAAACCTTGCTGGCCGAAAAATTTGCCCCGCGTACCGAAGCCAGTTTGGGCGATTTATTGAAAAATCCAGACATGCGTGTTCGCCAGAAAGCCCAGTTTGAATTAGTAAAGCGGGGCGCAAAAGGGGCCGATATTTTCACCGCATCGACCAAACAAACCGATAACCAGTTGGCACGGGTTCATGGCATTTGGGGAATCGCTCAACTGGCCCGTCAGGATAAACAATATGGTCAACTCCTATTGCCATTATTGCAGGATAGCGACCCCGAAATCCGCGCCCAAGCCGCTAAATGGCTAGGCGACATTCGCTACAAAGAAGCGGGTGCGGCTCTGATTCCGTTACTGAAAGATGCCAATATCCGGGCACGGTTCTTTGCTGCCGAAGCCTTGGGGCGTATGGCCTATGAGCCAGCGATTCAGCCTATTATTCAGTTACTGGAAGCCAATAATGACGAAGATGCTTACATCCGTCATGCGGGTAGTCTCGCCCTGGCTCGCATTGGGAAAGCAGATCCTGTAACGGCCTTGTCCAGCCATTCGTCGCGGGGTGTGCGGATTGCTGCTGTCGTGGCTCTCCGACGTATGAATGATCCGGGTATCGCTAATTTTCTGGCGGATAAAGATGAGTTTATTGTCACCGAAGCGGCTCGCGGCATCAACGATGACCTGTCAATTCCAGAAGCCCTGCCTGCATTGGGGAAGGTCTTGCAAAACACGCGCTTTACCAACGAAGCCCTGCTCAGACGCTCCATAAACGCGAATTTACGAGTCGGTACACCCGAAGCCCTACAAACACTAATAGACTATGCCCAGAAAGAAGGCAATCCGGTAGCGATGCGGGCTGAATCGATGGAAGCCCTTAGTACGTGGGCCAAACCGTCGTTGCTGGATCGGGTGGATGGGCGTTACCGGGGTGTTATCGAACGCGACCCAGCAATGCTAAAAAGCAAGACAGCCGGGATGTACACCAACCTATTGACCAACCCGGAATTACCCCTTCGACTGAGCGCCATTAAAGCCATTCGTAAACTTAATTTGGGGGAGGCTGGCGGCCCATTATTCAATCGGTTAACGGATGACAAGGAAGCTGGTGTGCGCGTTGCTGCGTTGCAGGCATTGGCTTCGCTGGGCGACAAACAATTAAGTAAAGCCATCGAAGTAGCCCTGGCCGATAAAGAAAAAAGCGTGCGGGTTGCCGGGTTGGACCTGTTGAGCAAAACAGATATGGCAAAAGATCGAATGGTCACACTGCTATCTGAAGTTATCAATACACGCACGACCGAAGAAAAGCAAGCTGCCCTGCTGACGTTGGGAAAACTACCCGTTGCTAATTCGCAAAAGGTTCTTAATCCGTTATTAGCGAAAATGGCGGCTGGTACGTTGCCTGCCGAACTTCAGTTGGAATTAGGGGAAGCTATAGAGAGTAGTCACTCGCCCCAATTGATTGCCCGACATAAAGCGATCAATGCCAAATTGTCGCCAGATGCGTTGATGGCCTCTTTCAAAGGAAGTCTGATTGGCGGGGAGCCCGACCTGGGACGGCGAATTTTCTTCCGCCACGAAACGGTTCAGTGTATTCGATGCCATGCCTACGATGATTTAGGGGGCAATGCCGGGCCACGTCTGAACGGAGTCGCGAGCAGACTCACCCGCGAACAACTACTGGAAGCGTTGATTAATCCGAGTGCCCGCTTGGCGCCGGGATTTGGTACGGTAAGCCTTAAACTCAAAAATGGCAAAGCGGTCAATGGTATTTTACAGGGAGAAACCAATACGGAGGTAATGGTGAAAGTAGGTGACCTGCCGGATGCCGCCATCCGAAAAGATCAGATTGCCAAACGGACTAATTCGCCGTCGAGCATGCCCGAAATGAAATACCTGCTGACAAAGCGGGAAATCCGGGATGTGGTCAGTTTCCTGGCCACTTTAAAAGACGATAAGTAACTGGAAAGCGCATAGCAGGCAAGGTCATCAAAGCATACACGATGGTTTTGCCTGCTATGCGCTTTGTTGTAAATTCTACTGAAAGCTCCTGATAATGAGCTGTATTGATAAGTATCCTTTTTGTTTTTGAGCGTGCCAGCGCAGGATTTAATAAATAATAAAATCCTTTTTAATTCATCCTTGAAACATAGGCACCCCGCATAACTGCCGAACTTTGTTCCGCGAGCGTTTCAATCGCATCTTCACTGCGCTCTCTTTTAAGTTGAGTTGTTGTCCAATTTGACTCACGGGTAACCCATCCTGATATTTTAGTTTCAACATCATGGCCTCTTGGGGCGCAATGGTTTTCATTACGTGAGAGAGTTGTTGTAGGTGGCTCTCCGTCTTTTCAGCGTCATCCGTAGTGGTATAATAGTATTCTGCCTCGTCAGATAAATAGGTTGTTGTCAGTCGTTTAGCTCGCTTGAGTTGATCAAGGCAATAGTTGTAGGAAATGGTATACAACCAGGTCGAAAAGGTTGATCGGCCCTGAAAACTATCTAAACGAGAAAATATACGGATAAATATATCGTGGGTAAAATCCTGGGCTTGCGCCGAATTTTTAGTTATTGAAAAACACTGTTTATATACTTTTTGTACATAACGATTGTATAGGTTCTCGAAACAGCCCGTAAAATTCGAGTGGAGGTACTGCCGGATTATCTCTTCATCACTTAGATTTAAGTTCATGTCAGAAGTAGTTATAGAGTATGTAGGTAGTCGAAATTTTGTGTTCTGCTACTGCAAACTTGTCCTTAAATAATAATTTGGAACACCACTTTTCGATGAACTGCACGTTTTGCCGGTTTTTTGGCAAAAAAAATGCTATTTGGTGATTTTTAGTTAAGCTTATATTTATTTAAGTACTCAATTGTTACTACATTGCATTATAAAATCACTTATAGTCTATTTTGATCCCGTCTTTATATATCAATGAGAGGAATTGTATTTACGGAATTTTTAGAAATGATCGAAGATAAATTCGGCTATGAATTAGTAGACCAATTACTTCAAGAAAGCGATCTTCCTTCGGGCGGTATCTATACGGCCATTGGTACGTATGACCATGCTGAAATGTTTACGCTGGTTACCAAGCTGAGCCAGCAGACTCAAATTCCGGTGCCTGATTTGCTGCGGTCTTACGGCCAATACATGTTTGTGGCATTTACCAGAAGTTACCGGCCTTTTGTCGAACGGGCAGATTCAGCCTTTAGTCTGCTCAGTTCTGTTCAGCATTATATTCATGTTGAGGTCCGAAAACTTTATCCAGACGCC
>CAXVWN010000081.1:0-4218 GCA_964263725.1 Spirosoma sp.
CTGTTTAATGGTGTTTAATTAAATAAGCGCCTAAACGATTTTACATTTTTTGTGGTGTCGGGTTCTAAAACCCGACACCACATATACCTGATGTTACGTAACATCATTTACTACTTATTATCTGACAATCCCACCATTAACCCGCGCAACTCAGCCAGCCCGCGCAGGCGACCAATGGCCGTATAACCCGGAATTGTTCGTTTCCCCGATGTCAAATCGTCGAGCATTCGGTGGCCGTGATCAGGCCGAAAAGGCATTCGGGCGTCGTTTCGGCCCTCTTCTTTGCGCCTTTTCTGCTCCGTCAACAAGGCCCGCATTACGCCAGTCATTGGTACGTCGCCTTCGAGGTGGTTAGCTTCCTGAAAACTGTTATCGGCATCGCGTTGCGTACTGCGGAGGTGAATAAAGTGAATACTCGGACCCAATCGTTCGGCCATCCCCACAAGGTCATTATCGGCCCGGACGCCATACGAACCGGTACAGAAACATATCCCGTTGGCGGGCGAATCGGCAGCGGCCAGCAAGGCGCGAGCATCGGCTTCGGTGCTGACAACGCGCGGCAAGCCCAGAATTGGGTATGGTGGATCGTCGGGGTGAATGGCCAGCCGAACCCCAACTGACTCAGCCACGGGTACAATTTCGCGCAGGAACGTATATAAATTTTGCCGTAACTCCCTATCGCTGATGTCTTTGTAGGTATCCAGCGCATCGCGAAACCGTTCGACAGTGTAGCTTTCTTCGGAGCCAGGCAAGCCTGCAATGATGGTGCGGGTCAGGCGTTTAACCTGCGCATCGGTCATGCTATCGAGTTTAATTCGGGCCTGCCGCTTCTGCTCATCGTTATACAAATAGTGAGCGCCCGGCCTTTGGAGAATAAACAGCTCGAAAGCGGCAAACTCGGTGGCATCGAAACGCAAGCCTGTCGAACCATCGGGCATAGGAAAATCCAGGTCCGTGCGCGTCCAGTCGAGCACAGGCATGAAGTTATAGCAAACCGTATCAACGCCCGCCTGCGCCAGATTGACGATGGATTCTTTGTAGTTTTCGATGTATTGCCGATAATCGCCTGACCGGGTTTTTATACCCTCGTGGACCGGAATACTTTCGGCCACCGACCACGTAAGCCCTTTGGTTTCGATTTGCGATTTGCGACTCAGGACTTCTTCCAATGACCATAATTCACCATTAGGAATGTGGTGCAGGGCCGTTACAATACCGGTGGCTCCAGCCTGCCGGACGTCATTGAGCGATACGGGATCATTTGGGCCGAACCATCGCCAGGTTTGTTCAAGCATAATTTAAATAGTAGTTGTTCGTGATGGGTAGGGTCAGCAATCTGCTACTCATTACGAATCATGAGCTTAGGTAAAAAAGCAGTTATACTTCCTTTTCTCCCCAAAACTCCAATTTGTTTTGCAAATGCCCACTACTTCCGGCCGCTTTCGTTGGCGCATTGTTGCGCTGCTCTTTCTGGCGACGACCATCAATTACGTGGATCGACAAGTGTTGTCGTTCACGATGACAGATGAACTGTTTCGGAAGGAAATGCTCGATATGACGCCCAATGCTGTACTCACCAAAGAGGCCACGGACCGGTTCAAAGTACTTTATGGCGATGTTGATGCCGCTTTTAAATTTGCCTATGCCATTGGTTTTCTGCTCGTTGGCTGGCTCATTGATCGAATTGGCACCAGACGGGGCTTCTCGCTGGGAATTTTAGTCTGGAGTATTGCCGCCGTACTAACAACCTTTGTCAACACCATTGCCGGTTTACGCTGGGCGAGGGCGCTACTGGGTTTAGGCGAAGCGGCCAATTTTCCATCGTCAATAAAAACCATCGCCGAATGGTTTCCCCGACGCGAACGCTCTTTTGCCAACGGTCTGTTCAATGCCGGTGCCAATGTGGGCATAATCCTGACAGCCCTCGCCGTTCCTTATCTGATTTTGCAATTCGGCTGGCGAAGTTCCTTTTTAGTAACGGGCGTGCTGGGATTCGGATTGCTTTTTTTCTGGTGGTTCCTGTATAGCAAACCCGAACGAAATCCAAAACTCTCAGCCGATGAGCTGGCTTACATTCGTAGTGACGACGAGAAAGTTGCTCCCATCAACGTATCATGGGGGCGATTGCTGGGCTACAAACAAACCTGGGCCTTTGCCGTCGGCAAGTTCATGGCCGACCCAATTTGGTGGTTTTATATGTCGTGGCTACCCGATTTCTTCAACTCAAACGACGCGCTCGACCAAAAACTGGACCTCAAAAGTTTCGGCGTTCCCTTCCTCATTATTTACGTCGTTTCCGATGCAGGCAGTGTCTTTTTCGGATGGCTCAGTACGCAGTTTATGAATTGGGGCTGGTCAGCCAATCGAGCTCGAAAAACAACGATGCTCATTTGCGCCCTGTGCGTCGTACCCATTTTCTTTGCTGCCCAAACCAGCAGCCTGACCGTGGCTATTGCCTTAATTTCACTGGCAACAGCCGCCCACCAGGGATGGTCGGCCAATATGTATACCTTCGCTTCGGACTTATTTCCGAAAAATGCAGTTGCGTCCGTAACGGGTATTGGTGGCATGTTTGGCGCAGTAGGCGGCATTTTACTGGCGCTGCTGGCGGGTCGCATCATAACGGCCTTTGGTTATTTGCCCATGTTTATTATTGCAAGTTGCTCCTATTTAATAGCCCTGATTATTATCCATTTGGTCTTGCCAAAACTAGAGCCGGTACGAACGGAGGAGTTACTGAACGACTATGTTGCCGATAGCAAGGCGTCATAAATGGATAATGTAAAATGAATAATGAATAACCAGCATATTCCCATTTTACGTTATTCATTGTCAATTTTACATTATCCATTTCCTTAACCTCAAGTTTCTTATAGACCAGATTCTCCCGTGTACGTATGAAAATTATCACTTTTGGTGAAGTTATGCTCCGGTTAAGTCCGCCTGGCGTAGGACGATTTGCCCAAACAGACAACTTAACCATGCACTTCGGTGGCACAGAAGCCAATGTGGCCGTATCGCTGGCGCAATTTGGTTTACAGGCGGCTCACGTTACCCGCTTTCCCGACCATGCGCTTGGTCGGGCGGCTGCCGGTTATCTGCGTAAGTATGACGTAAGTACAGAACATATTCGCTACGGCGACGGGCGAATGGGCCTTTATTTTCTGGAAACGGGCGCCGGAAGCCGGGCCAGCCAGATTATATACGACCGCGTCGATTCGGCATTTTCGCGCATTCGCCCCGACGATATTGATTGGGAAACCATTTTACAGGGGCCAACCGGAGAACCAGTCCAATGGTTTCACTGGACCGGCATTACGCCCGCTCTCTCGCAGGGAGCCGCCGACTGTTTGCTGGCGGGCATAAAAACCGCGAACAGGCTCGGCATTCCGGTTTCGGGCGATATCGTTTACCGTAGCAATTTGTGGCAATATGGTCGAACCCCGCAGGAAATTCTGCCCGCCCTGACCGAAGGGTGCACACTCATTTTAGGTAGCAAAAATCTCTTCTCTGAACTCTACGGCGTTGTTGGCAGTAACTTTCAGGAAGCGGGTCGCGCCATGATGAAGCGATTCCCCAATCTTCGCTACATCACCGACACAAAGCGAAATTCTGTTAGTGCGTCTCATAACCAGTTGTCGGCCAAGCTCTTCGACGGCCAAGCCGTTTATAAGTCCAGAGTGTATGATATTCAACCCATTACAGACCGAATCGGCACGGGTGATGCGTATATAGCCGGATTAATTTATGGCCTGCTAACCTTCAACGATCTACAACGGGCCGTTGAGTTTGGTGCGGCTGCTTCGGCCTTGAAACACACGATTCCCGGCGATGTAAACCTGGCCACCGTTGCTGAGGTTGAAACCGTAGCCAACGGCGACAGTTCCGGCAAATTGAAACGGTAGTGTAGATAGATTTTTTGACTTGTTTAAAAAGCAGATAGGCGATCGGTTTGTCGTGCACTCAGCTTGAGAAAACCCTGAGTAAACATAATAATAAAAAAAATATAAAATTTACCTCACAAATTTATAAAACAAAAAAAACAAAGCCTTTCTACTTTATCAATTTAAACGTAACAAAACCTCCAGTAGTGTCACTGGATATTGGCCTAAGGGGAGTGTTATTATATAAAGTATTTGTCAAAAAAGTTTGATAATTACATTTACCAAAAACCCTAATAGTTTTATTGGAAATTATCAGGGTATCAATATCTAAATG
>CAXVWN010000082.1:0-7666 GCA_964263725.1 Spirosoma sp.
TATCCGTTTCCGGCGGGTCGGCTGCGCGAACGGCGAAAAGGGGCGAAACGGGCTGATGTTGTTGTGGTTACGAAGTGTCCGAACGATTTATTTGCGACGGAACAACAGCGTATTATGGCAAAAATTTGCCCCTATACGCAGCCCGGTATACCGATTTTTTTTGCTGGTCTGCGCTACGATCAGCCCGTTTCATTTGCAACGCGCCAAGCGTTTACGAATTTACAGGAAGTTGTGTTGGTATCGGGGCTGGCCAACGCCGATCCACTGGAGCAGTATGTCCGGCAAACGTTCCGCCTGATTCACCATTACCGCTTTGCCGATCACCATGCCTATTCCCGCGCCGACCTCGACCCTATTCTGGTAAATCTGCCCCCCGAAACTGCTTTAGTAACCACTGAAAAAGACTGGGTGAAACTCGACGCTCTGCTCAGCCCGAACGAGCGGGCTTCATTGCCATTCTATTATTTACCGGTTACTATAGCGTTTTTGCCCGGATATGAACAGGCATTTAGCCAATTTTTGACTCAATCAAGCCTTAAAAATCGTTAACAGAGCCACATCAACTGGCGGGTGTCCGACGTTTTGGCGTACTTTTGACCTGATGAAGCGGAGTTTTCTTGCCTTACTTTTAATTCTTAGCGTATCGCTCACGACCTGGGCGCAGCAGTTTCCGGGGGCTACCGGTACGCCTGGTGGTTTTGGTGGTCGGCAGAGTATGCCAACCTCAACGACGGGTAGTAGTAACGGTATTGACGACTCGACGAAAGTAATTTATGGGCCGAAGTCAACGCGTTTCGTGTTGGAAGACGATATTTTCAATAATCGCCGGAAACTCTATACCCTGGATACGACCATGGACGAGGTGCATCGGTTCACCTACGTGCAGCGGAACCAGAACATGTACCAGGATCTAGGCACGCTCGGCACCCCCATGCGCTCGGTCTTTGTGCCCGTTCCCCAGCAGTTGGGCGCGCAATCGGGTTATACCGTTTTCTCGCCCTATGCGTATCAGACGATGGACGTGAAGTATTTTGATACCAAGTCGCCCTATACCGATATGTATATTGCGCTGGGCGGTCATAACCAGAATATTCTGCGTTTTGATATGTCGCAAAACATTTCTCCCCGCTGGAATGTGGGTTTTAATGTGCAGCGGTTTACTTCGCAGAAGCAGTTTGGCACGAGTGGAACCAACGACCCGTATAAATTACTGGCGCAGAACTGGGGGTTGGTGCTGCATACCAATTACCGCTCCAAGAACGACAAATACACCCTGCTGGCCAACTTCATCAACATGAACCACAGTCTGGATGAGCAGGGGGGCGTGTTGCCGGGACAGGCCGCCGACGGTACGCCGATCGACTTCAATTATACCGGCGATTCGCGCTTACGAAGCGGCAGTGCCTCGCTACACGGGCCACACGGCTGGGAAATTCGGAACAACTGGCATGCGTATCACCAGTACGTTCTCGATAAGGGGTTTCAACTCTATCACAAATTCGACTACCAGGTCCAAAAGAATTTTTATCAGGATGATACCCTGCGCCTGAATCAGAATGATACCTTATTAACGACAGCGACGGCTGTCCGGCGATTTTATCCCGCTATTCTCGGCGATACGTCTCGCCTTGAGCAGCATGCCAATTTTCGAGTGCTTGAAAATCAGATTGGTATAAAGGGTATCTCGCAGTACAAAGGAGCTTCGTTTAATTACCGGGCTTACTTACGCGTTCGAAATTATACGCAATCAACGTTGTACAACACCTCCCGTACCAATTTTAATGAGTATGGCGCCAATCAGATTGAAACATATCTGGGTGGCTGGTTAGGGTATTATTTCCCCGATAGCTTATCCCGGTTGACCGCTGAAGCCGAGTTTGGTCGGGGCGAAAAAGGTAGTTTTCGGGTTATGAGTCAGTACGAAAGCAAGTTGCTGACCGCCGGAGTTTCGTTTATTAAAGTTGAGCCAACCCTGTTGCAGAGCCGCTTTCAGAGTAAGGTCTACGTCTGGCCCGATGCCACCAACAGGTTGAATCCGCTGGTGAATCGTAACTACTGGCATGCCTACGGTAAACTGAATATTCGCTACAAAAAACTGGCGCTTACACCGAGTTTGGATTTTGATTATTTAGAAAATTTTGTCTATTTCAATACCGATGGGGTTGTTCGGCAGGAAACCGAAAAAGCAATTAGCATTCTTCGGCCGGGTTTAGGCTATCATCTGCAATTCGGCAAGTTTCTGATATCAGGGCAGGCCTACTATACCGTAAAAGAAGGCCCGGACGTTATACGAATGCCGCCTATTTTTATCAACACCCGCATCCAGTACGAGTTTCTGTATGCTAAAGTGCTGTATATTCAGACCGGTGTCGATCTGCATTACAAGTCGAAATACTTTGCCGATGCGTATATGCCGCTCACCCAGCAGTTTCACCTTCAGGATCGCCAGCAGGTAGAAGGCTATGTGCTGGCCGACCTGTATGCGAATCTGCGCATCAACCGAACGCGGTTGTTCATTAAACTTACTCATGTCAATCAGGGCATAATAACCCCCGGTTATTACGTTGCTCCCGACTTTCTGCAAATGCGCCGGGGATTCTCATTCGGAGTTGACTGGTATTTATTTGACTGATATTGGGTGACAACAGGTAAGATATGGCCATCTTGTGCTTATTCTGTTTCAGGAAGTAATTCCCCGTTTCATTTGCTTTTTACAATACAGTTCGGTTTCTTTTCAGATTAAAACAATTAACATTTACTTTCTGCATGGATCCATTTCAGATTCGAAAAGCCCCAGTCCAGTATGACGTTGCTATCGTTGGCTCAGGAGCCGGGGGAGGTATGGCGGCTTACATGCTGGCTAAAGCTGGTGCCAAAGTCGTACTGCTCGAAGCAGGCGGCTATTTTGACCCAGCCGACCCCAAATATATTACCCAACTGAAATGGCCCTGGGAATCAGCTCGTCGGGGTGCCGGTACCACGCGGGCCTTCGGCGATTTCGATGCAGCCTGGGGTGGCTGGGACATTGAAGGCGAGCCGTATACGAATGCGAAAGGGTCTGATTTCCAATGGTTCCGGTCGAGAATGCTGGGTGGTCGAACGAATCACTGGGGACGGATTTCGCTCCGGTTCGCGCCCGACGATTTCCGGCGTAAAAGTATGACGGGTGTTGGCGAAGACTGGCCCATCGGCTACGACGACATCAAACCCTTCTACGACCGTATTGACCGGATGATCGGTGTTTTTGGTTCGACCGAAAATATGGCTTCCGAGCCGGATGGTATTTTTCTTCCGGCGCCAAAGCCGCGTTTGCACGAGTTGATGATTCGGAAAGGAGCCCGCAGCATTGGCATCCCGGTTATTCCATCCCGGCTATCCATCCTGACCAAGCCCGTCAACAATGAGCGCGGGTCCTGTTTTTATTGCAGTCAGTGTGGCCGCGGTTGTCAGGCGTATGCCGATTTCTCGTCGTCGTCGGTGCTGGTTAAACCTGCCATGCAAACGGGCAACGTTACCCTCATTAACGGGGCCATGGTTCGCGAGGTCATAACCGACCCGCAAACGGGTCTGGCAACGGGCGTGAGTTATGTCGATACGCAAACCTTACAGGAAATCACCATAAAGGCAAAGTCGGTCGTACTGGCGGCCAGCGCGGGCGAAACAGCCCGTTTGCTTCTTAATTCCAAATCGAGTCGCTTTCAAACGGGTCTGGCTAACTCCAGCAACGTTGTTGGCAAGTACATCAACGACTCAACGGGTGCCAGTCGTTCGGCGTTTATTCCCTCGTTGATGGACCGAAAACGCTATAATGAAGATGGCGTTGGGGGTATGCACGTTTTCACTCCCTGTTGCTCGAAAACAAAAAACTGGAATTTCCGCGTGGGTATAACATCGAATATTGGGGCGGCATGGGTATTCCTTCTTAAGGATTAGGTTGGGGTATCGAAGCCATGAACGGCATGATTCCTGGTCGTAATGGTAAAATGATGCCGGGTGGTGGCTATGGCGCGGGACTGAAAGATGATTTTCGTCGGTTCTATGGGGCGTATGTTGGTATGGCCGGCCGGGGCGAACCAGTCCCACTCGAAAGCAACTACTGCGAAATTGACCCGAATGTCGTGGACAAATACGGGATTCCGGTACTGCGTTTCAACTACAAATGGTCTGATTATGAAGTAAAGCAGGCGAAACACATGCAGGAAACCTTCGAGGAAATTATTCATTCGATGGGCGGCATTGCCTTGGGCGACAAACCGAATGCTGCGAATAGCTACGGGTTAGCGGCTCCGGGTCAAATTATCCACGAGGTAGGCACGGCCCGGATGGGTAACGACCCAAAAACGTCAGTACTCAATAAATACCAGCAGGCCCACGATGTGAAAAACCTGTTTGTGGTCGATGCGGCCCCGTTCCCGTCGCAGGGTGACAAGAACGTGACCTGGACAATTCTGGCCAATTCTATGCGTACGAGTGAATATTTGATCGATCAGGTAAAACAAAAAAATATCTAAACCTTGACTTTTGTGTTCTGTTCTTTGTGCCTCTGTGGTAAAAAAATAAGTAACCGCAGAGGCACAAAGAACAGAATACAGAGATAAATTTTTTACAGCTATGAAACGCAGAGATTCCCTAAAAGCACTCTCCATCTCGTTCGCCGGTTTTGGCATGGCCGTCAATCCCGTTGAAGCTGCTGTGCCCGCACCGCCTGACCCCAAACCGTTGAAAATTCCGGGTGGTCGGCAGAAGTTTGAAGCCGAGCGCGACGCTAAACTACACAGTGAAAAATTCTTCACCCCCCACGAACTGCAAACCGTAACGGTGCTGTCAGACATTATCATTCCGGCCGACGAACGGTCGGGGAGTGCCTCGCAGGCGGGTGTACCGGCGTTCCTCGAGTTTATGATGAAAGACCAGCCCAAAAACCAGACGCCTATGCGCGGAGGGATTCGCTGGCTCGATAACACCTGTACCAAACGGTACGGAAAAACATTTGTGCTCTGCACCAAGGCGCAGCAAATCGACATGGTCGAGCAGATTGCTTATCCATCGAAAGCCAAACCTGACATGACGCAGGGCGCTTCGTTTTTCAGCTTCATGCGCAATATGACCGCAACGGGCTTTTTTACCAGTCAGATGGGTATTAAAGACATTGGCTATGTTGGTAACGTGCCCAACCAGTGGAACGGCGTTCCTGACGATGTGCTCAAGCAATACGGGCTGGCTTACGAACAACGTGAGTTGGACGCCTGGAAATAATAGCCAGTTTATAGCAACGAAAAGGTGGCCCTGTTCATTTACGGGGCCACCTTTTTTGATATGCCAGACCCAGTCGTTCGCTTAGTATAGCTTGGATCTGGTTATTTATACCGTATCGATATTGAACTGCTGCCGGTTTTCCGGTCATAACCGGCACTCACGTCTCCCCAATCGAAAGCTCCCTCGCGTCCTAATTCTTTCTTCAGCCAATTACGCATTTTTTTTAAGCTGGACAGTTCGTCTTCCTCCGACCAGTTTTCCCAGGTAGCCGTCAAATCGAATCGATCTTTCGAGACAATCAAATCAATTAGTTTCAGCGCGCTGGAATAAAAGCCGAACGAAACGATGAAGTAATTTTCTTCCAGGTGTAGGTTTTTAGCCGTTAACCATCGCCAGCCGTTCTGCCTATCGCTGATCTGCTGAAACTCGCCAAGATGTAGCGGTTCGATTACGTCAAAGGCATCCCCCGCTTTTATGTGACGGGTATTGGAGAGGATAATGTTGCCGGTCTGTCTATCAATCATGTTTATTCCGCACTCGGGCTGATTTATACGCTATACTAACTTCAGCTTCATGCCTTCGTGCGTGGCGATAAAACCCAGTGTTTCATAGAATTGGATGGCTTTAGGGCGCTTCTTATCCGTTGTCAACTGGAGCATGTAGCAGCCTTTTTGTTTGGCTCTGCCTATAGCATAGGTAAACATTCTGGTCCCGATACCTTGCCCGCGATAGGCAGAATTTACCCGAACCGCTTCGATTTGCGCTCGTAACCCTCCCTGATGGGTTAAATATTGAATATATGTTAACTGAAACGTGCCGACGATCTCCCCATTGATTTCGGCAACAGTTAATTCCTGATGGTTATCTGTTTTGATTCTATTAAACGCATTTACATAGTTTTGAGAAATAGGTGCGTCTACTTTTTCTCTTAATGCGCCTAAAGGATCGTCGGAAAGCATCTTGATAATGGGTAACAAATCAGCCTCAGTAGCCAATCGAAAGGTAAGTTCTGATTTCATATAGTAGTAGCCTGACGTGTAAACATCTACCTTATTTATCAATTAAACAACGATTTAGGACGGCCAATTACAACCGATCCACAAAATGAGTGACAATGTAAAAATTTTACAAAAAGACATCTGATGACCAACTGATTACCCAAAACAAGCCAACTTTCCCGGTTTTCCGTTCGCCCATTCCGTCTTTTTTGCGTACCTTTACATCCCGTAACGACCTAATTACGTTTCAATCATGGCGGCTACGGGACCGAAATCCGCGAAATATATATTTGTTACTGGCGGAGTAACTTCATCACTGGGCAAGGGCATTATTGCCTCTTCATTGGCCAAACTACTTCAGGCACGGGGACTTACGGTAACGATCCAGAAATTCGATCCGTATATCAATATTGACCCCGGTACACTCAATCCGTACGAACATGGCGAGTGCTATGTTACCGACGATGGGGCCGAAACAGACCTCGACCTCGGTCACTACGAGCGGTTTCTGAACCGACCAACCTCGCAGGCCAACAACATCACCACAGGGCGTATTTACAACAACGTCATTACCCGCGAACGACGGGGTGATTTCCTCGGAAAAACCGTGCAGGTTGTGCCGCACATCACCGACGAAATCAAACGCAACATCAAACTGCTGGGCGAAACAGGCGAATACGACATCGTCATTACCGAAATTGGCGGTTGCGTGGGCGATATCGAGTCGTTGCCCTTTGTGGAGGCCGTTCGCCAGTTGAAATTTGAACTCGGCGAAAAAGATACCCTCGTTATTCACCTGACGCTGATACCGTATCTACGCTCGGCGGGCGAATTGAAAACCAAACCGACGCAGCACTCGGTCAGAATGCTCCTCGAAAATGGGGTGCAGCCCGATATTATCGCTTGCCGTACCGAACATCCTTTACCACAAGATATTCGCCGAAAAATCGCTCAGTTCTGTAACGTTCAGGTTAGTTCAGTAATCGAAGCCATCGACGCCGAGACGATTTACGACGTGCCGTTGCTGATGCAAAAGGAGCGACTCGACCAGCGCGCGCTCTACGTACTTGATCTGTACAATGACAAAGATGCCGATCTGGATTCCTGGAAGGCCTTTCTTGGTCGGTTGAAAAATCCGGGTCATACGGTCAAAATAGGTTTAGTTGGTAAATACGTTGAATTGCACGACGCGTACAAATCCATTGCTGAGTCGTTTATTCATGCGGGTGCATCGAATGAGTGTAAAGTTGAAGTGGAGTGGATTCAGTCCGAAACGCTGATCGACGAGCACCATTGTGCGGCTGTCCTGAGTCAATTAGATGCGGTGTTGGTGGCTCCCGGCTTTGGTGAGCGGGGTATCGAAGGGAAAATCAATGCCGTGCGCTTCGTTCGGGAGCGCGGTATTCCATTCC
>CAXVWN010000083.1:0-19300 GCA_964263725.1 Spirosoma sp.
CATGGCACCGTAATCCTGTTCGGCCATGATGACTTCATCACCGGTTTTCCAGTTCAAACCGGCAATGACCGTATCCAGCGATTCGGTGGTGTTTCGGGTAATAATCAACTCGTCGGGAGAGCATCCCAGCAACCTGGCCAGTTGGGTTTTGGATTCCCGTTTGTCGGCAAACTGCCGTGTCCGCATATAATAGGACGACACGGTATTTATATCGCGGATATGCTGCAAATAGCCATCCATAACAGGTTGCGCAGCCAGTGAGTAATACCCATTTTCGAGCTGGATAAAATCAGTCGTTACCGGATAGGCTGCCCGTATTTTAGCCCAGAAATCTTCCTGCTGTGCCAGTGCTGTGGCGGGTACATGCGCCACATTGGCCAGCGTCTCTTCCACTCCAGCCCACGTCGATAAGGCCGCTGTGCCAACGAGGGTTTTTAGAAATTGTCGCTTGGAAAGAGAGGGCATGGGGAAGTGATTTTAGAGGTTTCACTTAGGTGATGGAAAGCTATTCGTTTGGCGAGCATTCTACCCCTAAGTCCCCTTCAGGGGATTTAGGGGCGGGCAGACAAATCGAAATCGTTACTTTACCGCAAGTTTGGTACAGGCAATACGGGTAAACTTTCATTGCCGTCTTCACTAACCGCCTGTACGGCGAAATAGTAGTTGTCTTTCGAGTAGGGCAAGGTCATGCCGAGCTTCGTGGTGAAGAATTTCTTCTGCCAGAACGGCCAGTACGTTTCGCGCATCAGCACATAATACCCTTTCACTTTGCCCGCCTGTGGCGCCTGCCAATAGAGTACAGTTGCGTTGGTGAGGTTCCGAACATCGACCGTTACTTTCTGCGGAATAGTGGGTGCTTTGGCCAGATTGGCCAGCGTCGCCAGATTAACAGCCGTATTTTTGCGCAAATACTCGAAGTCCATAAACTTGGGATAGTCACCAAATTCGATACCGTCCTGAGTCCGCAAATCCTGGTGCTGGTGTTCGTAATTCTCGTTCATTTCGGTCAGGCGAACAGCCGCGAATCCGCGTTGTACATAAGGCGTATGATCGCCCCCGCGCAGATAACGGTCGTTGCGATACACCATAACCACTTCCATATTCTCGACATAACGCTCACCAACTTCTTTCAGATAACGGGCCAACGAACGCGCCTTTCCGTCATTTTCATTGCCAAACTGCCGAATCTGGCCGATACGACCCGTTGTGTCTTTAAGCAAAACACCGGGCAATCCTTCGCTAAAAACCCGAAGCCGGGTGTTGTCGATAATGCGGGTATCGCTGCTGTTATTGCTGCCCATGATATCGTTGTTCAGCACAGCCTCTACGTTCCATTTCTCGGTCAGGGCGCGTTCTGAAAGATGTTCGGCTCCTAATAAACCTTGTTCTTCGCCGGTCAGCGTAACGAAAATGATCGTAGCCGGAAAAGACGATTTGCTCATTACCCGGCAAAGTTCTATGACGGCGGCTGTTCCCGAGCCATCGTCGTTGGCGCCCGGCGCGTCCGACTCGCGGTTCATGACATTGGTGACGCGGCTATCCATGTGTCCCTGCACGATAAAAACGCGGGTATCGGTCGGGTCGGTGCCTTTGAGCGTGGCCATTACGTTGCCCATGTTGGCGGGTTTATCGACACGCTTACCGTCGGGCTGGAGCGTCCATGTGTCAATTGTCGCTGTCAACCGTCCGCCCGATTGTTTGGCATATTGATTGAATTTCCCCAGAATCCATTGGCGTGCTGCACCAAGCCCTTTTTTGGCCGGTTGCTCGGTTGCCGTGGCGGGTACGCTCAGGGTATGGCGGGTGCCAAAACTAACGAGACCGTTAATGTGTGCCCGCAAACTATCTGCCGAAATCTGACTGACCAGATCCGAAATTTGGGGATCTCGGTTTACGATCGATTGTGCGTTGAGTAGGGGAGAAAGAAGGAAAAATGAAATAAAAAGAGGAAGGAATGCTTTTGTTTGCATGAGTTCGCTGATTGAATTAGCGAAACTAACAAAAAGAGCGCAAACCCGTTATGATCTGCGCTCTTTAGCGTACTTTATGACAATGACTATTTTGAAAATTGGCTTTACGACCAAATAAACTAATTGCTTATCGACTCATGTAAGTGGCAATACCAAAGGCCATGACGGATATGACAAGCCCAACCATAAACACCGAGTAAGACCAGCGCAGAAGCTTGTATTTGCGGCCTAATACTTTGCCCAGAAAGTAAATGTCGCGAATCATGCTGGAGTACAAAAAGTCGGAATCATCCATCATTCGACGCATACCCCATTCGTAATCAGACAATTCCATTCGGTAGAAATTGCCAAAGAAGAGCAGATTCGCCGTTTTGTTTTCAATGTCTTCCCGGCTAAAAAAGCCACTCGTTACATTCGGACGGGTGGCCAGTACCGCCAGCACTGTAGCGATCAGACAAGTTAAAACCAGCATAACGGTTGGAATGGTTAGCGCAGGCCATTCTTCCAGTTTTCGGGCCAGAATACTCACGATTAATGACAACACAATGGTATTGATCGAAATCATGATATTGGCCTTCGTATCGGCCATTGAACTCAATTGAAAATGATTCGACGATGTCAGTCGAAACATCGTCTCGACACCCCGCTCCGGTTTTCGTTCTTTCTTGGGTGTATCGGGTATTACTTCATCCAATATGTGTTTAGAAACAGCCTCTTTTTTAGACTCTTTCTCGTGCTTATCTTTTTCGTGTTTGCCATGTTTCGGGTCATCTTCCTCCTCATCATCACCGAGTTGTTGCCGGAGAAGTTCCAGGTTAGCGGCCTGCCGTGGCCCCAGCACCGTCTGGCCATAATGCGTGAAATACCGGTGATTGTCCAGAAAATCGGCCGTTTTTTTACGCCATTTCTTCTTGCTTATTTTCGTGCCCGTATGTTTCAGCTCCTGCCGGAGATCTTCGCTGTGTTCCAGAAAATCATCGGTAGAAAGGTGCCCCAGATCAGCATCGCAAAGCACTTCGGATAGCCGTTTGCCCTGAGGATTCTGCGGCATTTTGGTTGCCTGAATACAAGTAGTTATTTCTTCGACACGCTTATGAGGTAGGCCCAATTTCTCCAGGAATGGCCGCGCCATGTCGATCCCGGTTGCTTCGTGATTATCGCAGCCTTCTTTGTAGCCTATGTCGTGTAACCAGGCCGCAATCAGCACAGTTTCTCGGTCAATATCCGACAGTTTTTCGTGGTCAGCAATCGCATTGGCAAACGCTACTACGGCCTGCGTATGACTCAGGTTATGGTACGTATAATCGAGCGTAAGGTGCTTCAGCAACGATTCCGCATAAATTCGGGTTTGATGAAGCAGTGTGGTTTCCTGGGCGATCATGCGATTTGTTTTAGCTATACTTGTGGTAAGCTACAACCTAACGAATAAAATTCCGATTTCGTTGCCGTTTAGTTTTTGATTATTTCTCTATAGATTATTGATTATCAATCTTTTGTTTGTTTTTCTTGGCTGTATAGAATGTGTTACAGACTTAAATAATCAAGTTTAATTCTACACGATTACTTAGCTAATCTTCCTCTTAATTATATGAAATTTTTATACTTCTTTTCCTGCCTGTTCTTTGTTAGTTGGCTTGCCGGGGTCAATATACATGTTCAGGCGCAAACGAATTACAGCGTTTTTTTACTTGGTGATGCAGGCGCGCCCTTGCCCGACGGCCACGACCCGGTACTTAATACGCTCCGTACCCAGCTTCAGAAAGCGGGGCCAAACAGTTCACTCATTTTATTGGGCGACAACATCTATCAGCACGGGATGCCCGATGCTGACCACTCCGACCGGCCCGATGCCGAACGTCGAATACGCGAGCAACTCGATTTGCGAACAGCTTTTGGGGGGCGGATATTTGCTATTCCCGGTAATCACGATTGGGATAAAAGTGGGAAAGAGGGTTTGCAGCGAATTAAAAATCAGGCGGCTTTTGTGCATCAATATATGGGCCGGGATGATGTGTTTTTCCCAACTGATGGCTGTCCCGGTCCTGTAGAAATAAAATTGTCGGATTCGCTGACGCTGATCCTGATGGATACGCAATACTGGCTGCACCCCTGGGCTAAACCGGGCGAAGAATCAGATTGCGGGGCTAAAAACCTACCTGATTTCCTGACGAAGTTAGACGATATTCTGTACCGAAACCGGCACCGGCGTGTTGTGGTGGCGGGTCATCATCCCATGTATAGTCATGGCGAACACGGCGGGCATTACACGTTTAAAGACCACCTGTTTCCATTGACAGCGCTCAACAAATCATTGTATATTCCTCTGCCCGTTATTGGCTCCATTTACCCAATTTATCGGTCGGTGTTCGGGAGTTTGCAGGATCTTCCCAACCCGGTTTATCGCGAGATGCGCAACGGCATGGTGGCCGTTTTTAACAAATATCGAAATCTTATTTACGCCAACGGTCACGACCACAACCTGCAACTGATCCGGCACGACAGCTTATATTACCTCACCAGCGGCAGCGGTTCCAAACATGAGCCGGTGGCCAAAAAGGGAAAAGGGTCTTTATTCGCTGTTGAACAAAAAGGATTTGCCCGGTTGGATTTCGGGAAGGGCGATCAGTTAACCATTTCATTTTTTGTACCGAGTGAGCAGAAACCCGAAGGTGAATTACGTTACCAACAGGTCATTCAGCTCCACCCTGAAGCTGCGCCAAACAAGGTTGGCCGTGTCCAGAGTCGGGTCGATAGCCTGCAAATTGTACCCAGTAATCGCTATGCCGCCGGACGTGGTAAACGATTCTGGTTTGGCACCAATTACCGGGATGTCTGGACCCGGTCACTAACGGTGCCCGTACTGAATTTACAAGCCGATGGTTTGACGCCAACCGAACGCGGGGGCGGTATGCAAACCCTGTCGTTGCGGCTTATTGACCGAAATCAACACGAATTCGCCATTCGCTCCGTCGAAAAATACCCGGAGAAAGCCATTCCAACCACCTTCCAAAGCGGCATTGTGAAGGATATTGTACAGGACCAAATTTCGGCGTCGCACCCGTTTGCCGCGTTAGCGGTGGCTCCTCTGGCCGAAGCGGCTGGTATTTACCACACGAATCCACGCCTGGTGGTGACGCCCGATGATACAACGTTACACGACTACCAGCGAACGCTTGGTAATACGCTCATGCTGTTTGAAGAACGAGCCGACGGTAATTATAAAGGGACAGGTTTATTTGGAAATTCGACCAAACTCTACAGTACGCTCAAACTGCTCGATAAGCTACAGGACGACAACGATAACCGAGTTGATCAGCGGTCGGTGCTGCGGGCGCGACTCTTCGATATGTGGATTGGCGACTGGGACCGCCATGATGACCAATGGCGGTGGGCCAGTTTTAAGTCTGGTAAGGGATTACAATTTAAGCCTGTTCCGCGCGACCGCGATCAGGCTTTTTTTGTGAATGAAGGTGTGCTGCCCAGCATTGTAAGCCGACGCTGGCTAATGCCCAAAATACAGGGCTTTGGTTCTAAAATTCGATATGTGCCGGGCTTCAACACCAACGCACGTTTTTTCGATCGCTCCTTCCTCACCGAACCAAGTCGGGCCGACTGGCTGGCTATGGCCGACTCGCTCAAACAACTATTGACTGATCAGGCTATCATCGAATCCATGCGCGCGTTGCCGGAGCCTTCCCGCCAGTTGACCGCCGAAACAATAACCACCAAGCTCCGCCAGCGACGCGCCGATTTAACCCGCTATGCTGACGAGCAGTACCGATTTCTGGCTAAAGCTGTTGACGTGGTCGGGAGCGATAAAGATGAATTATTTGAAGTGAGCCGGCAACCCGACGGCCAAACGGACGTGGTCGTTTATAAACTAAATAAGGAAAATAAGTCAACGCAACTGCTTTACACCCGCCGGTTCGATCCCGTTGAAACCCAGGAGATTCGACTTTATGGGCTGGGAGGTGACGACAAATTTGTGGTACACGGCACGGCTCCAGCGGGCAGTTTAGTGCGGATAATCGGCGGTAAAGGCGATGATGTCATCACCGATAGCTCATCTGTTCGGGGGCTTTCGCGGAAAACGTGGGTATATGATCTGCGCAAAAACACGACGATTATGGGTGGCTCGGAAACCCGCAGTCGCCTGTCGGATAATAAGGCGGTGAACACCTACGACCGGGAGGCTTTTCGGTACAATCTTACCATGCCACTCGTTACCATTCAGGCAAATCCCGACGATGGCCTGTTTTTGGGGGGCGGAGTTTTGCACCGAACACAGGGTTTTCGAAAAGAATTATTCTCTCAACAGCATCGCTTTATGGCAAGCCATGCCTTTGCCACAAAGGCGTATAACTTTCACTACGATGGCACCTTTACGGACCTGTTGGGCAAGGCCGATCTGGTTATTAATGCCGATATCAAAGCGCCGAATTTCGTTCAGAACTTCTTTGGTTTGGGCAACGAAACTGTTTTCAACAAAGAACAGGGCGTTAATTATTACCGTGTCCGGTTCGAAAACTGGAACCTGAACGCCCTGATTCAGCATCGGGTAGGTAAAGCATCATTTTATTATGGCCCTGCCGTTGAACGGGTTGAGCTAGAGGAAAATCAGCCCAAATTCATTCAGGAATATGCCCAAAGCATTCCCGATGGGAAGCGGTTATTTGAGTCGTTTTGGTATGGTGGTCTGAAGGCGGGGTTCACGGTAGACACCCGAAACAACGCACTATTAACGACGCGCGGCTTACTTTGGCGAACATCGCTGACGGCTTACAAAGGTTTAAATGCGCAGTCGAAGTCGTTTACGCAACTCCAATCCGATCTCTCGTTTTATGCCAGTATTCGCCTGCCGGCCCTGCTAACGATAGCTACCCGCGTTGGGACCAGCCTGAATTTGAGCGATAATTACGAATTTTTCCAGGCCAGTACACTTGGCGGCTTAACCAATCTGCGGGGTTTCCGACGGACGCGATTCGCCGGGGAAAGTGCTTTCTATCACAACCTCGATCTGCGGATGCGCCTGCTAACCATCCGAACTTATCTCTTCCCGGCGTATGCGGGTATTGTCGCTTTCAACGACGTTGGGCGCGTCTGGCTCAATGGCGAAAAGTCACAAACCTGGCATCATGGCTATGGTGGCGGCATTTGGCTGGCCCCCTACAATACGGCCGTTATCTCGCTGATTTATGCGATTTCCCGAGAAGACCGCATTCCTATGCTGCGGGTTGGCTTCTTCTTTTGAGCCAATAATGCGGTGAATCTGTTTGGCTATACGTTGTAGGGCATGGAGTGGTATTCCGTGCAGCCGTAGGCTAACTGTTTTACGCTCCATTTTAGCCTACGGCTGCACGGAGTACCACTCCATGCTACAGGTGAAAAATCATAAACAGCTTTTTTGACAGTCTGATATCTATCAAAAAAGCTGGTACAATTCTATTTCCTGATCGACACCTTTTACAAACGTTGGGCCGAGCGAATGGGCGCTTTCGGGTGGGGTCGCCAGCGCATTATACACGTCACTCGATACCAGAAACTGCGTTTTGAAGAATTTATTGAGCTGCTCGATGCGCGACGATAAAATCACGACATTGCCCGTAACGGAGTACTGCTGACGTGTTTGGGTGCCAATATTGCCCACCACCGCATCGCCGATATGAATGCCAATACCCACTGTTGTTGGAATCATTAACTCGGCGGTCACGGCTTTTCGGAGTTCTTTAAGAATGCTGAAACCGGCGTCAACGGCCACCTCTGCCGGGTTTTCAGATTCAACCGGTGCGCCAAATGTGATCATGCACCCGTCGCCCAGAAATTGATTGACAACGCCACGATGTTGCTCAACAATGCGAATGATAATCCCGAAAAACGTATTTTGATAATCCATCACTTCTTCGGGTGTGTGGTGGCTGGCGTAGTTTGTGAAATTGCGAATATCCAGAAACATCACTGCCACGCGCATATGGCGACTCTGGTAGTTGCCTTTCTGTTCCAACACCGCATGGGCAATTTCGGGGGAGACTTGCTGGCCGAAGAGTAAAACGGCCTGTTGCTCCGTTTCGGTAGCCCGGATAGTGGCCCTAATGCTGTCCCGAATTTGACGGGATACATAGCCCGCGGCCAAGCCCGCCATCATCAGTAAACCACCTTTTGTAATAAACATGAGCGGCAAATGCACAAACATGTCTATTTCCTGATAAGGCTCTATCAATGTCGGCGTTGTAATCAGAAAATAGAGCGCAATGAATTCAATCCCGGCAATGATACCTGTATAGGCTGATAGCCAGAAGTTTAGGCGTAGCGTGGATAGAATAATAAAAAACAGATAGATATAGGCCAGCGGGCTATTTAGCACCAGCAATGAATCGTCGAGATGGCGGGATACGATCAGGGCAACGAACGAAATCGATGTAATTTCGAACGTAGCATTGCCAAATTTAAATATCGTTGGCAAGTTCTGATGGCGCTGAAGTTGCCGCTTCAATAACCGGCGCATTCCCAATTCGTAGATACTCATTCCCACGAAATAAGGCGTGATGGTGAGCATAGTTGGACTGGGAAGATACATTAAATTGTCGGCGTGCAGAAAGGGCTGTAAAAGCACCAGCATGACCGTGGCGAATAGAAACAGCGCCGACAACACACCAGCTCGTTGGGCTTCGCGCTTCAGGCTTTCGTCGGAAAAGTGCTTCTGAAAATAAGTCTCTATCGCGGGTTGACGCGTAGGGCGAAACGGAAATGTCATTTCATAGAAAACAGAATGGTTCGTCTGCTTTCAACAACGACATGTCCGTATTGATTCATCGGTGTGTCGGTTTCAGAAACCGTAGGAAATCCCCAGTCCCACAGCCGTTTGGCCTGTTAGTGGTACCGGTGCCAGCGATAAACCCATGCGGGGTTGACTCAGTAATGCATTGTAGCGGGTCACTGCTTTATTAATCTGACCGTTTCCAATTATAGACAGTGTTAGAGAAGCTGCAATTGACCCTCCGTAAATCGTCCAGTACGTGCCGCCGGTACGGTTCGTACTTAGCAGAATATACGCTAATGGTATAAAAGCGGTCAGGCGACTCAAGGTGGTTAGCGTGCGAAAAGTCTGAAAATGATGGCTAACCGTCTGGTCGTTGAGTTCGTAGAACGGTATCTCCAGCGAATAAGGTGACGAGAGTTTTTTGCCGCCATAAAAATAAACACTCCCCAACGACGATGACCCATAAGCGCGTTCTATTGGCATTAAATGCGCTGGAATGGGCGCAGCGCGGTAATGTGATGTGTCGTCATCACGTTGGCGTTGGGCCTTGGTCGTTAAAGCAACAAACAGTAGTATAGTGAGTAGTAAAACAGTTCGCATATGGATACAACGGGAAAAGTGCCATTAGGCGGCTGTATGGTGTAAAAATAATGACGCTCTCGTAGAAAGCGTCATTATTTAAGTATAAGCGGCAACGTTATTGGTTAGGCGATTCGTAAGCCGTTTTGGGTTGGGCGTTCAGTTTGGAGCAGCGTTACGTTGCCATCATCAGATACCGCGCCGAGTACCAAGCATTCACTTATGAACGTAGCAATTTGTTTAGGCGGGAAGTTTACTACAGCGAGCACCTGCCGACCGATCAACTCATTTGCCTGATACAACTTAGTGAGTTGGGCCGAGCTACGTTTCGTGCCCAACTCGCCAAAGTCGATGGTCAGTTTGTAGGCGGGTTTCCGGGCCTGTGGAAACTCTTCGACCGCTAGGATGGTGCCGGTTCGGATGTCAACTTTATCAAAGTCAGCCCAGCTAAGTGAATCAGTTGTCATTGGCTATTTTTTTTCATGGCACCTTTGTCAAAACCAGGAATATAAGGCTAATCCCGTTTTGGCTTCAAGGTGCATTCTACTGTATTTCTCAAAATTACGTCAACAGAGCAGTTTCGCGATTACATTGACAAACTTTTGACCGGAACGTTCCGTTTATCCGGTGTTGTAGCGTTTAGCCCTCAACTCAATCTATTTTAACCATGAAAGCAATCATATTCTTCCTAACGGCAGTGACTACTGTGGCCTTTGCCGGGCCAGGTGCTGGTTTGCCGGGCAAATCAACCTTTAGTAAAACACATACGACACCATCGTCACGTCCTGTCGTAACCAAAAATGCCATAGCACCCGACCCCGACAATGGGGGAATTAAACTAACCAATGGATTCCGGGGATTGGTTTTCGCTGATAATCTTGGCAAAGCCCGCCATATTGCCGTTGATAATGTTGGAACGGTGTTTGTGAAATTAGAAAAGCTCAATGACGGTAAAGGTATTGTTGAGTTGAGTGATGCTAATGGCGACGGTCGCGCCGATCAAACGGTGATGTTTGGTAATAATACCGGAACGGGAATGGGCATCTATAATGGCTATCTCTATGCTTCGTCAGACACGTCGGTTTATCGGTATAAGCTAACGAATGGTAAGGTTATGGAAACGTCGCCTGCCGAGTCAATTATTGCGGGCCTGACCCTCCAGCGTCAGCACGCCAGTAAGTCGTTTGCCATATCGCCGGACGGTAAACTGTTCGTCAACTTTGGCGCACCGTCTAATGCCTGCCAGGAAAAAGATCGGCAAAAAGGCTCTAAAGGAATGGACCCCTGCCCAATTCTGGAAGAATATGGCGGCATCTGGCAGTTCGACGCTAACAAACTAAACCAGCACAAAGCCGACGGTAAACGCTATGCTACCGGCATTCGAAATGCTGTTGCTCTTGACTGGAACACGGCTACCAATAGTCTTTATGCCCTTCAACACGGTCGTGATAACCTGAATAACTGGGGTGGCGTCTATACGGATGAAGTCAGTGCCGAGCTTCCTAATGAAGAATTTCTGATGGTAAAAGAAGGTGCCAATTTTGGCTGGCCCTATTGTTACAATGATCAGAATCAGGGCAAAAAAATGCTTGCTCCTGAATATGGTGGCGATGGCACAAAAGTAGATCGCTGTGCGGGTATGGAAAAACCAATTATGGCATTTCCCGCTCACTGGGCACCCAATGACTTACTATTTTATACGGGAACTCAATTCCCAGCTCGCTATAAGAATGGTGCTTTTGTCTGCTTTCACGGTTCCTGGAACCGGGCTCCAATGAAACAGGGTGGCTATTTCGTAGCTTTTATCCCGTTCGGGAAAGATGGTCGGCCATCGGCTAAATACGAAGTATTTGCCGAAAATTTCGCCGGTGTAGCCGAACTGGGCAAACCCGGTACGGATGTTAATGCGGGCAAACTCGATTTAGCCAGCCCCGGCGATGCAAAAGCCCGACCAGTGGGTCTGGCGCAAGGTCCCGACGGGTCGCTGTACATATCTGACTCTGTGAAAGGGAAAGTTTGGCGGGTGATGTACATGGCGAAGAAATAATTTTCCAGTTAAAACAGTCAGGTCCTGATTTACCCAAAGTAGGTAAATCAGGACCTGACTGTTTACTGTGTATTACAATACCGTTACAACAACCGTTGCGTAGTAAAATCCACTAACGCTTGGTCCTGCCGTGAATGTTGTATACGGCCGATTCAGGAGATTGGTGCCACCAAGTTTAAACGATAAATTTGGTTTTGATAATGCATAGCTGATTTGTGCATCGAACGTATTAATGTCGGGGACTATTCCTGTTGCCAGTGATGACTGCCACAGAAATGAACTTTGGTATTTATAATTTACGGAAAACCCCACGCCCTGCCAGATATCCGAATTCGAAACGCCGACGTTTGATATCCATTTTGGTGTGTTAAACGATTCCTCCAAGCCGTCGCCCTGATCGGTACGGTCAAGTTTCGCCAGCGACGCATTGCCCGAAAGAACCCAGTTTTGACCCGCCGAATAACGTAAGCCCAAACTTGATCCGTAATTGTAAACTGTCGTTTTGGAATTGGTCCAGAGACGGTAACGATCCTGCTGGTTACGATCAGATAAGTAATAAGCCAGTGAGTCGGGGTTGCTGCCTTTGGGAACATTCGCTTCAACCTGCGCGATGAAATTACGGTAAACATTGTAGTAGAAATCAATGTCCACATACAGTCGTTTCGCAAGAAACAACCCTTTGTAGCCTACCTCGATGCTATTGACCTGTTCGGGTTTCAGGTAGGTGTAAGTGTTCGGTTTCACCAGCCCTTTGTTCTTCTGTATGGCCTGATCGGTGGTTAACTTATTCGTGTTGACATCGGTATTTATAGCCGCTTGAAAGGCGTCGATAGATGTTCGCAGATACGAATTTTCAAAAATTCCCTGCGACATGATCTTCAGCCCGCCAACGCGCTTCACACCACCCGAATTGACATTGGAGAAAGCTTCAAACAGTGATGGAAAACGATAGCCAGTTTGGTATGACGCCCGAAAATTATGGTTGTCGGTAGGCGAAAAGACCGCCGAGATTCGAGGATTCACTTTAGGATCAAAATAAACGTTCTTATCGACCCGAAGCGACCCGCTCAGTTTTAACCGGGCGTCGAAAAACTGACGTGATGCCTGCACAAAACCGCCTGTTTTACCATATATTAAATTGTTAGTTGTTTTGTCGGGATTGATAAAGTAATTGCCATCGGGGAAAACTACATAACGTCGAAAATCCAGGCCGGCCAATAGATCAATGCCGGTTTTCTGCCGGAAACCGGCCCAGAGTACGCGTGTTGGTTCTACCTGACCTTCAGCGTGATACATCCACGATTTTACCCGGAGGGCCGCGCCAATATCCCAGTTGTTAATGTCGCGGAGCTTAGCTACCTGTTCATTGAAAACCGCCGAACCGGGTTGCGGGCGACCCGCATCAGCCGTTGTACGCGCTGTATGAAGGGCGTCGGCTGCTGACTGGCCTGTTGTGGTGCTGGTTGTAAACTGGTTCGAGAAGTCGGTAAACCATTGATTGTCGGACTTAAAGGACTTGTCTATATTCTCCGCCATCGAACGGATGTTATACGAATCGCCCGTGTTTTCGCGTGTCCGATACGCACGAATGTGTACGGAGGGTGACTCAAGCGTAACGCCGTGCTGATCGAGTAAATAATTTTCGAGCCGGAAGCGATTCGTGCGTTGATAAACGTTGTCGAGCGTAGCCGCTTTGTACCGATAAGAAACGGTTAGAGTAGGGCGGATACGCCAGAAAACAGCGATATCACCCCGTAAATTGTTAAGGGTTAAATCGGTGGTTTCATTCTCAAGATAACCCGTACGTGACACTACATATTTTTTGCCGCCAAGGGTCAGTGTCCGGCGATTGGCTGATTCATCGCCATAATTATTGACCAGATCGCTGCCGGGATTATTGGTTCCTGTCAAGCCGAGCGAGGTGTTTGCATTAGGATTCAGGTCAGACAAATCGTGGGCAATCCAGTCGTAGCCACGTTGATAGGTAAAATTAATTTTAACGGCAAAGCGTGAACCAATTGTTCTGGCGTAACGCAGGCTGGTCTCGCTGTAAACCTTCGCCGAAACAAGCGGATCATTGACATGATTTACGGCCGTTTTCTGACTGATACTCAAGCCCGGCGACGTAAACGGATCTTTCGTAATAAGCTGCGCCAGACCATTCAGTGCGTTCAGTCCGTAGAGTGCCGAAGATGCGCCCGGCACGATTTCAACTTGCTGGATATCTAAATCCGACGGAGCCAGGGCATTTGCGATAGGCGCCCCAATGTGCGGGGCCTGATTATCCATACCGTCTACAAGTTGTACAAATCGCACGTTTGTCGGATTGGCAAATCCCCGCGTGTTGTACACTTTAAATCCTAAACTGGAAGTCAGTAATTGAACACCTTTGAGGTTTTCAATCGCATCGAAGTACGACGGTTGCGCCGATAAGCGAATCTGTCGGGCGTCGAGTAATTCAATACTTACTGGCGATTTCAACACACTTTCGGGTACCCTTGAAGCCGTAACGACGATTTCACTCAGTTGAATTTTGCGTAGTGAATCCGCCGGTTTAATCGTGCTATCGGGAAGTACTGAAGCTTTTGCAATTGAACTAATTAATAAAAATAAATAGAAGATGTGTTTCATAGAGTCGTTATTTCCAGTCAAATATAACGAATCGCTATATTTTGCCGGAAACAACGCTCTGCCGTTCGATCACAAAAGTGGAAATTTGAGCTAATGGGGCAGATTTTCTAGTTCATCGGCCAGAAAACGCTGAAAACGATCCTGTAGGGAACGGTAGTAGGTAAGGTATTTTTCGCCTTCATTTGTTATGATTGTGCCACCTCCTTTTTCGCCCCCGGTTTGGGTTGTTACTAAAGGAGAGTCGGCCTGGGTGTTCATTGAATGGACCATTTCCCAGGCGCGTTTGTACGACATGTTCATCGCCTTAGCGGCCTGATTGATGGAGCCAGTGTGCTGAATATGGCCAAGCAGCTCCAGCCTACCAATACCCATAAACCGTTCATTACCGTTGGTAGAGGCTGTTTCGAGCCAGATGCGGCCATTGATGCGGAGGTTCATGCCAGGAAATAGTTGTTCAGGAGGCTAAAGTACATTAGAACGCTGATTTTTATGATCAACAGGATTTAAGTAATGACGCTGTTTATGATATATACAAATGGCGTGTTTTTGTCGGGCCGGGTGGCCGGAGCCATGACAAAAACACACTTAGTTGGACGGATTTAAAGGATAAAATCAGAATGTTAAACAGCTTTATTAGTTTGTCACTCGCTTTACTTTCATCTGCCTAAACGCACTTTTTAATCGTACTAACTCTTTGTTTTTCAGACTGATTGAATCTTTTGCCTGCTGACTTATACTGCGGGCAACACTGTCGGACATGAACCAGCCCAGCGGATATTTCTCGTTATAAGCTAGCCGTAGTGTCAGGTAGTTGGTTTTGGGATTGGTAAAACGATCCATAAACGAGTTGAACATGTTGTCGCGCGTGGTGGAACCGTTATCCCAGGCGTTGAAAAAAGCCAGCAATGGAATCTGAATTTCCTGCAATATGGAACGCTTGCGCGGTAGATTGCCAATTGTATTGCTGTTCTGGATAAACAGAATATACGGAATTATGGTGACTCGTTCGGCCGTATCCAAACGACGAATTGAGGGAACAAGGTTGTTTAACAATTGAATACAGGTTTCAACACCCGAATTGTCGAAATAACCACCATCAACTACATGCCCGCCATAATGCTGTTTACGGCCATTGCCTAAAAGCGTATCTTTTTGAATTAAGCCACCGTTGGTTACCACCGGAAAACGGCTGCATAACGACGCAGCCGTTTTGAGCGGCACATCGGTTCCAACCACATCCAGGGTTGAAACGACATTTTTAAAGTAATGCGGATCAAGTTTTAGATTTGATGTAATGATTTTCTGGCCCGATTCTGCCAATGTGCCATTCAATAATAGCGACGGCAGATTGTAATTATAGCCATTTGGCGTCTGGTATAATTGGGTCAGCGACGAGTCGAGGGTAGGTAAGCCGAGGTTGTTGCGGTACGAGCCAGCCCAGGAATCTTCGAGCCATTTTGCCCGTTCAAGGGCAGGAAATGGCACGGGCACAAGTCGTTGAATGGATTCCGGAAACAGTAATGTCGATGATACCGCTGACAGATAATCATCCCGAATCACTTTCCTGAACTGCTCAAACCGGCCACTGCGGTTTATTTCGGCCACATCGCGCAGAAAGGCCGTATAAAAAACCGTTCCGACGCCCCCGCCCGATACGCCACTGAGCGCATACACATGGCGGCTAAAGCCCGGAATGATGGAATCGAGCCGGATGAGTGTTTCGGCAGTCCAGTTCAGTGCTCGAATGCCCCCGCCCTCAGCCGCGACCAACACCAACGGAATTGTATCGCCCTCTTCCTGCCGTCGGGCGGCTACCCACTGGGAAAAATGCGCTTCGACGGTTGGCCGTTCTGACAGCAACGGAACCGATTCGCCCGTAGCTTGCCGAACACGTGTATTGTCGTTGAAGGCGCTGATTATGACCAGATATGCCAGCGCGAGCAACACGAGCGGGCGATAGCGGTAGTCGTTAAAGTAAACCAACAGGCTGCCCCAGAAGGTGTACATCGTGATTCCGAAAATAATAATGGCGGTGGGACGAAATCGGCGGGCAATTTCCCATTCGACGGGCAGACTGAACAGCAAAAGCCAGAAAAAGGTCGACAATACGCCTGCTTCGATGACCAGCCGCCCGAGTGGATGCCGCCACAAACCCCGAACATCCTGTTTTAAATTGGTATAACGGTCCGAAAATCGCCAGTGTACGGGCAAAGCAAAAACGGGTATAAACTCTTCTGCCAGTCTAAACTGAACTAACATCAGCCCACTTTCGAAGAGCAGCAAATACGGTTGCCAGCGATCAGGTTTCCAGAATGCATACGCTAGAATCAAGGCCGGAATAATTCCGCCGAGTTTGGGCAGCCATCGTAACAATTGGTCTGACTCTTTATTAATTAGAAGCCCAACCGGTGAGATATGCAAAATCATTCGCGTACTGCCGTAAACAATCCAACTCCAGAGGAATGTACTCAACAGGATGTATTGAAACAGACTATGGAAAACGCCATCGTCAATTACAGCGTTGATCATGTCGGCCGCCTGGTCGGGAACGGTCAGAATATAGAGCGAAATAAGCAGTGTGATGATAACAACAAAGGCGTTTCGCTGCGTCTGATAAAACGCAATGGTATAATTTCTGACGTGTTGCGAAAAGGGCTGGGAACTGGCGGGCTGCACAGAAGATCGGGTTGATTGATCAAGTTGTTGAATGTACTCTTTTGCGCTTTTACTGCCAATAGACCAGTCTTTATTTTTCGAAAAATTGTCTGCCAATGCATCTGGCCTATTCGCGTTGGAATCTGTACTTTCTTCGCTAAGCTTCGGCAATAGAAGACGCTTTATGTGTGCCACCATCAAGCCTGACTCTTTTGCTTACCTTTGCAGCAGGTTACCAGTACTTTATTTAAAAAGGAAGCTAAGTGAATGGATGTAAAAGATAGTAATGGAACGATCCTCGCCGAAGGTGATTCAGTAAAACTGATTAAAGATTTGAAAGTAAGAGGTTTATCCACTACGCTAAAAAGAGGAACTTTAGTAAAGAATATTCATCTCACAGATGATTTTGAGGAAATAGAAGGCCGGGTTGATAAAACGGTGATGGTACTCAAAACCATGTTTTTGCAAAAAGCTTAACGGTGGACTGTTAAGCTTTTTACTGAGAAAATTAGTCAGTAGCCAATCGTTCGCCCCGCCGTAGTGCATTCACCAGATTATGCGCCCGGCGGGTCGGTTCGGGAATGCGATAACCCCCGTTGCAGGTTAATGTCAGCGAAATTGCGGTTTCCATGTCAATTAGATGGCCCGGCGACACATAGACCGGATTGACTTTGTTTTTAGTCCGTAAAGCCGCGCCAATTACTTCGTTATAATGCCGCATTGGCGACCAGGACCCGCGTTCCAGAGCGGGTTCGTCGTATCTGCCTACCAGCACCGACTTACCACAACCAAACGTTGGTCGGTTCAAAAACAGGCCCGCATGAGACGCAATGCCAATTCGGCGTGGGTGGGCGGTGCCGTGTCCGTCGAACATCACAACATCGGGTTCGATCGTCAACTTCTGCCATGCTTCGAGCAATGAGGGTATTTCGCGGAATGACAGTAAGCCCGGAATGTAGGGAAATGGAGCCGTACTAATTACACCGGCTTCTTCAATAGTTTCCAGCGTATCGAGCCGTAGCACCACAATGCCGGCATAAACAGTTTCCTCAAATTTATTGAACGAAATGTCGCATCCCGCAATAGTTTGGGGTGGTTCAGCCAGTGGCTCAATACGAATTTGTGAGCGCAACTGCTGTTGCAGCGCGACGGCTTCGGCGGGCGAAACGTTCCAATCGTGGAGGGGTTGGTAATGTGCCATACATAAATTATAAACGGGTCACTACCTAACGGAATAGGCTGGGTCAGGGTTTATAAAGTTAAGATTGGGCCGTTCATAACCAGCCGAAGCGTTCCATAAGGCGATCTTTTTGCGCCCGCGAAACCGGTATAGTTTGCTGATTCGACATCACTACGTAACTGCCTTCGCCCTTAACGAATTTTTTGATGTGGTTCAGGTTGATCAAATACTGTCGATGTACGCGCAGGAAATCACGCTCCTCCAATAGTTCCTGAATCTCGCGCAGCGATTTAGTTGCTAAGTGATGCTGACCTTCACTTAAATGAAATTTGGTGTAGTTGTCGTCCGATTCGCAGTAGAGAATGTTTTTTATATCCACAAAAGCCACCCCATTCTGATAAGGCAGCGCAATGCGATCAGGGAAGGTTTTGAGGGGGCTGCTAAATTGTTGTTTAAGATACTCAAGCTGCTCAGGAGCCGTTTTTTGTTGTTTCTCTACGCGCTTAACAGCCTGGATAAGTTCCTGCGTATCAATGGGCTTGAGTAAATAATCGACCGCGCTGTAACGAAATGCTTTCAGCGCAAATTTGTCGTAAGCTGTAACAAAAACAAGTGAAAATGGCACTCCCGCAACGGCTTCCAGTATCTGAAAACCATTTAACTGGGGCATTTCAATGTCCAGAAAAACAACATCAGGTTGATGGTCGAGAATAGCCTGGATACCTTTATGACTATTTGTACAGGAGGCTATTACCTCCACTTGCGAGCAGTGTTGCGAAAGCCGTAGGGCCAACAGGCCGACGGCATTGGGCTCATCGTCGATAATAATGGCGCGTGTCATTGTTATGGCTGGGTGGATATGTTTATTAAATCGGAATGTCAATAGTAACTTTCGTGCCTTGCGCTTTTCCGTTCTCATCAACTAAATCCACCACATCTACCTGCGTATGAGTATGGTAGAGTTGATTGATAAGTTCGATTCGCTCGGCGGTTAATTTCATGCCAAAGGATTTATTGTGGGTTGCCGACTTGCTCTTGTATTCAGCTGCTTGCTGACGGCCAACCCCATCATCAATAATTTCGACGTGTAGCAAATTATTTTGCGTCTGTTGCACAATTACCTGCACCAGGCCACCCTCCTCCTTGTGCATCAGCCCGTGCCAGATGGCATTCTCCACAAAGGGCTGTAGCAACAGGGGCGGAATCTGGATCGAGTCGGTGTCGATCTGGTCGGCTACCTGAATGGTATAGCTAACTTTTTGCTGAAAGCGCATGGCTTCCATGTCGATGTAGAGTCGCAGAGTTTCGAGTTCGTTGGCCAGGGTGACGCGTTCGGATTTAGAGTTTTCGAGCACCAGCCGGATCAGGCGGGAGAATTTGGTGAGGTAGCTGGAGGCTTTTTCGGCGTTGTTTTGGGCGGTAAAATATTGGATCGAGTTGAGGCAGTTGAAGATGAAATGCGGGTTCATTTGTGAGCGCAA
>CAXVWN010000084.1:0-5019 GCA_964263725.1 Spirosoma sp.
AATAATCTTTAGGTAATTCTGCCGTAGTTCTTCAACGTTTGGGTAAAGCATTTCTGGAATGAAAGCCCCACCAAAGTGGCCATAAAAGCCTTTATTTGATACCTCAAAAGAGGCTTGTGGTTCGAGAGTGGTTTGCATGATATTACTTATTCGACAAGACCATTCTTCTTAAAAAGAGTCATGTCTATATTGGCAATAAAGTCTTTCGCTGATTCCATTTTGGCCGCAGATAATTCGTCTATTGACTTATAGCGGCCTTCAAGTCATGTATTATAAACACTTGAACCCCGCTCTTTTATTGTCGGAATGTGTTCTAACTCGTGCTCTTTCGTTGTTTCCATTAGCGTTGTTGTTTAATCAAATCATATAACAGAATTAACGGCTTGGCAGTTGCCAGATTTTATACAGCTTCCTCTTCCTCAACGGGGCGCAAAAGGGCGATGAGTTCTTTTACCTGCGCAACGTCTTTCACTCCCGGCGCGGTTTCGACATGACTGTTTACGTCTACACCATAGAGTTTCATACCTTTCAGGGCAGTCAACTGATCGAGGTTGTCCAAGCCGATACCGCCACTGATGAAAAACGGTTTCTCATTGTCATAACGGCTCAAAATACTCCAATCGAACGTAACGCCATTGCCACCGGGTTGGTCGCCTTTGGCATCGAACAAAAAGAAGTCGCACTGGGCTTTGTAATTGTTCAACATCGAAAAGTTGAACGACTCATCGACCCGAAATGCTTTGATAATGTTGATACCCCGATTGCGTAGGCTCCGGCAATAATCCGGCGTTTCGTTACCATGCAATTGCACATACTGAAAATCATATTTCTTGACAGACCGCAAAATATAATCCGGGCTAGCGTTTACGAACACGCCAACTTTGCGAATCGAACGCGGCAGTGCTTTCACAACATCAGCATCTAACTCTTCGCCAACAAAGCGGGGCGACTGATCGTAGAAAATAAATCCAACGAAATCAGGTCCAAGGGCGGCAATCTCTTTCAGGTTGTCGGCATCACGCAGACCGCACACTTTGATTTTCATGGCTGTATAAGTTAAATTGATAGGGTAGTATTTATAGCGAATTGAGAGGCTAAGGCCGCTAAAGCATTTGCCGGATCGGCAGTTTTCATGAAGGCTTCTCCAATCAGAAAACCATCAAAACCCGCCCGAAACAGAGTTAACATTGTATTGGCATCGTGCAGACCACTTTCGGTAATCTTGACAAACGTATCAGGAATCCGTTCCACTAACCGTAACGATGTATCGATGGATGTGGTAAAGGTTTTAAGATCACGATTATTGACGCCCACCAGATCGATGGTGTGGGTAAGCGTTCGGTCCAGTTCGTCTTCGTCATGCACCTCGAGCAATACCTGCATGCTTAAGTCGTGCGCCTGAATACTGAGTTCAATTACCTCTTCGGGCGTTAGGCAGGCGGCAATGAGTAACACCAGATCGGCACCCCATGCTTTAGCTTCCAGCAGTTGATACCGATCAATAATGAAGTCTTTACGAAGAATTGGTGTTTCGGGGTTCGCCAGCCGGGCGGCTTGTAAATCGGCAAGCGTTCCGCCGAAAAACGGTTCATCGGTCAAAACCGACAACACGGCCGCACCTCCTTTCACGTAACCCTGCGTTGTAGTAGCTACATCGGCCCAGTCGTTGATAATACCTTTGGAAGGTGATTTGCGTTTGAACTCGGCTATGATACCCGTTGAGTGCAAATCCTGTATGGCATCCCGCGCCGATAGGGATTGGCGTTTGAAATCAGGCATTTGTTCCAGCGACGATACCGATATGGTCGCTTTGCGCTGTTCTACTTCAATTCGCTTTCGGGCAATTATTTCGTCAAGAATCGTCATGCTATCAATTTCTTAAAACACGCCAACGCCCGTTTGCTTTCCAGCGACTCGCGAGCCATTGCTACGGCTTCTTCGCGGGTTTCGGCTTTACCGGCAGCCAGAAGAGCCATTGCTGAATTGGCTAAAACTGCCTGCTTTTGGGCAGAAGTGGATTCGTCATTCAGTACGTTTAAGAATATCTGCGCCGATTCATCTAATGTTTGTCCGCCAGCCAGCGATGCAGGTGTTAAGGTATTCATGCCTAACTGCTCTGGCTCAAGGACTTGCTCAGTCTTATTTGTAATGACCTTGAAGGGCCCCGTTAGCGAAATTTCGTCGTATCCATCCAGTGCGTGCAGAATCATAAACCGCTTATCGGTTTGTTGATAAAGGTACGCATATAATCGCGCCAATTCAAGATTGAACACACCAACAAGCTGTTTAGCAGGCCTTGCCGGGTTAATCATGGGGCCGAGTACATTGAAGAATGTTTTTACGCCCAAGTCGCGCCGGATGGGGGCAACGTTCTTCATCGCCGGATGAAACAGGGGGGCGTGGAGGAAGCAGATACCGGCCGTTTCCATCTTGCGCTGCAACTCACCCGCGTCGTTGGTAAACTGATAACCGAGCCGCTCCATCACTGTTGATGACCCAACGAGCGACGATACGCCATGATTTCCATGTTTGGCAACGCATTGACCGGCTCCCGCGACAACAAATGAGGACAATGTCGATATGTTAAATGTGTCTTTGCCATCGCCCCCGGTACCGCAAAGATCCATTGGGTCATAGGCGTCAAGATCGACAGGCAAACAGAGTTCGAGCATAGCATCCCGAAAGCCTTCCAACTCTTCCAAACGCAAACTGCGCATCATGTAAACCGTCAAAAATGAAGCAATTTGCGCCGGATTGTATTCGCCCCGGCCAATGCCTAACAAGACCTCTTTTGATTGGTCTTTTGTGAGGTGTTTGTATTCAAAAAGGTGATTTAGAATGGCTTTCATTTTGTTTATTTTTATGTAGAGACCGGTCCGCCGGTCTCTACAGAGACAACCAGTTTTTTATCATCTTCACACCGTTCTCAGTCAATACCGATTCGGGGTGAAATTGAAGCCCTTTCACGTCGAAGCGCGTATGCGACAGGCCCATCACGCGGCCCTGCTCGTCAACAGCTGTAGTGCGCAAATCGGTGGGCATAGAATCCGGAACGATGGTCCAGGAATGATAGCGGCCAACCGTCAACTCATCAGGAATGTCGGTAAAGAGCCGTTCAGAGCGGTCAATTATAGTCGCTTTGTGTCCGACGCCATGCAATACATCACCCAGGTTTTCGAGGGTTGCACCGTAGACTTCGCCAATGCCCTGATGGCCCAGGCAAATGCCCAGAATGCTTTTTGTCGGGCCGTATTCACGGACCAAATCCTGCATAATGCCCGCTTCGGAGGGGATGCCCGGACCCGGCGAAAGCATAATTTTATCGTATCCCCCCACGTCGTCGAGGGCAATTTTATCATTCCTGATTACATCTGGCCGATGCCCTAACTCCCGAAGAATATAAACGAGATTGTAGGTGAAGGAATCGTAGTTATCTAAGACTAAAAGTTTCATTTTTATAAATGTATGATGGCCAATGAATAATGGTTAATAGTCAGATGTGCATTGTTATACCGCACGAGGAGCACTGGTCAACCATTGTTCATTTTACATTAAATCGTTTTTGCTTGTTCAATCGCCATTCGTAAGGCGGCCAGTTTATTATGAACTTCCTGTAATTCGCTTTCGACGACCGATTTTGCCACAACGCCAGCGCCCGCCTGATAGTAAAGCGTATTGTCTTTGCTCATGAATGTGCGGATCATAATGCAGTGATTGAATTCACCGTCGAAGCCCATGTAGCCGATGCTGCCACCATAGAAACTGCGGCTTATATTTTCGTACCGGTCAATCAATTGCATGGCGTTGTGCTTGGGTGCCCCCGAAAGTGTTCCCGCCGGAAACGTTTCGGCCACGATCTGGAGCGGGTCAGCCGTTTCGATCAGGTCGCCGACGACTTTTGATACGAGGTGAATAACGTGCGAATAATACTGCACTTCCTTAAATGTCTCTACGTTCACCACATCGCAATTTCGGCTTAAGTCATTACGGGCAAGATCGACTAACATCACATGTTCGGCCGATTCTTTTGGGTCGTCATATAGTTTCTGGGCCAGTTCCGCGTCGCGGATGTCGTCGCCGGTGCGTCGGAAGGTTCCAGCAATGGGATAAATGGTCGCCTTGCGATTTTTGACGACAATTTGCGACTCGGGCGAAGAGCCAAACAGTTTGTAGTTGCCGTAATCGAAATAGAAAAGGTACGGGGAGGGATTGAGTGAGCGTAAGGCCCGATAAACATTGAATTCATCGCCCACAAATGGCGTCGAAAATCGCCGTGATAAAACCATTTGAAAGACATCGCCCCGCTGGCAGTGGTCTTTTCCTTTTTGAATCACACCCCGAAACTCGTCGTCGGTAAAATTTGACTGTTCTGCCCCCGCTGAACTGAACGAATAGGTTGGATAATTACGACCCGTAATCAGATCGCTGATATAATCGAGGGTACTCTCAGATTCAGTTTCGCCATCGCGGAGATAGCTATGTTCGAATAAATATAGCTCGTCTTTGAAGTGATTGATTGCCAACACATAGCGATAAACAGCGAAAACAGCCGTTGGAATCTGGTTCTCAGCCGGAACCGGCGCGTGGAGCGAAATATCCTCGAAGCTTTGTACGGCCGGGTAGCCGAAGTAGCCAAACAACCCGTTGGTGATGAATGGGAATGGCGCTTTCTCGTGCAGGAAACTGTCTTTAAATTGCTGAAGAGCCGCCAATACGTTACGTTCGGGCAATTCGGTTGTTTCCTCATTTCCGCCGGGCATCTTTACGGTTAACTGGCTGGATTCATACGAAAAACGAGCAACTGGGTCGAAGGCGATGTATGAGAAACTGTTGTCGTTGCCGTGATAATCAGAGCTTTCGAGCAAAATGCTATTCAGAAAACGATCGCGAATGCGCAGATAAATACTAACCGGCGTAATAATATCGGCCAGCATCCGCTTGTGGCGACTGACAATGCGGTAGTTGATTGGAGTTGTTAGGGTTGGCATATGTATTTTGTTATGCTGACAAAAACGGGCA
>CAXVWN010000085.1:0-3884 GCA_964263725.1 Spirosoma sp.
CCATCCGCGAAGTCAATCGTGTAGGTCGTGTTGGGCAGGAACGCCTTACTGAAGTTCAGCCGAATACCCAGCGGAAGCGATTTTACGACAAATGTGTTACTGTCCTGAGGGGTAATCGTTATTTTTTGTTGCAGATTTTCACTGCTCACAAATTCATTAAACTCCAGTTCAACCGACCTGCCAGCATAGTTTAACTGGCGGGCCATTGGCAAACTACTAACTAATTTTGGAGCGATGGTATCTTTCTTGCCGCCAGGTGGTTGAGCCACCTGCGCACAATTTTGAAGAAGAATCGGAAGAACCAGTAAAAAACTCAGTACAAAGTGGCGAAGCGTCATGTTAGGCGTAATCAGAACTACAAAGGTAAACGTCCGTTCATCGTTAATCCGTACCGATTGACATAAAATGGCTGGCTGGTTCGTTACGTTGTATAGAAATTTAAGAAAATTTAAGGTCACTTAGTCAATATCAAAGTAGTCAGCGCGTGATTTGGTACATTTACCGCTCACCAATTGCCTGCTTAATTACCCAAACACCTTCATGATTCACCCCCGTTTTTGTTTAGTATCACTTCTGGCCCTATCGGTAGGCTGGTTATCTGGCTGTTCCAGTTCGGGTGATAAATTAGATAATCAAATTAGCGATGCTTTAGAAAACGATAGTGCCATAGATGTTTCGGAAGCCGATGCCCTGCGCGTATTTGTTGGGCAGGAAAGCAAAGAACTTGGTGATGACAAAAAGACAGCGGCCCTACTGACGCCTGATGGCAAAATTAACGAATCGGCTTTAGTCGCTTACATTAAACGCAACCGTACGTACCGCAAATTGGCAAAAGAGGGTAAAACGCCGACGGTATCGTTGTCGGGTGCCGTAACGTCCAGCAAACCGTTGCGACTAAAAGTTTACCTCGAAGCAAGTGCCAGCATGTTTCCCTACGATGCTCCTACAGGAAACGGTTCGTTTAAGCGTACACTGAACGACGTGTTGACGGAGTTCGACGCGGTTAATCCCGGTCAGGGCAAGTTATTTGTCGTGAATACGGAGGTTAACGATTTGGGTTTATCACTGCCGCAATTTTTCAAGGAGAAGAATATTTTTACGGTAGCGAAAACGAAAGGAAAAACCACCAGCACTGATTTTGAAGGCATTTTCAGCGAAATCCTGCGCAACACTTCGGGCGACGATCTGAGTATTTTGGTTTCCGATTTGATTTATTCCGACCCAAGTTTGGCGGGCATGAGTGCCCAGAAAACGCTCGATGCGGCTAGTTCGCTGCTTACAACGGTCTTTAACCCTTATGCCAGTACGCATTCGATGCTGGTTATAAAACTCAAATCCGACTTCGACGGGACGTATTACAGTTGGAATAACGCTAAGAAAAAATACACCGGTGAGCGCCCTTATTACCTCTGTTTAATTGGCCGAAACGAAACCATGCAGCGGCTTTATCAGGATCAGACTTACCAGACAATCCGCCAATTCGACCAACTTCCCGGTTTTAGCGATTCGTGGTTTTTTGGTCGGGATACCAAAGCGATTACCCCATTTTACAGCATCCTGGTTACCGACCCAGCTCGCAAGGGGCACTTCAAACGGTCTGACGAGGAGGTCCGCAGCCACGCCAAAGCTATTCACTCACTTGACGATGTGCAACCCGACGTGAGCGACAAAAGCCTGACGGTTCCAATAGCAGTCGATTTATCGGCGTTGCGATTGCCTGCGTCGCTGTTAACCGATGCTAGTCAGTACGTTGTCGAGGGAAAAGACAATTTCAGCGTGTCGGCGGTGCAAACGTATTCAGGGGCAAATAGCACAACGCACAAGCTTTTGTTAACGACTAAAAAACCCGCTCGTGGTGAACGGTCAGCAACAATTCGGCTGCGTCGGCAGTTTCCATCCCGCTGGATTGCCAATACAAACACCACCAATGATGCCTCACCCGACGCTAACTCAACGTTTGGTATTCAAAACCTTTTTCAGGGCGTTGAGCGGGCCTACAACCCCAATAATCAAACCGAATATTTCACGCTAACAATTAATATTGAATGATAGAATGATTGAGTGATTGAATAGCTGACGCGAATCTTATTCAATCACTCAATCATTCTATCACTCACTCATTCACAACATGGAAGAATCGCTTTATAATTTTTACAACCTGTTCGTTAACGGCAGCCTGCTCGAAGATTTGTATCAGGAAGAACTTCTGTCGCCCCTGACCTGGTCAGCCATTGGTCTTGCTTTCGTAGTGGCCTTTGCCTTTTACATCTGGCCATTCAACAAGGTCAGTTTTAGCGGTTTGGGCAGTTGGTTGCTTATGACTGGCGTGAGCGCATTGCTATTGTTTGTCATTACGCTCATCACTTGTTATCAAAAAGCCAACCAGGATATTCCGCGCGACGAAGCCGACCCAAATCAGGGAACGATCTTCGACCAGGGCATCAGCGTATTTTTGAGCTATGCATTCGAGATGGCTCTGTTAACAGCCCTAATTTTCTTCATTATCTCGATGGTGCTGAAAAATTTTAGTAAAAACGCCAAACACCGGCCCATGCTCTGGCCATCGAAATAATTTTCATTTTTTGTCCTGGCTCCGGCCATCCGGTCCAACGACAGGAGGAACCTTGAATTATCCTTGTGGGAAATATTGAGATTCCTCCTATCATCGGACCGGGTGGCCGGAGCCAGGACAAAAAAGTCCAATTAACCCAAAAAACATGGCAAAATTATTTGTATTCGCCATTGGCGGAACCGGCTCGCGGGTGCTGAAAGCACTCACCTTTTTGCTGGCGTCGGGCGTTAAAATGAACAATACCGACGAGATCATTCCGATTGTGCTGGACCCACACGCCACCAACGACGATCTCCTGCGGACCAAAGACCTTTTACGTGAGTATGGCAACATCCGTTCGGGTCTGCAAACCAAACCAACATCGGGGTTTTTCGGCACCGAAATCAAGACACTTAACCGGGCTATTGGTGGCAACGCCACAATTGCCGATACGTATGTCTTTGAATTACAGGGTGTTCAGCAAGAGAAATTCCGGGATTATATCAATTACGAAGGCCTGGATGCGCCCAGCAAAGCCTTCGCCAGTCTGTTGTTTTCAGAAGAAAATCTGGAAACCAAAATGGACATTGGTTTCGTCGGAAACCCCAACATTGGCAGTACGGTGTTGAATCAGTTCCGCTACTCCGATGTGTTTCAGGCATTTGCCGAGAACTTCGGCGCCAACGACCGGATATTTATCGTCAGTTCAATTTTTGGCGGTACGGGCGCAGCCGGTTTTCCCATTCTGCTCAAGAATATTCGGGGGGCGCAAGCCATCGGGCAGATTCCAAATCCGGCCTTTTTGACCAATGCCAAAATCGGGGCGGTAACGGTGATGCCGTATTTCAGCCTGACCACCAACGAGAATAAACTTATTGATCCGGCTTCGTTCATCGCCAAAACCAAAGCCGCCCTGAATTATTACCAGAAAGGTGTCAATCCGGCAGTCAATGCGCTTTACTACATCGGCGACGATCAGACGAAAGCCTATACGTACGACCCCGGCGCGGGCGGGCAGAAAAACGAAGCCCACTTTGTCGAAATGGCATCGGCGCTGGCCATTGTCGATTTCATGAACATGGACGATAGTAGTTTAGCCGTTGCCAATGGCAAACCAACGAATCCAGTTTATAAAGAATTTGGTATCGAGCAAGATGGCCTGACGATTCAGTTAGGTAACCTGGCCGGAGCCACCAAGCAACTGATCAGCTTGCCGTTGTCGAAGATGGCCTTGTTCAGTACATACCTGAGTCAACGGCTCCGGCAAGCGGCTGGCACGGTGCAATGGTCAAAAGCCAATCCTCAGATTTCGACCTCGTTCCTTAATTCCGGC
>CAXVWN010000086.1:0-12366 GCA_964263725.1 Spirosoma sp.
TCAGAGACGGCCATGAAATAGATTGTTTTCATGGCCGTCTCTGACACCTTTCGCACCAATTATTGATCAACTTAGTACCTATGTTCAAGATTTACAGTTCTTCGGCTGGGTCGGGAAAAACGTACACGCTCACCAAAGAGTACCTCAAACTGGCGTTGCGGCCGGGTGAACAGGACGGTTATTTTCGGCACATTCTGGCGGTGACATTTACGAATGCAGCCGCCAATGAAATGAAGAACCGGATTCTGAAAAACCTGTCCGAAATTGCGGGAACGGGCGAATCGCCTTTGTTAAATGAATTGGTCGCTGAACTCTACGGCACAACGTCGGGCACTGATTCCTATACAATAGCTGTAACCGAATTGCGCCGAAAAGCGTCGTCCGTTTTTAGAACAATTATTCACCGGTACGCCGATTTTAGCGTCACAACGATTGACTCCTTCACGCAGCGAATCGTCATGGCCTTCACCGACGAGCTGGGTTTGCCCTATTCATTTGAGGTTGAACTGGAAACTGACGAAGTACTGGAATTGGCCATTGACAACCTTATCGAAAAGGCCGGTACCGATGAGATGGGAGAGATTACAACCATCCTGAGTGAGTACTACACGCATACAGCCGCCGAAGGTAAAAGCTGGAATCAGCTTCCCGAACTCCTAAAAGAGTTTGGCCGTAACCTGACCTCCGACCAATTTTACGAAGCCGTCAATGCGGCTCAAGAGCTATCGCCGGGGGCTTTGCGAGCCATTCGGACCCAGTTGGTGGACCATAATCAACAGGTCGAAACGGAGATTATCGGGCACGGCAAACGCGCCTGGCAATTAATTACGGATGCAGGTCTGGACGAAAGCGATTTTGCCTACGGTGCCAGCGGTATTGGTGGCTATTTTAAAGCGGTTGCCGAAGGCGATGCGCACAAAACTACCAATTCATACCATCGAAAGGCGATTGACAATGGGCAGTGGGGCACAAAAAAAACGCCCCTGATGGTGATCGGAATTATTGACACCATCGCCGAAGGTCTTTGTGATTGTTTCGCGCAGATCAATACGATACGCGAAGAACGTGGTCATCAGGTGACGCTGTTCGACTGCCTGTTGCCCCACTTGCAGAAATTGGCCTTGCTGAAGCAGATACGGGTAGAATTCGATGATTTGCTTCAGAAAGATGGTCGGGTGCATATCTCCGAATTTAATAAAAAGATTCTAAGCATCGTTGCGTCGGAACCAGTGCCGTTTTTGTATGAACGGCTGGGCACCAAATACAATCATATCCTGATTGATGAGTTTCAGGATACGTCTCGGCTGCAATTCGCCAACTTATTGCCCCTTATCGAAAACGCCCTCGGTTCCGATCATTTCAACCTGGCCGTGGGTGATGGAAAACAAGCCGTTTACCGGTTCAGGGGGGGCGATATGGATCAGATTGTGGCTCTGCACCGGAAAGATTTGGAAAGCCTGAAGCAAGCACACAATCCTGGCTCCTGGACCGCCGACCGAATCGATATGCTCGACGGGCATTTAGAACCCGAGATGCTGAACACTAATTGGCGGAGTGCCGAGCCGATTGTTCGATTCAACAATGATTTCTTCGAGTTCACCGCTCGCAAGTTTGAAAGTCAGCATTCGAAACTAGCCGATGTATTCGATGCCGAAAAACAATTTCATCAGAAGGCCCAACCCGACGCGAACATAGCCGGTCATGTACAGATTGATTTTGTTGCGAAGGACGACGAAGCAGATAGAGACCTCACGGCTCAGATGCTCGAAAAAACCATCGAGCATCTGGACAAAGCCCTTGCTGATGGCTATCAATACGGCGATATAGCCATTCTGTGCCGTAAAAAAGCACATGCTAAAGCCTTGGCCAATGAGCTGAATGCCAGGCAAATTCCGTTGGTTTCTGCCGATTCGCTGTCGCTGGAATTTTCGGACCCGGTCAAATGGCTGATTACACTGATGCAGCTACTACAGCGACCCGATCAACGGCTGCTTCGGTACGAATTGCTTTATCTGTTTCATCGGGTCGTCCGGGGTATTTTCCCGGACGATGCCCTGACGGGAACATTGCGGACAGTGGCCGAGGGTGAGATTGATGCTACCTACGCGTATCTCGCCAGTGAGGGGTATCCGCTCGATCCATATGCGATGGGGCAATTGAATCCCTACGAACTGGCCGAGCGGTTGACGGCACAGTTCGGCCTGTTCAATCAGTCGGAACATAACCCATTTTTGTTTCGGTTTCTGGATGAAGTACTAGCCTTTAACCAGAAACGAAGCGGTCACCTGAGCGATTTTCTAGTGTACTGGGAAAGCGTCAGGCAGAAGATCTCGGTGGAAGGCAATGCCCGTAACGCAGTCAGTATTCAGACTGTTCACAAGTCGAAAGGGCTGGAATTTCCGGTTGTCATTATTCCGTTTGCCAACTGGAAAGTCGAACCGATCAACGATAGCACCATCTGGCTCAATCTAACCGATATTCGGACGGATGCGCTGACGCACGAAAATAGTTCGGGCCAACTAACCCGACTACTGTCGGCACCCGCAAATACGACCAGTAAACTGCGGGGTGCTCCGGCATCCGTTGCGGCTCAGTACGAGGAGGAAATGACCCGAACATTTCTGGAAAATATGAACCTGCTTTATGTCGCGTTTACCCGCCCAACGGATCGACTCTACATTATCAGCGAGGCAAAAGATTTCAGCAAAGGTCAGCAAAATACAATTAGCCATTGGTTACAGGCGTTTCTTCGCGATAGTGAGGTGGCTCGTACCTGCGGTTGTGCCTGGCAGGATGGTCTGTTTAGCTATCAGATCAGCTTGTGTGCGGATTCGTTTTCACATCAAAAAACGGATGAATTCCTGGATGAAATTATCCTCGATGAGATCGTTAGCGGAAACCGGGGACAGGATCTACAACTGCGCCGACAGGCTGACCGTATGTTCGACGTAGCGACGTTTGAGCGCACCCGCGAACGGGACCGCAAACTCTGTGCGGCCCTGAGTCTGATCAAAGGCCCCGAAAGTATTGATAAAGTCCTCCGGCAGCTTGTTAGCGAGGGGCTTGTTCGACAGGTCGAGTGCGATGAATTAAAACAAAGTCTGACAGCAATCGTGTTGCATCCGGCCCTATCGTCCCTGTTCGATTCGACGCTCAGAATTGATACAGACCGTAGTATTTTGAGTAGTAAACGGATGCATGGGGCTCCGCATCGCGTTGTTCACTACCCGGATGGGCATATTATTCTGGTGCAGTATGAATCCGTATCGGCTTCTGCTCAATTACCCAGCCCAATCGATTCGTTGCGGTATTTTACAAATTTATATCGCGATATGGGTTTCTCCGAAGTCGAAGGCCGGGTGGTTTATCTGTCCAGTGAGCCGGAGGTTGTGCGGGTGGTTTAATACTATATGACATTAACTATATGATTAATTATCAACGGTTTTCTCACCGGGAAAGGCTTTTCGGCTTGGTGTGTATTTTTCAGCTTTCACTTTTCGCTCAACCCTCCTTTGCTCAATCACCTTATGCGTTAAAGACAGGTCGCGAGCTTACGTTAGTAGGGGCCGGTGCTGTAACTTTGGGTACGTCAGTGGCTCTTAAGTCGACCATCGACCCACTCACCAAAAGTGAAATTGCTGCCCTTGATCGGTCCGATATTAGTGCCTTCGACCAGAAAGCTACCTTTCACTGGTCCACGTCTGCCGGTCGCCTGAGCGACGTTACGTTGGCGGGCAATGTTGCGGTGTTGGGTTTACTCTCGCTCGGCACAAAACCGATGCGGCAGGATTTTAAAACGGTAGCGGTCATGTACATCGAAACAATAGCGCTGGCCAATGGATTTGAACGCACGGTGAAAGCCATCACCCAGCGAAACCGACCATTTGTCTATAATGCTGCCGCCCCACTGGACGAAAAACTTACGCGTGATGCCCGCCAGTCGTTTTTTTCGGGGCACGCCACAAGTGCCTTTGCCACGGCGGTTTTTACCGGCGAAGTATTCCGGCATTATTTTCCGCATTCACGGTTGAAACCAGTCGTTTGGGTGGGCGCACTGGGTCTGGCATCGGCAACTTGCGTATTCCGCTACGAAGCTGGAAAACACTACCCAACCGATTTGTTGGCCGGGGCTGCCTTTGGGTCGTTGGTGGGGTGGGGAATTCCCAAATTGCATGAAGTCAAAAATCAAAGTGAGCTGGGACGACGAATTGATGTACAACCCTGGAGTAATGGCTCGGCAAACGGAATTTACATGCGGTTAGCGATGTTTTCCCGTTAACTTTGACCCACTATTGTCTGGCTTTATTTACCCGGCAAGCGTACCTGACTAATGACTAAAATTACTGAGCATATTAAAGCCGCCAACGGCAAACCCATTTTTTCGATTGAAGTTATTCCGCCCATCAAAGGTGATAATCTAAAAAGTCTGCTCGATAATATTGAGCCGCTGATGGTTTTTAAGCCGCCTTTTATTGACGTTACCTATCACCGCGAAGAATACATTGAACGACCGCGGCCCGACGGGACAATTCAGAAAATTGTAACGAGAAAACGGCCGGGCACGGTAGGCATTTGCGCTGCCATCATGCATCGTTTTGGCGTTGATGCGGTGCCGCACGTGCTGTGTGGAGGGTTCAGCCGCGAAGAAACCGAAGACTTCCTGATTGACCTGCATTATCTCGGAATTGATAATGCGCTGGTGCTTCGGGGCGATCCTGCCAAACCCTTTTCAACCTTCAAAGCGAAAGAAAACGGCTATATGTATGCCAGTGAACTGGTGGAGCAAGTGGCCAACATGAATCGGGGAATTTACTTACACGAAGAAGATACGGCGCTGGCACCCAGTAATTTCTGTATTGGTGTTGCTGCGTATCCCGAAAAACATTTTGAGGCTGCCAACCACGATTCGGACTTTCAATACCTGAAACAGAAAATCGACAAAGGGGCGGACTACATCGTGACGCAGATGTTTTTCGATAATAAGAAGTATCTAGATTTTGTCGAACGCTGTCGGCAGGAAGGCATTACCGTGCCAATTATTCCGGGTTTAAAACCGCTTAGCACTCGTAAGCAACTTCAGATTTTACCTAAACTGTTTCACCTCGAAATGCCCGGCGATCTTGTGCGGGCGGTCGACGCTTGCGAGAACGATCAACAGGCGCGGCAGGTGGGTATTGAGTGGTGCATTCAGCAGTGCCGCGAACTGATGGCGGCTGGTGCGCCGGTGTTGCACTTCTATACCATGGGCAAGTCTGATAACGTAATGAAAATTGCGAAGGAAGTATTTTGACAATCTGTAAAGCAAATGCGGGCTGCGTCTATAATTGAGACGCAGCCCGCATTTGCTTTACAGGATAGATTTAGTTTACTCCGCCAGATAATTACCAAGTCCAACAACGACCGTTGAGAAAACGACCAGTGCAATACCGAGAGTAATCGTGCGCATTGTCGATTTATTGGCCCCCCGCCATTCGTGCAGATACAGTCCCCAAAAGCTACTGAAGGCAATAATGAACGCCATGTGAAGCGTCCAGCCCGAGAAGCGGTATTCGCCCATTTTGCTGTCGCCCATGCCGTAGAAGAAGAACTGGAAATACCAGGTAAAACCAGCCAGAGCACAGAAAATAACATTCGTCAGAATAGGCGCCGAAACGTTGGCGTAGTCGGTGTAGGTACGGTTACGGATATTGAGGTAGATAGTCCATATGGCGTTGGTTGTCAGGCCGCCGAGGAGAATAATGACCAGCGCAGCATTGTTCATATACAGAGGATCGGTTCCGTTTTTAACCGCAAGCTCGGCAATGGGTTGACCAGCCGTGAGCCCGAACGAAAAACAGGCGCTCATGATACCCGAAAAAATAGCCACGATCAACCCTTTGCGAATATCAAATTCGGCAATAACGGCTTTCTTCTGTTCATCCGATAATGAGCGTTCTTTCATCATACCGGCGATGCCGCAAATTGAAATACCCAGTACACAAATACCCAGCCCCAGTATAATGACCTGCCCGGAGGTTGTGCTGACGAGTTTTCCAAATTCACCCTGCCAGATAGGCGGCACCAGCGTTCCGAAAACGGCGCAAAGTCCCAGCGTTACGGCCATGCCCAGCGATAAGCCTAAATAACGCATGGCTAAGCCAAAAGTTAGCCCGCCAAAGCCCCATAAAACGCCCCAGAAATAAGTCCAGAGCAATGTTTCGTTGGGTATCTGCGCCAGTACCCCAAACAAATTTGGTACGGTTAGTGATCCCAGCAGCAACGGGGCCGCTAACCAGGAAAATAGTCCGCCAATGAGCCAGTAACTTTCCCAGGCCCAGCCGCGCACTTTTTTATAGGGTAAATAAAAACTACCAGAGGCAAATCCGCCTATCGCATGGAACACGACACCCAATAATACAGCCACTTTTTCTTAGTTTTTTTCAAATTTATCCCGTTCCGTTCCTGAAACTTACCTGTTCTCTCCTGTATAATTGTCTGATTAAATTGCAAATAAATACCAGACCTTTTTTATCATTGTAACAGGAGAGTACATGAAGCAGGAGAAAAGGGACAAGACTTACTTTGTCTAAAACAAGATATTAGACCGATACTACTTACTAAATTTATATGAATACGACGCAAGCGTTCAACTATGTTAGCTACCTCTGGGATGAGAAAAAGGCGGCAGAGTTGGCTGGTGACGAAGTCGCCCTCTTTATTTACCGTTCCAATTTGCTCGGGGCCGACCTGCGCCTAACGAATTACGCGGGGGGAAACACGTCGGTTAAGTTGATGGAAACCAATCCGCTCACCGGCGAACCGGTAGAAGTGATGTGGGTAAAAGGGTCGGGAGGAGACATTGGTACGCTGACTAAAAAAGGGTGCGCCAATCTGTATGTAGAGCGTTTGCAAGCGTTGAAAAATCGCTACCGAGGCCTGGAGTTTGAAGATGAAATGGTTGAATTGCTCAACCACACGCTATTCGATCCCAAATGTGCCGCGCCATCCATTGATACACCGTTGCACGGCTTATTGCCCTTTAAACACATTGACCACCTGCATCCTGATGCGCTGATCGCGATTGCCGCCAGCCGGGATGGCGAAGCGATTATGCACCAAATCTGGGGTGATAAACTAGCGTGGCTCCCCTGGCAGCGGCCCGGTTTCGATCTGGGCCTGAAGCTGGAGCAGACGGTTCGGGAAAACCCCAATCTACGCGGTGTAATCCTTGGCGGACACGGTTTGTTTACCTGGGGCGACACATCCTACGAGTCGTATATGAACACGCTGGAAGTGATTGAGCAGGCATCAGAATTTCTGCACAACAACTTTGGCAAGAAACGACCCGTATTTGGTGGGCCAGCCCGTCAGGATACAGATGCCGATACGCGGAAAACACAGGCCGTTTCGCTAATGCCCATATTGCGCGGTTTGGCGTCGGGTCATCGCCGGATGATTGGCCACTTCACCGACGACGAACGCGTTCTGGAATTTGTTAACTCGCACGATCTGGACCGGCTGGCTCGTCTGGGCACTAGTTGCCCCGACCACTTTCTACGCACTAAAATTCGTCCGCTGGTACTCGATACTGTACAACTATCCGCTGCCGATAGCGAAACATACCTGGAAAAAGCGTTTGCCGATTACCGGGCCGATTACGCAGCTTATTATGAGCGAAACAAACATGATAACAGTCCCGCCATACGCGACCCAAATCCGGTCGTGATTCTGTGGCCGGGCGTGGGCATGTTCACCTTTGCCAAAGACAAACAAACGGCGCGGGTAGCGGCCGAATTCTATACCAATGCCATTAATGTAATGAAGGGTGCCGAAGCCGTTTCAGACTACGTTGGTCTGCCGGAGCAGGAAGCTTTCGACATTGAATACTGGCTGCTGGAAGAGGCCAAACTTCAGCGGATGCCGATGCCTAAACCGCTATCAGGTAAAATTGCGCTCATTACGGGCAGCGCAGGTGGTATTGGCAAAGCCATCGCCAAGAAATTCTTGGCCGAAGGAGCCGTCGTCGTCATTAATGACAACGATGCCGACCGGCTGGCGGGTGCTAAAGAAGAGTTTCAGAAGCAGTATGGCAAAGACGCGTATACGGCTGCTTTGTTGGATGTAACGAGTACCGAAACTATTTCCAATGCGTATGATGCGGCTACGCTGGCTTTTGGTGGCGTAGATATTGTGGTAAACTGCGCTGGCCTGAGCATCTCCAAACCTATTGAAGAGCATACCGAGAAAGATTGGGATCTGTTGTACGACGTATTGGTGAAAGGTCAGTTTTTTGTGACGCAGAAAGCCGTTGACGTAATGCGGAAGCAGAAACTGGGGGGCGATGTGCTCAATATTGTCAGTAAAAATGCACTGGTATCTGGCCCGAATAATGCGGGTTATGGTTCTGCAAAAGCCGCTCAACTGCACTTAAGTCGCCTGAATGCCGCCGAACTCGGCAAAGATCATATTCGGGTGAATGTCGTGAATCCGGACGCCGTAATTTCCGATTCCAAGATCTGGGCGGGTGCCTGGGCTGAAGGCCGCGCCAAAGCCTACGGTGTAACCGTCGCCGAACTTCCGGCCTATTACGCCAAACGAACACTTCTGAACGAAGTCATTTTGCCTGACGACATTGCCAATGCCTGTCTGGCATTTGTAAACGGATTGCTGGCTAAATCAACCGGCAACGTCCTGAACGTAGACGGTGGCGTAGCGATGGCGTTTGTCCGGTAAAGATTAATGTAAAATGAATAGTGTAAAATGGTTAATGATTAATGGGCCGCAAATGAAGGATTGACCATTAATCATTAACCATTTTACACTATTCATTAATTCAACTAAACCTTATGAAACTCGAACCGGATTATATTGCTGATTATAACCAGAGCCAACTGGAAGGTCACCAACGAAAGCTTTCTTACTGGACGCAGGAAGTCGCTACGGCTGAGCCTATTATTCAGAAACTTATTGAGTTTCAAATTGCGATTCCAAGCTGGGCGCTGGGCACGGGTGGGACCCGTTTCGGGCGGTTTCCAAGTGGGGGAGAGCCCCGTTCGCTGGAAGAAAAAATCGAGGATGTGGGTCTGCTGCATGCACTGAACCGCGCTAGTGGGGCCATTTCGCTGCACATTCCCTGGGATATCCCGACCGATGCCGAAGCCATTAAACAACTGGCGGCAACGCATGGATTGCGCTTCGATGCCATGAACTCCAATACGTTCCAGGACCAGCCTGATCAGGCCTTGACCTACAAATTTGGGTCACTGCAACACACCGACCCCGCCGTCCGTCGGCAGGCAATCGAACACAATATTGAGGTTATTAAACATGGCGTGGCCTTAGGTTCTGATGCGTTGACTGTCTGGCTGTCAGATGGTTCGTGCTTTCCGGGTCAACTCAACTTTCGCAAAGCCTTCGACCGTACCCTATCGAGTCTGGAAGAGATTTACGCGGCTTTGCCTGATAACTGGAAGTTGTTTGTTGAGTATAAAGCCTTTGAGCCAAATTTCTATTCAATGACCGTTGGCGATTGGGGCAGCAGCTTCCTGTACGCCAATAAACTCGGACCCAAAGCGTACACACTTGTCGATTTGGGACACCATTTGCCTAACGCAAACATCGAACAGATTGTGGCTATTTTGCTGCATCAGGGCAAGCTGGGCGGCTTCCATTTCAACGATTCCAAGTATGGCGACGACGACCTGACAGCGGGCAGTATCAAACCCTACCAGCTGTTTCTGATTTTCACCGAACTGGTGGACGGATTGGATGCTCGTGGTATGAACCATGCCAAAGACCTCGGCTGGATGATCGACGCCAGTCACAATGTGAAAGATCCGCTCGAAGACCTGCTTCAGTCGGTGGAAGCTATACAACTGGCGTATGCACAGGCTCTTTTGGTAGACCGGGCTGCGCTCGAAGAAGCGCGTGAAGCCAACGATCCGGTTCGGGCTCAGGAAATTTTGCAGGATGCCTTTCGAACTGATGTCCGGCCGTTGGTCGCCGAGGCTCAGCGTCGGGCGGGGGGCGCGTTGAGTCCATTAGCCTTGTATCGGCAGTTAAACGTCCGGCAGCAACTCATTGGCGAACGGGGCGCAAAAACCGTAGCAACGGGACTGTAATCAATGATGAATGATTGATTATAAATGATGAATGAGTTCATGTAGTCTATTTGTTATTCATAATCGCACCGGCGACCCGGTCATCATTCATGAATGTTATTGCCATCTTCGACATCGGTAAGACGAACAAAAAGCTGTTTCTCTTTAACGAACACTACCGAATCGTCTGGGAGAAATCGGAGCAATTTGCCGAGATTGCTGATAATGAAGGTGATGCCTGCGAAGACCTGGATCAATTAATAAGCTGGGTAAAGTCGTCATTGACTCAAGTAATGGCATTGCCTGAATTTTCTGTTCAGGCAATTAATTTCTCGACTTATGGCGCTAGTCTAGTATATATTGACAAAGACGGCCAACCACTTAGCCCGCTCTATAATTACCTCAAAACGTATCCAGCTCCGTTACTACAGCAATTTTTCGACGCCTATGGGCCAGAATCAGCGTTAACCCGGCAAACCGCTTCGCCCTCTCTGGGCAGTTTAAATTCTGGTCTTCAGTTGTATCGGTTCAAGTATGAGCAGGCTGATTTATTTGAAAAACTGGCCTTTTCGCTGCACCTGCCGCAGTACCTAAGTTATGTAATTAGCGGTTGGCCGGTTTCTGATCTAACCAGCATTGGTTGCCACACCATGCTTTGGGATTTTGACCGTCAGCAGTATCATCAATGGGTTATCAATGAGAAACTTGATGTTCGTCTGGCACCCATCGTCCCATCTGATTCAACTTGCTCCACGGTTATTGGTGATCTTTCGGTTCAGGTAGGCGTTGGCCTGCACGATAGTTCGGCGGCTTTGATTCCGTATCTGGCTTCGTTTCAAGAACCTTTCGTGCTGATTTCAACCGGCACGTGGTGCGTGAGTATGAACCCCTTCAACAGTAGTCCGCTGACCCCGGAGGAGTTGCAATATGATTGCCTGAATTACATGCACTACAAAGGACAACCGGTCAAATCATCCCGTTTGTTTGCCGGTTATGAACATGAGCAGCAAGTCAAACGGTTGGCCGAGCATTTCAATGTTGCAGTTGATCAATACGTTCGGGTTGGATATAATCCAGACCTTATTGACCAGTTACGACAGCACGCTAGTCAGGTAACGACGGAGAGTGATGCCCGTGGAAAACAATTGCTCTCTATGCAGGGGTCGCTGTTCGGCCAGCGGCATCTATCTGATTTTACCTCGTACGACGAAGCCTACCACCAGCTTATTCTTGACATTGTTTCACAACAATTAATCTCTACAAATCTCGTGCTGGCTGACATATCGCCCCGCCGGAGCACCGTAAAACGGCTTTTCGTGGATGGCGGTTTTGGCAAGAATCCAATATATATGAATCTGCTAGCCAGAGCTTTCCCGGATATTGACGTCTATGCCGCATCGGTGGCGCAAGCGTCGGCGCTGGGTGCGGCCCTGGCCATTCATCAGCATTGGAATGCCCATGTGCTGCCGGGCGATTGCGTTGAGCTTAAAAAATATACGGCTCACGCTGCCGCGAATTAATGTCAAGCACTAGGTTATGTAGAGATTGTTCTGCCGGTGCGGTCTCCTATGCGTTCGCAAAAACCATCCGGCCATGAGACCGAACCGGCGGACTAGCAATCCCGTGCGTCTGTACATCCCGAACATAAATATGACATTCAGACAGTCTGTTAGCCGAATTTTGGTGTTTAGCCTGGCGATTACTTTAACCGCGAAGGCACAGAAACTTCCCGAGAAAAAGGAAATTCTAGCGAAAATGACATTGGCCAACGAGTACTTCATGAAATCGTGGCCCGACCCTGGTAAGGAAATTGTGACCAACAAAACGCGACCCAGTAATATCTGGACCAGAGCCGTTTACTACGAAGGACTAATGGCACTGTATGGAATTGACCAGAAAAAGCCATACTACGACTACGCCGTAGACTGGGGCGACAAACACCAGTGGGGGATGCGAAGCGGCATTGGAACCCGCAACGCCGACGACCAGTGCTGTGGTCAAACCTACATTGACCTGTATCTGATTGACCGGAAACCGGAGCGTCTTCACGATATAAAAGCGTCGATAGATGCGATGGTGAAAAGCGAGAAGGTCGACGATTGGAACTGGATTGATGCCCTGCAAATGGCCATGCCGGTGTTTGCACAACTGGGTGTTCTGGAAAAAGACCGCAGCGCCGGATCACTTTATTTCGAGAAGATGTACCAGATTTATATGTACTCGAAAACGAAACATGGTGGCAACGGACTATACAACCCAAAAGACGGTTTGTGGTGGCGGGATAAGG
>CAXVWN010000087.1:0-28684 GCA_964263725.1 Spirosoma sp.
ATTTGGTCGATGAGACCGGAAGCGTGTACAAAAATGTCTTCGCCACCGTCATCGGGTTTAATAAAACCAAACCCTTTGGTTTCATTAAAGAATTTTACAGTTCCTGTTTGCATTGCTATTTTAAATTTAGGCGAAGGACGGTACAATAATTTTTATTTCCAAATGTATTTCTAAATTTTCTTCAAAGAGCTGAAAATATTTTCATAAGTGGTCTCAAATGAAGCCATATATGCCCTGAGCGCGCTGTAGACAGACAAATTAACCGGAACGTTAGCCTCGATATCCTCAATTTTTATTCCTCACTTAAATATTGACCCCGTATTCAGAAGAAAGTCATAAGGTGGTGGATTAGAGGGATAATGGCCTTTTAAGCAGGATATGCGTCCGCAAAATGCAGAATTTAACAAGCAGATATCAATAAGTACCTCTTCTGACCTTAAATTACACTTACCGTTTACCAAGATGCACACCCAAAGCAAAAAATCAACCGATGAAACGATTACTCAAATTGACAGACGAAGTAATATTTCTCGGAAAGAACTAATAGCAGAATACATCGAGCCTGCTGTCCCTGTGATTTTAACCAATGCCACTCGTGACTGGAAGGCACTGGGCAAATTCACTCCAGCTTTCTTTAAAAAACAGTACGGGCATCTTACCAAAGAAATGAAAGGCGTCACCTATACCCTTTCGGAGTATATTGATTTGATGCTAAAGTCTACCCCAGAAAACCCAGCTCCTTACCCCTTTAATATTAATATTGAGCAGTATCTGCCTGAGTTACTAGACGATCTGAAGCCCGAAATTCTCTATGCGAAATCGGATCGGGTCCATCATCCACTCCTGCCCAAATTTCTTCTCAACGGAACTCACGTGTATGAGTTGTTTTTTGGTGGGAATGGTGGTTTTTTCCCTTTTTTGCATGTGGATGCCTTATTTCTGCATACGCAAATAACGCAGCTACATGGGTCGAAGGAATTTTTTCTTTTCCCGCCCGAGCAATCCGCTTTTATGTACCCTAGAGAAGACAATGATAAAATCTCGCAGGTCGATGTATTCAACCCAGACTATGAGAAGTATCCTCTTTTCAGGGAAGTGAAGCCCATACGCGTCACCGTTGAAGAAGGCGAGACAATACTATTTCCAACAAGATGGTGGCATACTACGCAAATTCATGAACCTTGTATATCCTTAGGCCGAGTTCAGTTAAATGCCGGCAACTGGGACGATTTTTCCAGCGATATTTTCAAATTATGGCCCAGACTTTACCCAAAACATTCGGCTATGGCTGTTCCGACACTGATTTATAATAAAGTGCTGGGACAGGTAATGAAGCTACAGGAAAATTTCACAATGTAGCATTCGTTACGTCAGTCACGCGACTTTGTGTATTTTTACCTCCTTAATCGAATACAAACAGTAGTGAAGATTGACGTAACTTCGTTCATGCGGGTAGTGGGCATTTTGGGAGCATTATTGATAGGGGGACTAAATGTGGCTTCGTCGCAGGTAGTTCTCGGCAATTCCGATGAGCCTACGCTCTATGCCTATTGCCAGCAATTTCAGACTTTATACACACAAATTCGGGAGCAAAGCATAACGCCCGACTCGGCCCGGATGCAGTTCAGTAGCATCATGCATGGATTGCAGGCTCGGTTCCACACTATGGAAAGTTATCAGCAGGATTCGCTTCAACGCGACAGCCTACGCCGAACAGGTATGTATTTCAGCTTTCCGTTGCGTGGCTATACGACCAGTGCCATTGGTGGTACACACGGCGAAGGCTATCGGGGAAACGGCTTCGACCTGTTCGATTATACCGTTCGGGGTAGTCATCCCGCGCAAGATATTTTCATCAGCGACCGCAATCAGGATTACATTGATGACCGCACGGGCAAACCAGCCGACGTGCTGGCGATGAGCCGGGGGCTGGTGCTGGCAATCGAAACCGACTGGAAACCCGGCTCCGAATACCGGGGAGGTAACTGGATTTGGGTGTATGATCCTACTCTCCACGGGCTGTTTTATTATGCCCACAATAGTGAAGTCGATGTGTCGCCGGGGCAGTGGGTAAAGGCCGGACAGAAACTATCCGAGATGGGCAGAACTGGCTTTAATGCCTACAAAACCCGTTCGCCAACGCATTTACACCTGATGTATCTGCAAATCCAGCCGAACGGACTTCCCCAACCCGTCAATACATACGAATGGTTGTTAACAGCAAAGCTCTCTAAGTGAGGCATGTAGGCTGTCGTCAGCTAGCGATATAACCTATCCTTCTACGATTCCCGCACGAGATTTACACCCGTGACAAGGAAAATCATGCCAACAATGAATGGAGCAGCCGATTCTGCTTTTGATACGTGCATACCCAACACAGCTTTCCCTTCTGACAGGAAAGTGACTAAGGCGAATAGCACGACAACTACACCCAAAATTGTAAGTGATGCGCCAAAGAAGCGACGGAAATTGGTATTATTATTCTCCATAAGATAAGTTAGTGATGAATGTAGACTAACGAATAAACTATAATTCTTTGATTATCAAATATTTATCAATCACTCTACATTGTTCATTGTTTTAGCCATTAAACCGCGTTTACGGCCTTCCTCAAGTAAAAACGGGTAAGCAACCTCAAGTGAGTTGGAAACAATACCATCTAAGATTGCTTCCCGCAGAACGGATTTAAGTTCGCCCACTTCCTTCGACGGAGGCAAACCAAATGTTTCCATAATTAGCTCACCCGTAATAACCGGCTGAAAACTGCGAAGTTTGTCGCGTTCTTCGAGGTCATGCAATTTGCGTTCAACCCGGTCGAAATTACGGAGGTGTTTCTGCACACGCTCATAATTCTTCGATGTAATATCGGCACGACAGAGCGCCATAAGTCCCTCCAGATCATCACCCGCATCGACTAACAACCGGCGAAGGGCCGAGTCGGTAATTTGCTCTTTTGTGAGCGCAATTGGCCGCAGGTGCAATCGTACGAGCTTCTGCACAAAACGCATGTGCTCGTTGAGCGGCAGTTTCATGGTGCGAAAAATACCCGGTACCCAGCGGGCACCCATATCTTCGTGGCCGTGAAATGTCCAGCCAACTTTCGCGTCGAAGCGCTTGGTAGCCGGTTTAGCAATATCGTGTAACAAAGCGGCCCAACGCAACCATAGTTCATTTTGGGCATCACCGGCATATCGATTGGGTTCGGTACGATTAGCAATGTTATCGAGAACTTGCAGCGTATGGTAAAAATTATCTTTGTGGCCCTTTCCTTCTATTGTTTCAACGCCTTTTAAAGCAATTAATTCGGGGAAGATCCGCTCCAGCAATCCAGCGTGATAAAGCAACTTGAACCCATAAGAAGGTGTTGGCGATAGAATAATTTTATTCAATTCGTCGGTTACTCGTTCCCGCGAAACAATGTTGATTCGCTCGTTCATACGAACGATAGCATCGAAAGTATCTGGCTCAATATCGAAACCCAATTGCGATGCGAAACGGATGGCCCGCATCATACGCAATGGATCGTCGGAGAACGTTATATCGGGGTTGAGTGGTGTACGGATGATTTTTCGCTTGAGATCTTTCAGGCCGCCAAATGGGTCAAGTAGTTCACCAAAAGCATTGGCATTTAAGCTAATACCCATTGCATTGATGGTAAAATCGCGACGGTTCTGATCGTCTTCGAGTGTGCCGTCTTCTACTATTGGTTTGCGCGATTCGCTCCGGTATGACTCCTTTCGGGCGCCGACAAATTCAACTTCCCATTCCTCCTGGCTCTGTATATCCTCAGCCGGGTCAACAGTTGGCAAGCCTACTCCCGGTTGCGTGGCCCGCAACATAGCCGTACCGAAATTCGGAAACACAGCTACGTTTGTTCGCAGCGCTTTTCCAACGGCTTCGGCAAGCGTAATACCGCTGCCAATGCACACAACATCAATATCTTTCGACGGACGTTCTAAAACCAAATCGCGTACAAATCCGCCGATAACGTACGTGCGCAGACCAAGGGCATCGGCCTGTTGGGCAATGACATCAAAAACCGGGTTCTTACGTAAGGTGTCGCTAAAATTCATGTATACCTGATAATCATGGTCAGCCGTTACGCCGGTCCATGACTGACAACTTATTTTCTAATAAAATTAACCTCCCCATTGACAGCCAATTTCATTATACGCGGCCGTTTAGGCATTCCGGGCAGCGATCCAAATCGTTCGACAATGAGCGTTTCAACCTCGGGCGGCAGCGTCAATGATTCCAGCGGAATAGAAAGCAACCCGCGGCCGAAACTACCAATCAGGCGCTGTACCTCGGCATTCAAGGAACGTCGAATGGCTACCTCGCCGGTTGGCGCTCCCCCCGCTCCTACTACCGTTTCTGACGCTTTCCATAAAATCGCTGACAGATTTTTACCCTGTTCGTAAACAACGGTTAGCGGATTCTCAGCAAACTCGACCAGGTCATAGGCTACATCCGGAATTTTAGCTACGTACAAAACTAACTGATCGGGATTTTGAATAATTACCGTTGGCTGCACACCGGAGGGCATTAGCGCCTGTAAGGTTATTAATTGCTCAACAGCTACATCGTTGATGGGATCGGCAATAATAGACCAACCCGTTTCATCGGCTAAGGCAATAAGTTTTCCTAGCCGAAGCTGGTAGGCAATGTCGCGTGTGGTTGGAGTCATGACATAATAAACCGCAAATATACGCCAGGGTTCGGCAAAAGGTGCTTTGTAACAAGACGGCTTACTTTTTGCTGATCGACTATAGTAAGAGTCGGGCCAAAACAGTAACTAATTATTTGCTCTTTCGACTATTTTTTGAGAAAAGTGATAACCCAATCTATGTTTCATAGCTTACATACAATATGGAATGACCATTACGGCCTCAAAACATTAGTTTGATACCCGCCGATTATGTTGCCGACAGTATAACTTTTTACATCGCTATGAGTCCAGAATCTACTCGCCCTCATTATCATCAGTTTTCTCATTCACTACTTGCGCTGGCTATTCTCACAGCCGGAATTTATTTGGGGCAGGATATTCTGGTCCCGCTGGCTATGGCGGGCCTGATTGCAGTATTGCTCCGGCCCGTTGAAAACAGACTTATCCGGTTAGGTATGCATAAGGTTATTGCCATCAGTCTGGCCCTGTTGCTGGCAATAATTGTGGTGGCGGGTATAATGATAACCTTATCCATGCAACTGTCCGACTTTGCCGATGATTTGCCTAAAATCCGGCAGAATTTAACCGATTTTTTCAGCGATGCCAAACGATGGGTTCGGCGCGAATACAATGTAAGCTATCGACAACAGGAAAAATATCTTCAGAAAGCCCAGGCGCAAACGCTTGATAGTTTGCAGAGTTCCGACACGCTTGGTTTCATTACGGGGCCGCTTGGCACCTTGACGCTGATTCCAATCTATGTCTTTCTACTGCTTTACTACCGATCAATGTTACTGCATTTCGTAGTTGTACTTTTTGTAGAGAAACATACCGGGCGAGTGCGAGAAATACTGAGCGAAGTAAAGTCCGTTATCCAGAGTTATATGGTTGGTTTGCTCATTGAAACGGGCTGTGTAGCCGCATTAAATTCGGTCGGGTTGTTATTGCTGGGTGTGCAATATGCTATCCTGTTGGGTATTATGGCAGCTATCCTGAATCTGGTTCCTTACATTGGCGGGCTGGTGGCTACGGTTTTGACCGTGATAATCACCTTCAGCAATAATCCCGAACTCTCCGTTATTATTGGGGTTGTTGGTGTTTTCCTGCTCGTGCAATTTATTGATAACAATGTATTTGTTCCATTTATTGTAGCCTCTAAAGTTCGGGTGAATGCGCTCGTCTCAATCGTAGGGGTGCTAATTGGTGGAGCACTGGCGGGCGTATCAGGCATGTTTCTGTCGATTCCGGCCATTGCGATTCTGAAAGTTATTTTCGACCGGGTAGATGGGCTGCAACCGTGGGGAGTACTGCTGGGAGATCAAACGCCCGAGGAGACCGGCAGTAATTTGTTTCGCCTTCCCCGTCGCCGACGAAAGGTCAAAGCAACTGCAGACGAGTTATAGAAAACGACCTGAAACTCATATCTCAATTAGATGAAACTACCCTGATTACGCCGAATTGGGGAGGGTAGTTTCATCTAGCCTTAGCTGTATAATTTCTTAATAACGTCTTGTTGAGTTCGCATAAAATGTGTTCGCTCAGCCGGTTGGCTCAGGAGCGTGTCTGGCGGATAAACACTGTGTTTAGCATAACTTTCGGCGTAAAGTTCTAATCGCTGGCGGGCCAGCAGGTTCCCAATGGCGGGGCGCTGGCGGAACTCGCGCAGAGCCGCTAGATCAATATCGGCGTTGGCAACGATACTTTCGCCATAGGCTGCTTCGGCCAGTATGATTCCTTTTGGATCAATAATTTTAGAGCCGCCATCAGTAGTGCCGGATGGAAGCGAGCCACCAAATATCCCTCCTGAATTAGCCGATATAACGTAAGCCATGTTCTCAATAGCCCGTGCCTGTTTGGCTATGTTTTTCTGAGTTAACAGTGGGCTTCCGATTTCTGAAGTTGAGTGTATCAATACTTCAGCGCCACGCATTGTTAAACAACGGGCTACTTCTGGATACAGAATATCTTCCGACGCCATGCAAGCGAGATTACCGATATTCGTTTTAACTACCGGAAACAAAGAATCGTAGCCATAAGCGTCCAGATACAATTCCCATACATCGTGGGGTGTGGGCGTAAACATCGCGTTCAGGCGACGATAACGCAACAGGACATCGCCACTAGGCCCGATGATAAAATTAGTCTGGAAATAGAGTTCTGGAAAAAAAGGGTCCTGCTCATAGGCATTCCCCGAAAAATAAATCTGTTGCCGTTGCACCATGGCACTTAGTGCTTCATAAATCCGTCCGTCGATGTCTAGAGCGGCTTTTTCGCGCCATTGCTCTATCGTTTCATCGGCTGGTGGTCCCGTCAGGAAAAATTCCGGCACAACAATCAGCAATGTATCGCGGCCAATGAGACCGACTGATGCGACGATTTGACGTTCGATACGCTCAATGGTTTGAAGCATTTTTGCTTCGGCTTCATCGCGCGTTTGGCAGGAGTTTATTGTCTGGCAAGTTAATTGGAGAGCAAGGGTTTTATAAGACATGGGTTAAGGAACTATCGTAGTGTTAGTGGTTGGGTTGCCAAAATAAAGCGTTTCTATCGAAAAATCGCTAACTGCGCCCATTAGAGCCAATCAGGAACAAATTAGATGTCTGGTTGATTACCTATCTGTCAGGCATTATTGCGTCTTTGCTGAATACGTTTTATCTAGTTCAAATCTGCTTGACTTCGTCAGCCTACGACTTAGCTATCCAGCGGCACTGATGCCAAATTTAATAACCACATAAGTACATGACCGTTGACGTTTTGGCCATTGCGGCCCATCCTGATGATATTGAAATGACCTGCGCCGGTACTATTCTTTCGCTTGGTGCACAGGGAAAAACCATTGCTGGCGTCGACCTGACACGGGGCGAATTGGGAACCCGGGGCACACCCGAAATTCGGGCGCAGGAAGCGGCTGAAGGCGCCCGATTGATGAATCTGGTTGCTCGGGAGAACATGGGCTTCCGAGATGCATTTTTCCGAAATGATGAAGAGCATCAACTGGCTCTCATTGCTGTTATTCGGCAGTTTCGGCCTGAAATTGTTTTAACGAATACCCCAGACGACCGCCATCCTGATCATGGACGGGCTTCTGAACTGGTTGTCGACGCCTGTTTTTATGCTGGTTTACGGCAAATAAAAACGGTTGGCAAAGATGGCAAACCACAGGAAGCCCACCGGCCTAAGTTTGTCTATCACTTCATTCAGGATCGCTCGCTGAAACCCGATTTTATCGTTGATGTAACGCCTTACTGGAACCAGAAACTGGAAGCGATTAAAGCCTATAAAAGTCAGTTTTTTAATCCCGAAAGCGACGAGCCACAAAGCTACATTTCGGGCGAGCCATTTATGAAGTTTCTGGAATCCCGCACCCGTGAACACGGCCACATGATTGGTGTAGAATTTGGCGAAGGATTCATTAGCCGACGGATGCTGGGCGTCCAGGATTTATTTGCCCTCGTCTAATATAAATTTAGGCAGGATTAGAATGAATCCCATGTTGCCACGATGTGACCCTGAAGGGGTCATACGACTACCGATACATGATAATTGCTTAATACTATTCTACTTCGCTGCTCACTTATTGTGGGCAGCGAAGTATTGTTTTAAACCTACACGTTATTCTTCTAAAATAGCCTGTTATTCATTCCTGATAGCGTATAAATGGCCTGTGTTTCAACTTAGCTCCACGAAACCCACTACACGTCAAGGTATAGTGGACTTACAGCGAACATTTCGTAGGCTATAAAACCAGAATGAACACAAGAATTATCGGATTACTAGCCGTATTAGTTACGGTAGCCGAGCCAATCAACGCAACAAACAACACTATTTCTCAGGCATTTACCACTACTACCGGTTCGACAGAAGTTACTCGCACGGTACAGGATTTTCTACATTGGTATAAAGCTCACATTGGCGAGACCAGCCGCATCATTCTGGTTAATCAGCAGCCGGGCAAACCCTATTCGGTCAATAGTAAAAATACGGAACAATATCTGGCCACCCTGCGCAGCAGTCATCTCTTGACAGACGCTTACCTAAACGAGTGGCGCACATTTTTCAAGGAGCGACAAGCAGGATTTCGGGCAACTCCGCAACGCGAAGGGCCACCCACCGGCTTTGATTATGATTTGGTAATGCTGAATCAGGAAGTCGATATGCAGTTGGAGTCGCTAAAAACGCTGAAAATAAAGTCGGTGAAGATTAAGCAGAACCAAGCCTCGGTAAAGTTTTTTCTTTTGGCTGACTATGAGTTTCGATTGGTGAGACAGAATAACCGATGGATGATTAATGAAATCCTGAATCTGAGTGCAGAATAAATTACAGAACAGTTTTGGTCTACTTCCCAGCAATTGATCATACTACTAACTCTCTCTATTGTAGTTTGTTACGATGGCTTTTTTTCGTTATTTCGATTATGCAAATGTTCTTTTGCCTCTTTCTGGTATTCTCCGCCGTGTTTGTAACGGGCCAATCTCTTCGGGAAACACCCCAACAGGCGCTCAATCAATACGTCGCTTTTTTGAATCAGTCGACCGATGAGGTAGCGAGCCGTTCTCAACAAATCCAGACCTATTATACATCGATAAACACCCATCAATCGCACGCGGGTATTTTCCCGCAACTGCCGTCGTCCAGGCTTCTGGAGGAATATTACTACAAGAAAGCAATAGCCAGCATAGCCCTAACCGACGTCGAAAAACAGCGATTGCAAACAGGTGCTCAAACGCTTTGGAAACTTGTGAACAAAATTGATCAGACAACCAAAGCATTAGAAACGTACAATCGACTAAAGGATTACGACCGCGATAATTTCAAAAAAGCCAATGCCCTGATTACTGACATACAGGCGCTTAACAATCAGTTTAGTCAGGATAAAGACACCTTTTACAAACAGATTCAACGCATTTATCGCCGGTATCAGCCTTATCGGGAAACGGATGCTTACCTATTTACGGAAAAAGAAATGGAGCAGGCACTGATTAGCCAGCAGTATTTGCTCGATACATTATGCTATTATTTGAATGAAAAAGGTCGGTCAGATTGGCCGGTAGAGCTTGTCCAACAGAGTATTGTGGCGGATGAAAAGCTCCTCTCAGATCTTGGAAAAGCCAAGTCGATTATTGACTATCCCGCATCCGACATGATAAACTCGTTCAGAGAGGGTTTGCAATCAATTCAGGATGTAAAGAAACGAGCCGTCGATAATTACACATTTGCCGCTCGGCAAACCTCCAGCCATGGAAACGAGGTTTACCGCGCACTCATTAATCAGTACAATAACGATTTGCTGAGTTGGCACCAGGCCTTTGTCAGATCCAGCGCAACGACCAAACAGCTACTGGATTACCCTAAGTTCTCGCCTATTTTCAGGATTGATCTCCCAACGCCGTCCGTCCCAAAAATAACTCAAGCCGAACCATTTCGAGATGTGCCGCCTATTGCCTTTACACTAAGTCCAACCGCTGCACCCGCCAGTACGGCTACGTTCCACGCCTTGAATGCTTATGTGGAGTTCATCAACGAGTCTTTGCGACAGATGAATCACTTACAGATTCTGGTTCGCAACTACCAATCTTCGGCAGAGTATCATCGGGAACCTTCCGGCAAACGGCAGCGCAGTAGCTTAACCTACTCGCATGAGGAGTACAAAGTGCCCGTTTCAGAATACCAACTTCTGATTCTGAATAGCCAACAGATTCCACAAGCGTATCGCACTTCGATAAATAAACAGACCGAGGTGCTACTAGCCATGCTAACCGAAATGGACAGGCTGAGTATTGAATTGATTGACTACACAAGCCGGAAACAATACGAACAGGATCATCTGCAACGTTCAGACGCTATTCTGGACCGGTACGCTTATTTGTTCGATGTGTTCGACCGCAAAAAAGAGCAACTCTACCGGGATGTACGAGGTGTTTATGAGAGCTATCCGGTCAAAAAACCAGTAACTTCCTGGAATATAGCGGGCAAGGATTTACTCTCGATGGTAGACACGGACAAAGAAATCCTGTTCGGCATAAAGAATTATTTACGCACAGAGACAACTCAATTGCCGGAAACAGATACCTCGCAAACCAAAGCCAGAGCACTACTTATTAATGAATATAAAAATTTGAAGGGTCTGCAACGATTTGGTCGAAACAATGGCTTATGTCCTTATTCACCCTACGAAGACATTGCGGAGAATTCGATTAAACTGGCCGGAATGGCTCAGAAAACAAAAAAGCCCGGCGCTACATTCTCAACCCATCCGTACGAGACTTTTTATTATTTCTACAACAACGAGCTAGTTTATCAATACAACAAATTCAGCGAGTTAGCTAAAACGGGTGTACTAAAAACCGTTAACCAGCCTAACGTTTTTGCTTTTCGCCGGTTAACCCCAACTTCACAAACTCCGCCCGAGAAAATCACTTCTACCGACGACAAACCCATTGCCGAGAACAAACCTGTTACTGAAGATATAACCGATAACCCGTCAACACGGAAGAAGTCTGCGGTGCCCACAACAAATGGCAAGACGGTTATTCAGCACGATACCGTGTATGTAAATCGAGCGACTATAGATACGGTATACATTGACCGGACAGGCCAATCAGAGGCCACGCTTTCGCTGAAAGGTTTCGCGCCCAACAATATGGTTTTGCTGTTAGACGTGTCGGCGTCAATGGATTCGCCCTATAAGATGGCGCTATTAAAGAAATCTATCAAATCACTGCTGAGTGTAATTCGTCCTGAAGACCAGATTTCCATTGTGGTCTATTCTGGCAAAGCGCGAGTTGTTCTAAAACCAACGTCCGGTGCCAAAGCGGCTGAGATTGCTACCCTGATCGATCAACTACAATCGAACGGCGATACTGATGGTGAAGGCGGTATTCGTTTAGCGTACAAAATCGCTAACAAATCGTACGTTCGGGCGGGTAATAACCGGATCATTTTAGCAACCGACGGCGAGTTTTCTGTTGGTGACGACGTTTTCGATTTGGTTGGCGAATCCAGTAATCAAGACGTTTATCTAACAATTTTCACCTTCGGACGGAACGAGATTAATGGGAAAAACCTCAAAAAATTGGCTCAATCCGGCAAGGGTACGTATGCCCATATAACTGCCGAGAATGCCAATTTGAAATTAATTCTGGAAGCGCAGGCAAAACGTACGCCATAAGTTTAGCCGTCTACATTGCTAAGGGCAAACTATTTTATAAAATGTGTAGCTTAATGTTATAGCCGTGTACGTGTAACTGTCACTAAGAGCGGGATTGCCTTGCGCCACTTTAGTAAGTGCAGGGCCAAAAGTAGCTTCTCCCAATCCGTCTAGATAATCATTTCTGGTGAAGCGAGTTCCGAACTCAACGCCTATGCTCCAGGGGCGTTTAATTTCGTATTTAACGCCTACACCCAGCGGATAGGTAACAACTCCACCTACTCGAATAACAGGGTTACTGAATTTACACAAGCCTATACCGCCAAATACATAGGGCGTCCAGTTTTTTGCTTTAGGCAGGGCTTTGTAGTTTAGAAAATTATACTCAAAATCAACTTCTACTTCGTTAATATTGGTACGAAATGAGTAATTACGAGCCTGTTGAAACGGATCACGACTAGCATTGTCATCACCACGAATGCCACCAATAGATCCGCTTCCCCGAATCGAAAAGGAGCGGGTAGCATTGTAGCGAAAAAACAGGCTCGCTGCCGGCCTGTAAAATTGGGGATTGATTGCCGGAGACACATCACCTTTATAGAGCATCCCGCCTAACCCAGCCCCAACTTCAATTTTTTGAGCCTGGACACTCAGGCTGATAAAAAGCCCGACTACAATAAGCCGGGCTTTTTTAATTCCGTATTGACACATAAATCAGGTGGCAGTAATCAATAAGCGATCCATAGTCATTGACAGTTTGCTCCTGTCGTGACTGATAACCGCTGTTTACTTAATAGGTGGGCATTTGATTTTACCCGGAATAATGTAATGAATCGAGAAATTGGTCAACAAATAGCTATCATTTAGCTTTCCATCGGTTGAACGCAGGGGCGTACCCAAGGCATCTGAAACGGCCGCCTGTTGTTCTGGAGTACCCGTTTGGAATAGATTGACCAATACAGCATAACGATCAGGTGGATTTTTCAAAAATCGAGCCGCATTCTGTTCAAATCGCCGATCCGACATAACCGTTGCTACACCTTGCTGGGTACCTGTGGCGGGATACGCACCACCGCCTACATCATCAAGGTAGTCAGTAAACGTATAACGAAACCCAATCTCAGCCCCTATATTCCAGCTGTCATTTAATTTGTACCGCACGCCAAAGCCAACTGGAATCGCTACTGTTACCAGCGAATAGGGCTTATCCAGTCCGGGCTGTCCTTGCCCTTCTGTGTGCAAAGGCTGGAGTTTAACCCATTGTTGACCAGCGTATACATCAGTGCCTGTACCGGTAACTACAGGGGTCCGAGCCTCAGGACTGTGCGCCAGCAGAGCCAGGCCACCAAATATGTATGGAGTCAATCTTGCCCGAGCGTTTGAATTTCGCCCATCTTCAACAAAGTTATAGATACCCGTAAGAGCAAACTCTTTTAGGTCATTCCGAAAATGTAAATTCCGGGCGTACTGAGCTAACCCACCCTCTACATCATTTTTATTGAATGTATAGTCATCTCCCGTAATGCGTGCCCAGGTAAACATGGCCCGAGCGGCAAAATGTGGCGTGAACTGCCGCGTATAACCTAGTCCAACATTCCAGCGAGGCAGGGTAGTCAATGACTTAAAAGGCTTACGGTAACCGGCTAAATCGCCAAAGTAGGTGGATGTTCCTCCACCAAACGTAATGGACGAATACGGAGCGAAATGCGCATTCGGTCGTCGTTGCGCCGAACTCTCTGTAATTAAACCTGCCAAAAAGCAGGCTGTCATAGCGCCTATTACTACCTGTTTATACTTAGTCATACTCATGAAATACGTGAATCAACCACCACTGACCCGAAAGCCAGCCAATTCCGAAACGGAAGGGCTATTGCTTTTATTGGCAATACCCCGTAAAAATTATGCCAGAAATGAAACGTGAAGTAATGACGGAGGCATCATTCCAAGAAAAGTACAGCATTTGTGACACCCTTTAGTTACGGATGTCCCAACCCCAGTTAAGCTTGCTACGCAGTGTATTCAAAAAATTATCGTCGCTGAGTTTCACTAATCGTGCTTTAAAGGCTTCTTTCTGAACACTGATCCGAACCGTCGTATCGACGGTAAACGAGCGGGAATCCAAGGCAGCCAAAAAATTACCACTTCGACTTTCTACTTCAAACGATAACTGGCAGGTATCCATAACAACCATTGGCCGGACATTGAGGTTATGCGGACTTATTGGCGTAATAATGAGGCTTTCTGTTTGGGGCAAGAGTACCGGGCCTCCGCAACTAAGCGAATAACCCGTGGAACCAGAGGGAGTCGAAATAATTAGTCCGTCGGCCCAATAGGAGTTTAAAAATTCGCCGTCCAGGTAAGAATGTACAGTAATCATCGACGAGGTTTGGGTACGCGTAATCGTGAAGTCGTTCAAGCCAAAAGGCAGGTTTCCAAAAATGTCAGTACTTGATCGTACATTCACTAACGTTCGCTCATCAATTGAGTACTGGCCATTGAAAAGTGCATCAATCATAAGCCGTACCGACGCCGGGGCCACTGTAGCCAGAAAACCTAATCGGCCAATGTTAATACCGATGATTGGAATCTGTCGGGAACCAACGTGGGTAACAGCGTCGAGCAGGGTACCGTCGCCCCCCAGACTAAAAATAAAATCGGCATCAGCAACGCCTTCTTCAACCGTATAGGTAGCCTGGCTGTAGTGAGCCACGTTCGCATTGTCTAAATACTCGCGGTATCCCTGTGAGATAATTATCTCAGTCTGCCGTCGGGACAGCTCCTCAAACATTGACTGAATGTAGGGCCGTGCCGATTCGGGAAAGTTGCGCCCGTGAATGGCGATTTTCATGGAATGAAGTTTACGATTTACGATTTACGGCTGGCTGGCGCACAACTATTAATGCGTTAGCCAACCGTAATCCGTAAAGCTCAAAACTATGTATTAAGATAACGAAGCAGTAAATCGAGTCGCTCCTGGTCAATACTTTCAACAAGGGTATTGGCGAAGGCTGCTTCAATCTGATAGCCAAAGCGTTCGAGCGTTGAGATGACCGGCGTAATATCACGCCGATTGAGTTTGAGCGTCAACCGCGACCGGTCGGGCATGCCATAAGCCGCACTGGCAAAATAACTGCTAATGATTTTAACATTGTTGGATTCAACAAGCCGACTGATTTCGGCCATCGAATAGTCGCGCTCGTTCATATTCAGGATCAGAACAGCGCCTGTTTCCTGAACGCCCAGATCCTGCGCGAACTTCTTGAGCAATTCGTTTACCGAAATGGTGCCGCTAAACTCGCGCCCTTCGTTGAGAACGGCCACAACCTCCATCTGATGCTCAATAGCCAGGCCCAGGACTTCAAACAAATGCTGTTCTTCATAAACATACGTTTGCTCGAACAGACACATTATATCGCCCAATGGTCGCTCCTCATCAGCTACGTCCATTAGCAGTTCTTCGCTCACAATGCCCCGGTACTCGCCCTGATCGGTCAGTACGAGTTGCCCGACGCGGTGCTCCTCCATCCACGCTAAAGCCTGACCGACCAGGTCGGTTGGCTTCAGAGCCGGAAGCATGGGATCTATTAGTTCGGCAGCCAGCATAGATACTAGAAAATCATATAATGAACATAACCTGTTTGGCGAAAACTACGGAAATTCTCGCATAGTTTTCAATTTTATACAGCGAATAAACAGGAACTAAATTAACTGCATGCCATAAACTTACGCGACTAACTCACTCACTGGATTTTTGGCGAGCCAACTATCCAATAATTCGTTGAACTGGTCTGGACATTCCATCATTGGTGCATGACAACACTTATCAATAAAATACAATTCCGAACCAGCAATAAGTCGATTAAATTCATGACCTACTTCGGCTGGTGTAATGGTATCATTCAATCCCCAAACGAGCAGTGTAGGCACCTGAATCTGATGCAGATCTTTGGCTACGTTATTCCGCTGTGCCGATTTGGCAATGGCCACAATACTCATGCACTTGGGAATACTGCTCGTGATCTCAAACACCTCATCAACCAGCTCTTTCGAGGCTACTTTTGGATCGTAGAAGGTATAGGCAACGCGTTCGGCAATGTAACTGTAGCTACCACGCTTAGGAAACGAACCACCCATTCCATTCTCAAACAGACCCGAACTACCCGTTAGCACGACTCGTCGAACCTGTTCGGGATTTTTGAACGTGTAAAGAATCGCTAAGTGACCGCCCAGCGAATTGCCCAACAGCGTCAGGTCGTACAAGGATTTCTGTACGACAAACTTTTCAATGTAGGCGACCAGCCCCTCCAGGCTCGCTTGCCGAATGGGCATTTCATAAATAGGGAGCAACGGAATGACAACCCGATACCGATCCGAAAACGTGTTAATAACACTGTCCCAGTTACTCAGAGCACCAAATAAGCCATGCAGTAGAAGTAAGACTTCGCCCTGGCCTTCATCTACATAGCGGAAACCTGCTTCCTCCCGAATCTGATAGTTCATGCGTATTGCGCGGTTAAGGATGTGGTAGAATCGGTTTTTTTATAGGTAAACAATACAAAATCAATCCAGTTCTTAAGTAGCCTCAATCCGTGTTGCGTTAGAGCGGCTTCGGGATGAAACTGAACGCCCCACAAGGGTAGTGTTCGGTGGCGCATGGCCATCAGTTCGTTCTGCTCCGTAACGGCCGTACTAACCAATGACAGGGGTAGATCTGTTAAGATGAGCGAATGATACCGTGTCACGTCAAACTCCACCGGTAATCCATGCCACAACCTATCGTCGGTCAGTCGCCGAATTTTAGATACTTTACCGTGCATGGGCTGGCGGGCCAACGTAAGTTTTGCACCAAAAAACTCGCCTAATGCCTGATGGCCCAGACAGACACCGAGTATCGGTACACGTCGATAATAATGCGCAATGACATCCATTAAACGGCCCGCTTGCTGCGGCACGCCCGGCCCTGGTGACAGTACAACCGCATCGACCGAAGCGTCGGTGAAGTGGCTCCACGGTTCGTTGTTTCTGACAACACGGCAAGTTGCACCTGCCTGTTGCAGGTAATCCACCAGCATGTAGGTAAATGAATCGAAATTGTCAACCACCAACAGGTTCATGCCGCTATAACGCAATTCGTTTGGGCAAAATTAATATTTCTAAAAAAAAGCAACAACTTTTATTTTATGAACATTGATTATCAATTTGTTACATACACAATAACTTCAAAATATTCAATTTTTATTAAAAAAGTACTACCTAAGTTTATCTTACCTTATTGATTGGTGAGCGTAGCGGTTAATTTTAACTTTTATTCACGAACCTAAGCTTTTTGGTATGTCTATAGATTCGCCCAGCCATAGTGGCGGACCAGTCGATGCGCCCGTTATTATTATTGGTGCCGGTATGGCCGGTCTGACTTGCGCCGTTTATCTTAAACAGGCCGGGATAAATGCCCTTGTGCTCGATACTGCCGATGGTGTTGGCGGACGAGTTCGCACAGACTTGGTCGAGGGATTTCGGCTCGACCGGGGGTTTCAAATCTTATTAACGGCCTACCCCGAAGCCCAACGGTTGTTAAATTATTCTGAACTGAATTTGTATTCATTTCGATCAGGGGCGCTCATTCACCAGCAATCTCCTGAACCTCAGTGGATTAAATTACTAAATCCGTTTCAGGAACCACTATCGGTGTTCCAAACATTGGTATCGTCTGTTGGCACACTGGGCGATAAGCTGCGTATTGTCGAACTCCTCCGCCGAACCCAGGAATTACCCATTAGCGAGCTATTCCGGCAAACACCAACAACCACACTCGCCTTTTTGCACGAGATGGGTTTTTCGGATCAAATAATCGAGCGGTTCTTCCGGCCATTTTTCGGGGGTGTATTTCTGGAAGATGCCCTCACGACATCAAGTAATTTCTTTGAATTTTGCTTTCGGATGTTTTTTATGGGCGGGGCCGCCATACCCGCCAATGGCATTGAGGCCATTCCAAAACAATTAGCCAATCGGTTATCATCCGAACAGATTCGGCTGCAAACATCTGTAAAACAAATTGATGGCAATACAATTTATCTAAACTCCGGCGAAGTCTTGACTGGCCGCACGATTGTGCTGGCCGTCGACGCGGCTCAGGCCGCCCGATTAACTGGTCGCCCGGTACCGAGTGAACAGGCTTTTAATCACACGACTTGTACTTACTTTGCGGTCAAGTCGGATCAATTTGGCAAAAGGCCTTCGCAGGAAAAGCTATTATTGCTCAATACTCACCGGAGTTCAGCCGTGCATAATGTCGCTATCCTGAGCGATGTTGCTCCGGCCTATGCTCCTGCCGGACAAACGCTGATTTCAGTCAGTACACAGAGTCTGGTTTTGTTAAACGAAGCTGAATTAACAAAGCAGATTCGGGCAGAACTTAGCGGTTGGTTTGGCGAAGCGGTGCAACAATGGCGGCATCTACGAACGTATCACATACCGCACGCACTACCGGCCTACAATCCTGAACAAGCCGGAAACGACGCTATCCGCCAGCCACTCAAACTAACGGATACCTTATATCAATGTGGCGATCAAACAGCCTATCCGTCTCTCAACGCGGCCATGCAAACGGGCCGGGAAGTGGCCGAGATGATTAGTAGAAAATAAAAAGAGTGGGGTCAGTTTCTCAAAACTGACCCCACTCTTTTTAACTGACCTCACTCTTTTAGGCGAAGTAAGATTTGTTATTGTTTGGTATAGAACGGGTCCAGAAAGAGGTAACGGCCCCGGTTTTTCTCTGTTTCAAGGTGCGTGTTTACGTCGATCTGCATAAACTGAACACTGTTGCCACTGTTTGCCGCTGGCCATTTTGGTAAACCCGAACCATTTGGGTTCGCCGTTTTTATGAAGTTCGCAAAGTAATTGAGCATCACCTCCGATACTTTATAATCATCTGGCGTCCAGGCATATGTCTTGTTGGTTGCCAGGTTTCCCATTGCATACTCAATTTCGGCCGAGTGTACAGCCCCACGAGCGGGCGCTATTTTAACCGCCGTCGCATCCGTTGATTTCACGACGCCACCCGCCAAACCAGGTGTTGCATTGCCCATTTCGGGAGTCATGGCCGGACGTGGGCGAGAATAATAATACCGATATACCGGTTTGCCACCCGTTTTGATCTGCATGTCAGCCCATTTCCAGGTGCTATACGCCAAAAAACGGTCGCTTGCCAACGCCGTAGCCGATTGTAGAATCTCCTCTTCCGTCGAACCAGGGTACAATTTCAACACCTCATCAGCGCGTTCGTTGTATAATTTTTTGACAGCACTGGTATAGTTCTCGGGCGTTGGTGTCTCTTTTCCCAGAACAGCACGGTAGTTCATTTCTTCCGAATTCCAACCGACCAGCAGAGGCACGTGAGCCTGTTCGCCAGCGGCAAAAATTTCCATAGGAGATTTCGGGAAGAAATAGCCGTCAATAGTTGAATTGAACCGGGGACCACCGGGTTTAGATGCGGCTTCGAGTAACTGTTCCGACGACATAGCGCGTAATTCAGCCAACGAATTCGCTCCAGCCCCCGTAGCAAACTTACTGCCCGTTTCTTCACCTAAAGCAAGCGTAGTGGGAGGCAACCCACCTAGTAAAGAACCACTTTCGCCAATAGCACCGGCAATTAACCCTTTCGACAAGGGAGATACCATCAAGGCACTTACGGCAATCGACCCTGCTGACTCACCAGCAATAGTCACCCGTTTGGGGTCACCACCAAAAGCTGCAATGTTTTGTTGTACCCAGCGGAGCGCTGCAGCCATATCTAAGTAGGCATAATTTCCCGACGCATGATTGGGCGATTCTTTGGTTAGATCGGGGTGCGACAGAAAGCCAAATACACCGAGTCTATAATTTACCGTTAGGGCTACAATGCCTTTTTTCGACATATTTTCCCCGTCATAACGACCTTCTGAGCCATCACCCGCCACAAAGCCACCGCCATAAAAATACACTAACACCGGCAACTTTTCCGTAGCCGACTTGGCTGGTGTCCAGACATTTAGGTAAAGGCAATCTTCACTCATACCATCGGAGCGAAAACCCATATCGCCAAAAACAGGCCGCTGCATAGCGCGGGGACCAAATTTTTCGGCTTTCCGTACGCCCTGCCAATTTTTAACGGGTTGAGGCTCCTTCCAGCGTAACTCACCCACAGGTGGCTGGCCAAACGGGATACCCTTAAATGAGTGAATTCCACTTGGTTCTACAACGCCTTCAACAATACCGTTGGCGGTTTTGGCCTGTGGAGCCGTGGTTGTCTTGTTTGACTGAGCAATGGTCATATGGGCCAACGGAACAGTCAATAAAGACAGAATTAAAAGGGTTTTCATGACATTTGGTTTAGTGTACGAAAAGAGACGTTTCGAAACGATTGCCAGAAGCAAATAGATAATTGCCAGGAGAATCGCTTATTGTCTCATTTTGGAACAATAATAAAAAACTAAACTGAGACCACCCAATTTTTTGTTACTTGCGGTTTAATTTTAATAAGCATGCCTCATCAATTAGCTCCAGAAGAGGTGAGTCCCGAAGGGGTCGATTTCTTGCCGGGCCTTGCGTTGGACTTCGTTATTTTTGGATTTCATCAGAATCAGTTAAAAATTCTCTTGCTGGAATATTGGAATACCGGTCTGTTTGCCTTGCCGGGTGGTTTTATTCGACGAAACGAAAATTTGAACGATGCCGCCCGGCGAGTATTGGCCGAACGAACGAGCCTGAATGATATTTATCTTGAGCAGTTTTATATTTTTGGCGACCTTGCCCGGCATGACGTAACCCCGTTGCGGGCCATAATGGAAGCTAAAGGCATAGCGCCTACTGACGACCATTGGCTGTTGCATCGGTTTGTTTCGGTTGGCTACTATGCTCTGATTGACTTCACAAAGGCAGTGCCTATTCCCGATTTACTGTCAGATACGTGCGATTGGTATGATTTGGACAGGCTTCCCACGCTCATGCTGGATCACCGGGATATTGTTCAAAAAGCGCTGGAAACCCTACGAACCGACCTTGATCGGAAGCTAATTGGCTTCAATCGCTGGGCGGCTCCGCTCCTGTCCGAGACCTTTACGATGACCGATCTGCAACGCCTTTACGAAACAATTCTAGGCCAAAAACTGCGTCGGTCAAGTTTCCAGCGCAAGATGCTCAGTTTGGATATTCTCGAACGGCTTGATAAAAAATATGGTGGTGGTGCCCATAAAGCGCCTTATTTATATCGGTTCATTTCAGAAAACAAGACCTAATAATCGGCCGGTCGCCTATAAATTCCTAAGCTATTTTGCTAACTTTTTCATGCGTGGAAATCTGTTCCTCCGATATTGCTTCCTATTGTTGATCGCCTTACCGCTTGGTTTTTTGTGGCTTTATCCACAAGTGCTATGGTGTATGCGCGTTAATAAATCGGCAGATTTTCGGTTGTTAACGGGTGCCAATGGCGTCTATGTAAGCCATACAGCCACCGTAAAACAGCAACTACAACTTCGTCATCATACGACAATGGCCATCGACCGAATCCGGCGGTTCTGGGGCGACCGCCGTGGGCAAGCCATCCTGATTTATTGCCCAACGCAAGCCGATTACCAGCAATATTGCGCGGGGGGCGAAGGTGCCGGCTGTAGCGTAGGAACGCCCTGGGGCACTTCATACCTGGTTCTAGGTCCAGACGGTAATAATATCGACGTGATTGCCCATGAGTTATGTCACGACGAACTATTTACCCGATTGGGCTGGTGGCGCGTTAAACGCCAGATTCCGCAGTGGTTCAACGAAGGACTTGCCCTGATGGTAGACTATCGATTTAGCAACCCATCTGTGTGGGAACGGCCAGACAGTTCGCAACAAAGTACTCCTTTCGCCAGCGAAAAAACGATCATTCCATTTCCCCAACGCCCAATGCTAAAGCTTGCCGATCTGGAAACCACCCGGGACTTTTTTGGAGGTGACTACATGCACACGATGCTGGCTTACCAAACGGCAGCCGAAGAAGTTTCACGCTGGTTAGCCGTAGTGGGCCGGGCGGGCGTTCCGGCACTAACCGACGCCATCGCGAACGGCGAAGAGTTTAGTGAAACCTATCGGCAGCTAGAACGCAAAGAACGCCGTGGTAAGTAGCTTTGGGCAATCCGATTTGATCCAGGCTAGTTACCACCGCATTCGTTAAAACTTCACAATTCGCTTCGAAGCCGTTCGGTCGCCAACTTTGATATGTAGAATATACGTGCCTGTCGGATGCTGATCGAGCGATAGCGTCGACAGTATCTGCCTGGTTTCCTGCCAACTAATTGTTCGGCCCGTTAGATCAGTCAACTCCAGCACCGCAGGCTGGGTAGCTGATAATCCTCTGATTCGTACTGTTAATGCAGTGGTAGCTGGCACAGGATATACGTCTACGGCATCGGCTAATGACTGGTCTTCAATACCTAACAGGGGGATCAGGGTCACGACGGCCAAACGCCTGAGTATAGTTCCGCTCCCACATGCGTTACTTACCCCCGTTAGTAAATACGAAGTTGTTTTGCTGGGTCTAACCTCAACCGTATTCGGGTTGGTATTGGTCGATACCGTTAAGTTAGTCCCTAATCCATTAGCTGTGCTATCCTGGTAGGAGAAACTCCAGGGGCCATCGCCTGTAAACGCTATAGACAACGACGTTGGTTGCCCCTCGTAGATAGTTTGGTTGCCGGTTAATGTGGCGGTTGGCAGTGACCGAATGGTCAGTTTCGTTGGGCTGGCACTTCCGTTAATTGGGATTTTCGGGTTCGTTGCTATCACTCGTACCAGATACGAACCGCCAGCGGTATTCCGAGGAACGGTCCCAATAATTTCGCCGTTCGCATCCTGACTACTTAGTGCATCGACGAAGACAATTTTCGTGGAATCGGTTTCAATCTTAGCCAGTTGGAGCTTAAAAACACTGCCCGGATTAAATGCGCCGGAGGTCATAAAACCGGTTGTTAAAATTGCCCCGGCGCAAAGCGTTGTAGACGCAAAGGCCAGCGTTTGAATGGTGGGGGTCATAACTGTAACGGTTGCTGTAGCGCTGTTACCGGGCAATCCTAGCCCACATTTATTAGACACTTCGACAACCTGATAGGTCGTTGTACGCTCCGGCAAAACCAATATTATCGTGTCTTTAATACTGGTACCAGTCAATCCATTCGATAGTTTGAAACTATAAGGCCCAACACCCGTGAAGGTCAGCTTTAGGGGTACCTCCAGCCCCAGATTAGTTGTTGTTGTACCAAGAATAGACAGTGTTGGTGCGGTCTGTACAAAAACGCGAATAGCAACTTGAGGGCTCTCGCAGCCGTTGGCTCCCGTTTGGGTAACATAATACACATCGCCCTCCGGCTTAACCGTAGCATTTAACGTTGGCGGGGTTGGTGCCGTTGTGGTTATAGTGCCGTTTGGGTCAGTCCATTTCAGGTTAGTGCCGCTCGCGCTGAGAGGCTGAGAAGCGGTTCCCTGGCAAATTTCCACTAGTGTTTTGCTAACGGTAGGTACGGTAGTCGATTGAACATCGACTACTAATGTGGCTTTGGGACCCTCACACCCATTCACCGTCTGCGTTACCAGAACCGTAAAGGAAGCCGCTTTATTGGTATTGATTAATGGCGCCGACGCCAGTTTACTTCCGTCTGTAGTGTACCAGGTCAGCTCATTACCTACTGCTGTTACGATCTCGGGTGGGGCAGACTGACAAAGATTTTTTTGAGTTACGACCGGAGCTGCTGGTAACGATTTGACTGTTGTGGACAGCGTGGCGCGTGGTCCTTCGCATCCGTCAATTCGTTGACTAACATAATAGTTAAGTTGACCCGTCTGAGCAGTATTGAGCATCGGTGCAGTCGATGAGCCAGTGCCTCCGTTTTCAATAGTATACCAAAGAAGATTCTGACCATCGGCCGACAAAACCTTTGCTGACTCATTCTGACAAGCGGAAACAGCCGTCGTACTGGGCGGGGCGGGTGTTGGCTTAATGGTCACCTTAATTTCGGAACGAGGGCTTTCGCAGTTATCGGTTGTTTGTGTCACGAAATAGCTAATCGTTCCTGATGCACTGGTTGACGGTGTGGGTTCAGAGCCAATGTTTTTCCCCGAAGCGTCATACCATTTAAGGCCATTGCCTGTAGCGGTTAATATAGATGCCTGTATGCCCTGACAGTAACTGTACGCATTTGTAACCGATGGAGCCGAAGGCACCGCCGTTACCTTAACCGTTATACTACTGCGTGATCCTTCGCACCCATTAACCGTCTGGCTAACATAATAGGTGAAGTTACCCGCGTCTTTAGTGTCGGGGGTAATGTTATTACCAAGTGAATTTCCAGTCGACGATTCACGATACCATTGTAAGCCTTGGCCACTGGCAACCAGCGGAACAGCGGTTGCATTTTGGCAATAAACTGGGCCTGTGCTGGCTACCATTGGCACACCGGGAATCGCATTAACTGTTACAGACAACGACGAACGAGCACTTTCGCAACCATTGGGCGATTGACTAACATAATATGTAATCTGGCCGGTTTGTGAGGAACTAACGACTGGCGCAGTAGCCGATCCTGTGCCGCCTGTACTACCAGTGTACCACAACAAATTCTGGCCTGTAACCTGAAACGCCGGTGCCGAAGCATTCTGACAAACTGTTATCGATTGTACAGTTGGAGCGGTTGGGGTTGGCTTCACTTCTACCTTAATTTCAGCGCGTTCGCTTTCGCAATCAGTCCCTTTCTGCGTTACATAATACGAAAATGTACCGGCCGTAGCCGTCGACGGTGAAGAAGCCACCATTGACCCTGTACCGGCCGTTGCACTGGTGCCATACCAGACTAGCGACGCGCTGGCATCTGTTGCAGTTGCGCTCAAAGGACTAGCGGAATGAGATTGGCAAAGTGCAAGCGAATTGGCAGAAACCGTTGGTGGGGCGGGTCTTGCCTTTACCGTTAGACTAGTTGAACTCGGCGTTCCGATAACATCCGGACTTTTCGATACTATTCTAACTCGATAATTGTTTCCGGCGGGCGTGTTAGCCGGAATCGTAGCCAGGTATGTAATTTCATATCGACCAGATGCCGATAGCAACGAGGAAGGTATTTCGGCGTATGTACTTCCTCTATTGGAAAGCTCAACCGTGAAAGTGCCACTGGGAGACGTTCTGATACCTGTTACCTCAATTTGGGAACCTGGACAAACCGAAGTAACTGCCAAAGGCTGTGTATCAATTGATTGTGCTGATACCTGAGAATGCCCTAATAGTCCAATCAGAAATAATAGACTCGTAAATAAACACTCCAGAGGCTCTTTAAAAATACCAGACCGGAATAAATGTTGAATCATATTACTATTTAGGTAGGGAGTTGGAAAATAATCGAGTCTAACAATAGACAAATATATGTTTCTGGCTACTGTTTTACGTTAATCCTTTCAATTTAGTTAGCAGCAAAATACATAATTACAAAAAGTATACTCAGTCCGGCAAACGGGCATTTGCCGAAAAATCTGTCTGTAAATTCTATTTTTTGTTCTTTCTTTTTATCGCACATTTATTGCATTTCCCCGCTTTATAGAGCCCGTTAACTCAGTGGGTAAATGGGCCAGAATCTCCTGCTTGAAAGCGTTAATAAGTTGGCGTTTTAGAAAGCTGCGATGCATCACTAAACTTACCTCACGAACAGGCGATGGCGCATCGAATGGCCGAAGTCGCGCCCGGCGGCTCGCATCCATATCGAGTGTGGCCAGATACGGAAGTAATGTAAAACCACCCTGTTTATCAATGAGTTTGATGAGCGTTTCGAGCGAACCCGTTTCATAACGCAGGGCCGTTGTACAGTTCGGCTGGCGATCGGCTCCGCACAAGTTCATGACCTGGCTACGAAAACAGTGGCCTTCGGTCAGGAGCCACAGGCCATCCGTTTGTAAATCCGTGGGCGAAACCGTTGCTTTAGTCAATAGCAGATTTGAGTCGGCGGCATAGGCGACAAAAGGCTCCTGAAACAAGGGGATTTCGGTAATGCCATTCTCAGTCAAGGGCGTAACGACTAAGCCTACATCAATCAGTCCATTGCGAAGTTTTTCAACTACTTGCTCCGTTACCAATTCCTGAATATGCACCGACACCGCCGGATACTTACCAACAAATTCGCCAATGAAATAAGGCAACAGATAAGGAGCTAATGTTGGAATAATACCAATTCGAAAATCACCGCGAAAATCCTCTTTCGACTCGCTAACGATTTCAGGTATACGTCGGGCGGCACGCAACACATCTCGGGCCTGTACCAAAATCGTTTGTCCGGTTTCGGTTGGTACAACGGGTTGTTTCGAACGGTCAAACACCAACACGCCCAGCTCATCTTCCAGCTTCTGAATTTGCATACTAAGTGTGGGCTGAGTTACATGGCAGGCTTCGGCGGCCGTTGCAAAATGCCGGTAGGTATCAACGGCAACGATATAATCGAGTTGGGTAAGCGTCATGAAAAATAGATCTTACATACCACCGTGAAACCTTTTCAGATCATGGTAGTGCATAGATTATAGATAAAATTGATGCAAATCTAAATTATATCGAACAAAACAAATCTATCCTTGTCGTATTTTTGTTGTAGAGTATGCAGCGTAATTGTCCTGATGGGAATTTATAAACCCAGATAGACGGCAACTTACTCGCTAACATCACTGTTTTTTCTCAACATGGACGTTTCTGTTTTGCAATCACCCGTTATCGCCCAAAAATCATACGGCAAAACGGGCGTTTTAATCGTTAACCTGGGTACACCCGACAGCCCCTCCGTACCGGACGTGCGCAAATATCTTCGCGAGTTTTTGATGGATGGCCGGGTTATAGATATCCCATTTATTTCGCGTTCACTGCTTGTCAATGGCATTATTGCCCCGTTTCGCGCGCCTAAATCAGCCAAGATTTATAAGCAGCTCTGGGCAGAAACTGGCTCACCGTTAAAGTATTACGGAAAGATTGTTGAACGTGACTTGCAAAATGCGTTAGGTGATGACTATGTTGTCAGATTAGCGATGCGCTACCAAAGTCCGGCTATTGAAACAGGTTTAAATGAGTTTCAACAATTGGGTTTAACCGATATCATTGTCATTCCATTTTTCCCGCAATATGCCTCGGCATCAACCGGTTCGGTCTACGAAAAGGTGATGGATATTGTGAAAACCTGGCAGGTAATTCCGGCGATTCGTTTTATTAATCGGTTTCTGGAGCATCCGAAATTTATTGAAGGATTTGCTCAACTTGGCCGGAAATACATTGCTGCCTATGACTACGACCATTTTCTGTTCAGCTATCATGGACTGCCGGAAAGACAGATTCGGAAAGGCGACGTAAAAAAAACTGTTTGTCAGTTTGGCGAGTGCTGCGGGTCGCTTCACCCTTTAAATCAGCATTGCTATCGGGCGCAGTGTTTTGAAACAACACGTTTGTTGGTAAAGGCGATGAATATTCCCGAAGGAAAATACACAACCTGCTTTCAATCGCGGTTGGGTAGCGACCCCTGGATTAAACCCTACACTGACGATATAATCAAGGAATTACCGGCTAAAGGCATTAAGAGTGTACTGGCTTTTTCACCCGCTTTCGTCGCCGACTGTTTGGAAACAACGATTGAAGTTGGGGTCGAATACAAAGAATTATTTGAGCAGGCCGGTGGAAAACACTGGCAGTTGGTCGAAAGTCTGAACGACAGTCCAATCTGGATTGAGACGTTGGTTGATTTAGTAAAGACGGTCTAATTTATACCTTATTTATAAAACAAGAGCCCGCTTCTCGGTTAGAGAAAGCGGGCTTTACATTACGGTAGATACAGCACTGAAGGCAATAAGGAACAGTTTATCGCAACATGTCTACATACATTTGCGGCACATAATTCATAGCAATACAGTAAACTTATTTATCAATATCAGGCTGTAAACGTGTTATAAATTATTAACTATAAAGCGTCAAGAATGTTTTTGGTCGTTTACATTCATTGATTCCCGACTGATTTGGGTTTAGACGTAAACCGCTTCACTTTGTTTTCAACGGGTTTCAAGGTCTGGAAATAATCATATATCGCTCCGAAAACTTTATCTGTCATACCGCCTGATACTATCCAAAAAGTAAGCAAAAAGTATACCAAAGCCCGTCATTACTTCCAATTAGGAAGTAATGACGGGCTAAATTTAAGCTAATTAATATGCGTTATCGGCAGGTACTACAGTAATGTAATCAGACCTTTAATAACCGATGCTAACCGGATTGCATCATAAATACGTGGCTCGCTGGAACCGTGCTTCAGGACACTTTCTTCATGCGACCGAACGCAGAGTTCACAGCCGTTAACGGCTGAAACGACTAAACTCATTAATTCAAAAAACTCCTTACCCAGCACCGGATTCGCCATGATGCTCATGCGAATTCCCGGCTGCGTTTGCTGGTAATAGTCTTTACTAACAAAGTGGCGGAACCGATAGAACACATTATTTGTGCTCAGTAACGATGTGCAGGCAATGGTTTCGGCCACTTCTGCATCGCTCGCTCCTTCTTGTCGAACAGCATCCGTTAATGAATCAACTAAGGGCTGATATTTTTCATTAACGGCTACAGATAATGCCAGCAGTAACGTTTCTTTTTTATTCAGCGTCTGGCTGCTGTTCAGCACATTGCCGACGTTAATTTTCAGGTCGCGCAAATAGCGGTGATCGGCTGTGGCCAACGCGTCCAATGCAGGATGTTCGTCCTCGGCATCCAGCCCTACCAAACTTAGCAGAGACAGGACTGTTTCGTTCTGTGTGGTTGTCATTTTTAAAGAGCGAAAGAATGAAAGTCAGCGCAAAACCAC
>CAXVWN010000088.1:0-3890 GCA_964263725.1 Spirosoma sp.
GTTCGCTGGCAATCGCTGCCAGCCGTGCAGATGCTGGCAGGTTTATTGAAACAGAAAGTCAGAGCACGGGCCGCCGAAAAACCGTTTGAGTTAGAAAACAAAACGTATCCATCTGGCACGTTGATTATAACACGAGCTGGCAATGAACGCTTTGGCGACCGTTTCGACGCGCTCGTTCGGGCCGAAGCCGCACGAACTGGTGCCGATCTAACACCCGTGCAAACGGGTTTCGTAACCAAAGGATCTGACTTCGGGTCTGATTTTGTGACGGGCCTGAAAGCGCCCCGTGTAGGATTAGTGGTTGGCGACGGTACCTCTCCCCCGGCTGCGGGCGAGGTTTGGCACTTCTTCGACCAGGATTTAAACTATCCAGTTTCGCTACTCAATGGCAATACGCTGGACAATGTCAGTTGGAACAAACTGGACATTTTAATTCTGCCAACTAACTACAATTATGGTCGATTCCTGAATGAGAAAGTCCTGTCGACCATCAAAGAATGGGTTCGTTCGGGCGGTAAACTCATCGCGATGGAACGGGCCGCATCGTTTCTGGCAGGCAAAGAGGGGTTTGATTTGAAGGAGAAAGAAGATAAGCCAGCCGACAAGGACAAAGCGAAAAAATTGAGCCCGGTAGATTCCGTAAAACTATACGGCGATCGCGAACGGACAGCTATTTCGGATGACACACCGGGTAGTATTTACCGGGTCAATATCGATACCACTCACCCACTGGGCTACGGCTTAACGGGCGGCTATTACACGCTGGTACAGAACGCATATAATTTTGATTTCCTGAAAGAGGGCTGGAACGTAGGTTATCTAAAAGCGGACAATTACGTAGCCGGTTTTTCGGGTAAAAACGCCAAAGAGAAACTAAAAAATACGCTGTTAATGGGTGTACAGAGTTATGGACGGGGCAGCATCGTTTACCTGGCCGATGACCCACTTTTCCGGGGATTCTGGTACAATGGCAAGCTGTTGTTTGGCAACGCCGTGTTTATGGTAGGCAACTAATAGACTTGTTGTTTTAATGTGTGGAGACGCAACGATAAATTGATCGTTGCGTCTCTGTTTTTAAGGGCAAGCGAGTTAAATTCGCCCCGTCATCCTCTTTTATCATTGATTTCTAACGCATTTATTTGGTGAGATTTCTTCTACTCTTTTCGGTATTCATTTTATTTCTTGGCTCCTATCCTCTGCTGGCTCAGAAAAAAAATGAGCAATACCAACTTCATATCAACCGGGCTACGTCGCCAGTCATTGTTGATGGTGCGGTCGATGAACCCGCTTGGCAAGCTGCCGAAATAGCGACCGATTTTTGGATGGTATTGCCTATGGACACGAGTATCGCCAAAGTACGCACCGAAGTCAGAATGGCTTACGACGACCATAACATGTACCTGAGTGCTGTTTGCTACCACGGTAATGTGGCAGGTCCATACATTGTCGAATCCCTCCGGCGCGACTGGAGTTTCACCAAAAACGACAATTTTATTTTCTTCATGGACACCTTCGACGACCAGACTAATGGGTTTACGTTTGGCACCAATGCCGCCGGAGCACAATGGGATGGATTATTGTATGAAGGGGGCAAAGCGAACTTAAGCTGGGACAATAAATGGACATCAGTGGTTCGTAACTACCCCGATCGGTACGTGATCGAACTAGCCATTCCATTTAAAACTATCCGGTATAAACGAGGTATTAGCCGGTGGGGTATTAACTTCAGTCGGCAGGATTTAAAAACAACAGAAAAATCATCCTGGACACCCATTCAGCGTCAGTTTCCAACCGCATCGCTGGCTTTAACCGGCGTGTTGGTTTGGGATCAGCCCCCGCCACAACCAGGTCCAAATATTTCGCTGATTCCCTACGCACTAAGCGGCTTAACACGTGACTATCAGAACAATGTCCTGACCCAGGGTCGGCTTGATGTTGGCCTTGATGCGAAAGTGGCCGTTACTTCATCACTAAATCTGGATCTGACGGTCAATCCCGATTTTTCGCAGGTAGACGTGGATCAGCAAGTCACAAACCTTGATCGGTACGAACTTTTTTTTCCGGAGAAGAGACAGTTCTTCCTGGAAAATGGCGATCAGTTTACCAACTTCGGCTACGCGACAATTCGCCCATTTTTCAGCCGCCGGATTGGCCTTGGTGGCGTACCAATTCGCTTTGGGGCACGATTAAGCGGCAAACTCAATAAAGACTGGCGGATAGGAATTATGGATATGCAAACCGGTCGCGTTGACAATGTAACTCCCGGCCTGGATGCGCTGCCTGCCCAGAATTTTGCGGTGGTGGCCTTGCAACGGCGGGTTTCTGCCCGCTCGAACATCGGGATGATATTTGTCAATAAAGAGTCGCTATCCTACACGCCAACTACCGACAAACCCCTGTACACCCGGTATAATCGGAATTTAGGACTAGAATATAATCTAGCTTCTTCGAATAATTTTTGGGCTGGCAAAGCCATGTACGTCAAATCATTCAGCCCGGAACAGCCGGGGAATGACGCCGTTTATGCCACCAATTTACAGTATACCACCCGTCGGTGGCTCATTAGCGGACAGGTAGAATCTGTTGGCAAGAATTACACGGCCGAAGCAGGCTATGTGCCGCGCCGGGGTTATGAACGGGGCACCGCAACCGTTGGCTATACATTTTTACCAACTGCCAGCGGGGTTCTTAGCCACGGACCGACGCTAACATCTACCTATTTCTTCGACCCGGCCTGGCGGCAGAGCGACAACGAAAGCTATCTGAGTTACGTCGTTACCTTCCGGGCTAAAAGTGTATTTACGGCTTGGGTTGCTACAGATTATGTCCGATTGCTTCAACCTTTTGATCCCACAAATACGGGTCGAGAAACACTGGCAACGGGAACCGAACATAACTGGACAGCCTGGGGAACTGATTTTGATTCTAAGCCTCAGAGTGTATTCACGTATGGGTTCTCGTCGCGTTACGGTGGTTATTACGCCAATGGTACCCGCCTGAACCTGACGGCCGATTTAGGGTATCGGTTTCAGCCTTACGTGAGTTTAGCCGCCAGCGCGAGCTATAACGATATTCGCCTGCCTCAACCTTGGGGACAAACAACATTCTGGCTTGTTGGCCCGCGCTTCGACCTAACGCTGACCAATAAACTCTATCTGACCACGTTTGTACAGTATAACGAACAGCAAAAAAACATGAACGTTAATGCCCGTATTCAATGGCGATACAAGCCCGCGTCAGATTTTTTCCTGGTTTATACCGACAATTATTTGCCTAATTCGGCTCAGATTGGCCAAGATATACCGGGATTCTTTTCGGTTAAGAACCGTGCTTTGGTTCTGAAATGGACCTACTGGTGGAACCTTTGATACACAGCCTTAAAACAAACTGATTAGTTGCCAGTTATTTGAGCAATCACCTTCCATAAAGTGATCAAGTTTACTGCACTCAAATTAATCAGCGATTATGAAAACTCTATTGCGTTTTTTCCCCTCGGCTCTTGTAGCTGTATTTTTAACTCTGTTTTTGAGCAGTTGCGCGGCAATTGGCGATATTTTCAAAGCTGGTGCCTACACCGGTATCATTGGTGTCGTTCTGGTGGTTGGTGTTCTGATATGGATAGCCTCCAAATTCCTGGGCGGTGGAGGAAGAAATTCATAATAAAGATTTTTGACCAATAAAAAAGCCGAACCCTCATCAGAGTTCGGCTTTTTTATTGGTTAAAAGGTAGAACGCTACGCTACTAATTCCAGCAGCCTATCGCGCTGAAGAACAGCGCGTTGGCGTTCACTCAGATCGTCGGACGCTTTCATGAGCGGCAACCGGACGTCGGCCGAGATCAGGCCCATAATTTCCAGAATATTCTTTACGCCAACCGGATTTCCTTCTTC
>CAXVWN010000089.1:0-10777 GCA_964263725.1 Spirosoma sp.
GGTCATAATTTCATCGGCCACGGCTTTTGCTCCGCTTTCGCAGTATTCACCAAGTTTAGAGCGGTCGCCATCAGGATCGGGCCAGGCGCAGGATGGACAGTCGAAACCATCTTTTTGATTCAGATCGGCCAAAACTTTTAAGCCGCGAATCAGGCCTGTTCCCTCTACTATTTGTTCAATCGACTTCACGATAGCCGTCACACCAGCCGCTTCAGTATAGGGCTTGCCAATGGTAAGATCTCCGGTCAGTTCTTCGGGAGGTGTATTCTGGTTCATAATTGTTTATTAGCTGGCTATCAGACCAATAGATACTGAATGTTGCCGTGCTTCGGCACTGTGGACGAAGTAACAGCAAGCTACGCCCTTTGCTTCTATTCTTGCCATCAAACTTTCTGTTCGGGCTTTATGTTCGGCATGAATTTGGCGGATGTAAACACAACGAATTTGGTGAGGGAATTGCTGGGCAATGGCCTCATAAATTATGGGGTCCTGCTGCGAATCGTCGCCCAGTAAAATAAATTGCCGAGTTGGATAGGTATCTATAATCTGCGTAATTCGGCCAAATTTAGTATGGTGTTTACCTTTTCCGGTTTTCAGCAGTTGAGCTAATCGCTTGAGTTGGCTCAGCCGATATACACCGTCTGGCAAACCGTTTTTTTGAGAGAACTCCAGAATGTAATCGTATAAATTCCATTCACTACTCGAGACATAAAAAAAAGGATTGGCCGCGTTAAGGCCACTCTCGGCTTCGGCCAGCAGTTGATAATGGGCCACTACACCCTCAAACGGTATTCGGCTGTGAGCATTTTCGGTTAACAGCACCAGTAACCGTTTAGCAATGGTAGCCGAATGCGATACCAGAAATGTATCGTCAATATCGGAAATACAAATGAATCGGGTTGGATGCGGTATCAGTACCTGCCCCTCCCCTTCGGCCAGTACTACTTCGGGGGTAATCGTTTGAGAAATGAGCTGTGCCTGAACCGAATGCCACCCAGGTAATAACGGGTGAGTTAACGGTAAATTGAGTTGAAAAAAACCGTCTGCGTCGGCCTGGATCTGAACAATTTGCTGACCAAAAAGAACCCGAACCGTAGCATCTGGATATGGCTTGACCAGAAATAAACGCAATACAGCCAGAAGGTTAACCAAATCAATATCGCGATATTTCTGGCGCGGCAAGGCACTCCGCCGAAACACATGACCGCAAACGGTGAGCCGCTCATCATTCCCGAAACCGCGATAAATTTTCACTACGGGCTGGTCGGTCAACCGCAGTAATGTTAAGAAATAGTGTTTTATCTTACCCTTGATGCTTATTTTTTGTTTATAATCAGGAGAGGGTTGTCCAGTTTCCATAACGTTCAGTCAGTACTCGTCTTTAATAACTTATAATCCCCTCAGAAGTTGGTCTTTTTATTTGCAATTAACCCGGTTTCAGGTGGGAACGACAAAACGGTTTGGGAAACTAACATCCAGAATTATTTCGCCAACTCGCCCCATAAAATTCATCAATTCGATCTCAACGGCAAAACCGACGATGCCACAATCCGTCAGCAGATTTCTCAGCATAAGCCCGATTGCGTAGTGGCCGTTGGGGGCGATGGTACGATCAAGATTGTGGCGGCTGCTCTCCTTGATACCAGCATTCTGTTGGGCATATTACCCGCCGGTTCGGCCAACGGAATGGCCCGCGAGCTAGGTATCCCGCCCGATGTACAAGGCAGTCTGGATATTCTGCTCACAGGTCAACACCGGGCAATGGACGTAATTTCGGTCAATGACGGTGAGATATGCCTGCACCTGAGCGACATTGGTCTGAATGCGCAATTGGTAAGACACTACGAAAAAAATAATCTGCGCGGTAAACTTGGCTATCTCCGGGGGGTGGTCAATGTGTTGAAAAAAAGGCGGCTACTGCGAGTTTCCATTACTGTTGGCGATGACTGTGTTCAGCGGGCCGCGTTTATGGTTGTACTGGCCAACGCCCGAATGTATGGCACCGGAGCCATTATCAACCCGGATGGCGACCCATTCGATGGGCAGTTTGAAGTTGTTATTTTTCGGCGATTATCATTTTGGGAAATCCTTAAACTTTTCTGGCGGTACAAACCCTTTGACCCAAAGAAAATTGAGATTTATCCAGCGACGTCTATCCATATTGAAACGCACCGGCGGGCCTATTTTCAGGTGGATGGCGAATATCGGGGGCGCATTACAAGCCTGAAAGCTGCCATTAAACCGGGGGCCGTAACGGTATTAGTACCGAAATAAAAGAGTTGTCAGCCTGATTGAGACAAATTTTCGGCATAGGGCTGGGCTTTCTTATAAGTTGGTGGCGTCGGTTAGTACTAACCGACGCCACCAACTTACTCCCCAAACAGACCAAGTATTAATCCAAGCGCACCAATTAATGCGACAATGAGGCCAATAAACGCGGCAGTCCCCGTACCGGCGATCAGGAGAATCAGACCTCCAATCAACAGGACAATGCCACCAATCAGATGAACCCGGTTACCCATTGCTTTTTCCGGGTTATTGGGTGCCAGTTGCTGACCGATTCGTTTATTAATTTTCTTAAGCATCAGCCGTTCCACCCCACTCATTTTGCGGGGAGCATTCATTACACTCACGCCAAAGCCTTTATTGGTAGAAGCCAGCAGATTCTTCACCCGAGCCATGCGCCCGGTCAACGTTTTATTGGACGACAGTTTATTGTCATTGCGAACATAGGCATCAATTTGTGTAATGGCCTGATTAGCCTGCGTAAGTGATTCGGCTGGTTGGTCAATGGCTTGAACAGGTGCCGCTACAGCTATTGTCTGAGGTGCGGATTTTGAGAAGGGATCAACATACCCGCGCTGAAAGTAAGCCACCGGCCGACTGCATGATGAAAGAACAGCGACCCCAATAAGAATCACACCAAGGCGTTGAGAAAATGTACTAGTCATTAACAACCATTGTTTAGAGATAAGAGCACAAGGTACCCAGGTTGTCTTTTTTTGAGATTAAAATCGGCTTTAATTTCGTGTAATCCTCGGGCCTTACCAGGCTACACCTGATTGGTCATGGCTAAAACTACCCGCTCTGGTTCGCTGTAGAGGTTAAATCGTTTGTCGCGAACAAAGCCCGCTAACGTCATGTGGGCTTCCTTCGCCATTTGAACAGCAAGGCTAGATGGCGCACCTACAGCCGCCAACATGGGTACACCGGCAAGCCAGCTTTTTTGAACAAGTTCAACGCCAATTCGGCCGCTCAGAAAAACTCCAAACTGGCTCAGTGGCAACCAGTTTTGCCAGAAAGCAGCGCCAATAAGTTTATCTAATGCGTTATGTCGACCAATGTCTTCCCGAACGATTAATAGTTTCCCGTCAGCATCGAACAGGGCAGCCGCGTGGATGCCTCCCGTGTAGGCAAAGGCCCGTTGCACTTGGCGAACCCGATCGGGCAAAGCATGTAAAATAGTTGGTTCAACCGAAAATTTTGATGAAAGTGGGCCGGGTGTGAGCGCCATAACGGCGTCAATTGTGGTTTTACCACACAGTCCACAACTCGATGAGGCAAACGTATTTCGTTCCAGTCGAGACCAGTCAATCACCACATCAGGATGCAGTTCTACGCGTAACACGTTACCTTCTTTCTGTGAATCTTGGACACAATGACGGCACGAAATTACCTCGGCGGGCTTTTGTATAATACCTTCGCTAAACAAAAAACCCATTGCCAGTTCCTCATCGTGGCCAGGCGTTCGCATGGTAACCGCCACCGCCCGTTGTTGTCGGTCGGTTACGGGTCCGAAACCCAATCGAATTTCTAACGGTTCTTCAACCGCCAGTAAATCAGGAGCTTCCGTAAGGCTTTCTTCGGAAATTTTATGGACGGTAACAGGGGCAACAAGTGACATGAGTCATTAACCGGTTATGTAGTCAAACCAATAACGACCTGTGCCCATAAATGATTAAGCAGTGTGATCAAAAATTGAACGAGGCCGATGCCTTTAGCGCAAATGAGTCAAGGGCTATACCGTTAGGCCCTCCCTCCAGATAATTTAGCCGGTGAATAGCCTGAATACGAATTATCTTAAAGATGTTGTCGATCCCATAACCAACTTCCATATACGGCTTGTCACCTTCGAGTGACCCGAAATAAATAGGTCGTGCACCACCCGGCAGGGGTTTAATCGACGCAACATCCCGGTTAGCCTGAGTCTGAGCGCCCCAGAGCGCATCTACATTGGCCACTAATCGCCAGTTTAGCTTCCGAATACCAGGAATACGATTGAATAACAATCCCTCAAACCGGTGCTGAATATGGATGGCCACGAATCGATCACTAACAAACTCATAAAACTGCATTCGGTTGAAGGTATTGGTCGTTAGCAGCGGGGTTGGATTACCAATATGCGGGAATAACAGAGGAGCGGGCAGCGTTGACGGTGTGTAACCCGCCGATAGCAGATACGTCATCCGGCCAAGCGGTCCAAGCCGCAACGACTGTTGCGCCCGCAATGTAAGGCGATCATAGTTATACTGCCCACCCAGTGATTTAGAACCGTGCGTATACCGGATTGTCAGGACGGGTGCCCGTTTAGTACCGAGGGTAATTCGATCATTGCCATCCATCAGGTACTTTTCTTTCCGGGCTAACCGCGCTTCAACCGCCCAGAACGCATCAAAGATATCGGACTGCAAAGCCGACTGGTCGCCCAAGTCGGGTTGTGTTCGATAATGGAATGGAAAAAGTGGGTCAAATGTCCGGCTACCCAACATAGCTGTCAAAAGAACTCCCTTAACAGGTTCAGTCTTAAAAAAAATTTCTTTCTGGTAGCTTTGGTAACCGCCCCGGTAGCGGCCAAATCGACTAAAGGCGTAGAAGATTCGGTTACCCCCAATTAATTCGGGAGTAAGGCCAAGCCGTTCCAGATCATTCGCGACCCGCACACCTGCCATTGTCCAGTGCTGCCGCGAGAACAGGTAATTTATTTCTCCTCCGTACTTGAACTCGCCATCCAGGGTTCCATACGCCACATAACCCCGCAAAATCCAGTTTCGGCTGAACTGCTCGTTGGTACGAAAACCGACCCGTATCCGCAACCCTTCTACGCTGTTGACTGCCAATAAATACGGATAAGGCCCAAGTTCAAAACCACCGATTTTGTAAAAGCCCGTAACAGCAACCTGCCCTACAGCTTCGGCCATTTTCACGGCCGGAACAGCCCGCAATTTCTCAATGACCAAACGGGTTTTCTGGTCCTCTTTATTCAGCGAATCGGCACCGGCCAGTGTGCCTTGTATAGTATGCCAGTAAGCTTCATTTGTGGTAGCGACGGTGTCGCTTGGCTCAATAGGTTGTTCATAGAACGCGGCAGGATGTGGCCTATTCACCACGATATTACTGTTCCGAAGGGTAACCTGCGCCCGCAATCCGAGCGATTGTTTACCAACACCCGTCAAATCGGCTCTGAGATGAATACTCACGGGCAGCCAGCCAGCCGTAGATGATGGACCGGACGTTGAGTCGGTTGTTGTTTCTAATTCCTGCTCAATGGTCAGTTCGTGTACATAGTTCAGGTTAGCCCCGTTACCGATGCGGGCTTCAATCTGACAAAGCGCAAATGTGGTCGTATCAATCCAGGCTTTACCCGTAAAGGCTAAGTCTTCGGGTCGCTTGGGGTCAAATTGAATTTCGTAGCAAACGTGATCACCAATTTGCGTGGTATCGGCCAGAAAAAACTCATACCAGTTTTTCCAGTTATCGCCAATGGGTGAGGCAAAATCCTTGCCTAGAATTGGAATATAGTTGTCGTAAAAATTCTGGTTTACCAAATTGGTCCCACCCAGTAACTGCGAACTTAATCCGGCATCATCGACGGCCACACCTTTGATGCGTGTTTTACGAATGTCTTCCCGTTTGTGTTCGGGACTGGCTTTGAAATAATAGCGCGATACGGACTCGGAGGCTAAAAGCGGCAACAAACGGTGCCCATCTTTGTCTATGATCGAGTCATGTTTACTCATGGACTCATTAATCCGCTTGATGAGCGGATTCTTTCGCATGCGGTCGGAGACGTGGCTAAGGGCAATATCCGTTTTTACGTAACTATCATATTCGTACGCTGACAGTCTCTTTCGATCATTAATCGAACGGTTTTTGCGTAACTGCCGCAGCACTCGCCAAGCTGGATTTTCGCCTGCTTTAACGGTGACTTCCTGTAAGGAATTCCCGCCTGATTCGAGCTTAAAATCAACAGCTTGTGTGGTTCGTTCCGGATCAACAGCCCGCCGGAGGACTTTATAGCCCAAGGAGCTAACGGCCAGCGAATCCGTTAAAATCTTGGCAACTAATGTATAGCGTCCTTTTTCATCCGTTACGGTTCCGCTTCGGCGTCCTACCAGCGAAACGCTGGCAAAAGGTATGGGGTCACCTGTGTTAGCATCTGTAACCAGGCCCGTAACTGTATAAGCAGTTTGCGCCTGAGTAACAGTGCCTGTTCCAATAAGTAATAACCACAGAATAAATAAGAGAGGAAGTAACTGTGTCTTCAAGCGTTTTGTTGTATTTGTTGTTCTGATTGGCAATGCGAATATAGCACAAATACAGGCGTTTATACTGAATGCTATAGGGCCAACTGTTACAAAAAGACACTCAACTGTTAAACTACCCCTATTAACTGTTACGGACTGTGTATTATTTATTATACGTTACTATGGTTTATTAATTAAGTATTTTTCACTATTTCAAATGGGGCACTACCTATCAATTCTAGTTAGCCAACCAACCAGATCCGGTCGGCCTCGGCCCCCTGCTCAGTCCACTCCACCAATACCTGCTGCGACTCAAGTGTATTTACACGCTTGCCGGTATAATCTGGTTTAATAGGCAGATCGCGGTTATAACGACGGTCAATCAATACCAGCAACTCCACTTTTCGGGGCCGACCAAAGGCGGTCATTGCATCGAGAGCGGCCCGTACCATCCGGCCCGTTGCCAATACATCATCGACGAGAATTACACGCTTATTTTCAATAATAAACGGCACATGAGTCGTGTTAGGGCGCAGGGGCGTATCGCGTCGTCGGAAATCGTCCCGATAGAACGTAGCGTCTAAATAGCCAAGCGGCACATCGTGACCCAGTGCACGATTTAGTTCGCGCGCAACGCGTTCGGCAAAATAAATGCCCCGTGGCTGCATACCCAGAATAACGGTGTCGGCAAAATTCTGGTAATTTTCAATTAGCTGCTGCGCCAAGCGGCTCACAACAATTTCCAGCAAAGGACTGGACAGGATCAGGCGTTGGTGATTCATGGGGTAAAAATAGTCGGAAGTCGGTCAGTTACCGGTATATAAATTTACAAATGTCCTACTGTTATTCTCTGTAGCTTTGAGTAAGCACATGAAACTATCGGGCATGAGCATTCGGACTTTTATTAACCTATTCTTACTGCTCATATCCCATCTCACGATAAGTCAGGCGCAGACTATAGATGGGCTCTGGCTGGGTGTCACCTACCCGACCGATCCACAACAGCTCATATATAATTACACGATGACGCTTACGCAGGCTGGCAGTACGCTGAGCGGCACAGCGCAGACGGCCAACCCAAATGTACCATTTAGCGGTGTAGCTTATATATCGGGACAAGTAAATTCAACGACAGTACAGTTCAACGAATCTGACAAAAATGGAAATACGGCCGTCAAAAGTCTTTGTTACTGGCGCGGAACAATGACCTATAATCCCGTTGACGAAAGCCTGATTGGTACCTACGAAAGTATAACAAACGGCACCACTTGTACTGATGCCTCGGGCGGCAAAGTCGAGCTGTATCGCATTGTGCTTAAATCCGGCGCGACTTACTGCAAAGGAAGTCTAGCTAATCTGGTCGTTACGGGCAAAGATATCCGGTGGTATTCATCAGCGTCCAGAACTAACCTACTGGCAAGAGGTAATACGTACAGCCCGAAACTTACCCAGACAACTACTTTCTACATCACACAAACCCTCTATCAAAACGAAAGTCCGGCGGTTCCCATTACGATTACGGTTGATGAACCAATCTTTAAGGCCACACCGGCTAATACGGGATGCGATAAAACTAACGGCTCGATTGAGGTTGTGTCTGCGAGCGCGACTGGCTGGCAGTATAGCCTGAACGGTAGCGCTTTTCAGGCAGCTCCCACGTTTACAAGCCTCAGACCTGGTTCCTATACAGTAGTTGCTAAAGATGCTGCGGGTTGCCAGGCCGCTCAACCAGTTGTTATTACAGCCGATGCTGGACCAGCCATTAGTAGCCTGCAAAGTAAACCTCCGCAATGTGCGACCGACAACGGTGAAGTGAGTGTTGTAGCCGCCGGTGGTAAAACTCCCCTGGTTTATTCAATCGACTACGGTGTTACGTTTCAAAACAGCCCGACCTTCACTAAGTTAGTTGGTGGCACTTATACCCTTCGGATTCGCGATGCGAATGGGTGCGAGGTCAATGGAGTGATTAACCTGCCTTTTTTTAAACCAATGGAAATTTTGAGCACAACAGCTGTGCCTACTACCTGCGGCCAAACTAACGGGCAAGCCTCCATGACCGTTGGCGGTGGTCGCTTGCCCGTATTATACAGTATTGACAACCATCCACTCCAGACCAGTACTATTTTTACTGGCTTACAGGCGGGTGATTATACCCTCGTAGCGAAAGATAGTACCGGCTGTACACTTAGTCAGTCGGTGAGCATAGCTGCCAGCACAGGCCCGTCAATGGGCGATATTCAAACGACTGCTTCGGCCTGTGGCGAACAAAACGGAGCTATTAATATCGCACCGAGTGCCGCAACGGCAAATTTCTCTCTCGATGGCCAGCCCTTTCAACGCAGCAGCAACTTTTCCGGATTAAAAGCAGGCACGTACACGCTTACTATAAAAGACGACAACAATTGCGTACTTACCCGGTCGATCCGTATTTCCCTTGATTGTACTGACCAGATTCACCTGCCAACGGCTTTCTCGCCCAACCACGACGCCCTGAACGATGTACTTGCCGTTCGTTTTGCTTTTCCCTCAATTACAATTGCCACATTCATTGTTTACGATCGCTGGGGTGCAGTCCTGTATAATCGTGCTAATTTTGCAATCTCAAGTGGCGAACCACTCTGGGATGGTCAAATCAACGGTCAGCCAGCACCAACAGGTATGTATGGGTATCGGCTAGATTGTCAGTTTCCTGATGGAACTCAAATGACTTACCGCCAGTCGGTAGCCTTATTATACTGATTGTTTATGAAATTTCTTATTGTAGGCTTAGGCAACATAGGCCCTGAGTACGCCCTTACCCGTCATAATGCTGGTTTCATGGTTCTCGACCGCCTGGCCGCCCAGCATGGTTTCGCATTCTCGATGACCCGCTTAGCCTACACGGCAACGTGGCAGCATAAAGGCAAGCAATTATTCTTCGTGAAGCCTACTACCTTCATGAACCTCAGTGGTCGGGCAGTGCAGTATTATATGAAGCAGGAGAACATCCCAATCGAAAACGTTCTGATTATCACCGACGATAAAGATTTACCCTTTGGCAAGTTGCGCCTGAAACCCAAGGGATCACCGGGCGGACACAATGGCTTACGGAGTATAGATGAAGTACTTACGACCCAGGAGTATGCCCGGCTTCGGGTGGGAATTGGCAATAATTTCTCGAAAGGACGACAGGTCGATTTCGTGCTGGGCCAGTTTCCAGAAGATGAATTGATTCAATTACCCGACTATTTAGACCGGGCAGGCGACGCTTCCCTCGCCTTTTGTACTATGGGCATACAAAATGCCATGAATAATTACAATCAATGATATAACTTTTTAAAGAACTTTTCATTTTCCAAGAAGCATATATTAATATAGTAAGGAGCATAAGATACAAAATTTTATTCTGTCTTAAACAATAAAATGCGCCACTAAGGCTAATTTAATCCCCCCAACAAGATTAAATTCGGAACAAAATATAAGTAAGGACGCATAGTGCTCTTGCACTTTCAAACTTTCTATAGACCTTTGTGCGTTATCTAACTGAAAACAAAATAGAACAAAACAATGAAATCGCGTATTATCTTTGCATCGTTAATTCTTGGATTAGTATTAACGACAACACAGTCAAACGCGGCTACCACCACCAACACTGATGATAGCCCGGCGACTACCAAGCCGGCAAGTGCTATGCTTGTCAATGGTTCGCAAATGCAGTTTGCTGCATACATCGGACAAAACACTGCCAAGTTTGCACAAACGACCAATTGGCAAAATTTTATGAGCGTTGTCTCGTTGTACAACCAAAGCCCTTCTGCCGTGCTGACGATCAGCCCCGCCGACCGCGCTAAGTTCAACGAAGCTGCCGCTCAACTAACAAATACACTGGCTAAGCAGAAAGATGCAAATGCTAGCCGCTGGATGAACCAGGCTGACCATACAACCCGGATGATTAATTTCCTCTGGAATGCCAATCAGCCCGTTGCACAAGCAACTGATGTTCAGTAAGATATACTTAATTCCGATTTAATTTGGAATTTGGAACAGAAAAGAGTAAAAGTTAGTTTTTCATGTAGAAAAGGTTAAGGGTTTAGGAATAGTCAGTATAAGGTTCTCTGCTTCGATCAGAGAACCTTATCTTTTTTATGGGGCCCGCTACGCTGTCAAATCGTAGCGGGCCTTTTGTTTGCGCACAAAAATCCGGTGCCGTACGAGCGCCATCTGCAAACCCGTATCTCATATTTCCAACCCTTGTGAAGGCGTAAGGGTCTATG
>CAXVWN010000090.1:0-3857 GCA_964263725.1 Spirosoma sp.
CGGTGCTAAAACAGAAGACGGTGGTGCCAAGAAAAAAGAAGAATATAACTTTTGCTTCGCACCAGACGTGCCCGTAACGATGGCCGATGGTTCCTCGAAAGCAATTAGCACCGTTACTGAAGGCGACATTGTACTGGGCTATAATGCACAAACCAAAACGCTAACGCCTACGCGCATTACCCGCGTAGACAAGCACCAGAGCACTGGAGCGCAAGGCGATTTTAAGATGGCTGGCCTATGGGTAGCGCCTGTAAATGAACTCACGGCTGATAACCGCAATATGCCGACAACTCCAACGCTACTCGAAGCAACCGCCAATCACCCAATTCTGACCGCAACCGGTCGTAAACCTCTCGGCGATGTAAAAGCGGGTGAAGTCCTATACCATTATGATGCTACGACCAATGGCGTTATAGCGTACAAAGTTGTGCGAACAGAAAAAACGGTTCGGTCGGTGAAAGCCGTGTACAATCTGGTAACAGAATCGGGCGCGTATTTAGTCGGCGAAACAGTCGTGCTGGATAAATAAGCACGATTTACAGAAAGCACAAATCCCGTTTACTCATGCCTGACAGGTGTGAATAAACGGGATTTTCAATGTGGAGGTTTAGTATTGCCGGTTCTTTAAGTTCAAGTATATTATTTACAGTTGTGTATGATCTCATCGAGTTCATGTTCATACACAACTGTAAATAATCCCTCCCTCCCATTGCCCTAATCAGGTTTTGCCCGTACTTTTGTTTGACTGAAAACCGTATGCATGCATACTAATTTTTCGACAAAATTATGGCCGAAGCCTTCATTTATGATGCCGTTCGCACACCTCGGGGACGAGGTAAAAGCGACGGTTCCCTGCACGACGTGCAGCCAATTCAACTGCTTACCAGCGTCCTTCGGGAACTCCGTGACCGCAACCAACTCGATACGTCGCTAATAGATGATGTAATTATGGGTTGCGTAACGCCCATTGGCGAGCAAGGTGCCGACATTGCCCGTACAGCCGCGCTGGAAGCGGGTTATGATGAGTCGGTGGCGGGTGTGCAACTCAACCGATTTTGTTCGTCCGGCCTGGAAGCGATCAACATGGCAGCGGCTTACGTTATGTCGGGACAAGTCGATGCTATTGTTGCGGGTGGTGTAGAATCCATGTCGCGGGTGCCGATGGGTTCAGACGGCGGAGCCATCTTTATGAATCCGCAGATTATTGCCCGCCATAACATTGTTCCGCAAGGTATTTCGGCTGATTTGATTGCTACCAAATACGGTTATTCCCGTTCGGATGTTGATGCCTTTGCCGCCGAATCATACCGTCGTGCCGTTGACGCTCAGGCTGATAATCGCTTTCACAAAACACTGATTCCACTCAAAGACGAGATTGGCGTCACCCTGCTCGACCGCGACGAAGGTGTCCGCCCCGGCACCACCGCCGAAAGTTTAGGCAAATTAAAACCAGCTTTTGAGGCAATGGGGCAAATGGGTTTAGATGCTCTGGCGCTGCTCAAATACGCTCAGTTCGATAAAATCAACCACGTTCACCATGCCGGTAACTCGTCGCAGATTGTCGATGGCGCTGCCGGTGTGCTGATCGGCAGCGTCGCGTTCGGCGAAAAATCAGAACTAAAGCCTCGCGCCCGCATTAAAGCCTTCGCTATTGTGGGTTCTGAACCAACGATTATGCTCACCGGACCCATTCCGGCCACGCGTAAAGTGCTTAAACGGGCCGGTATGGACATCAGCGACATTGATTTGTTCGAGGTAAATGAAGCGTTTGGCGCCGTACCGATGCTATTTATGGACGAGTTCAATGTCGATCATAACAAACTGAATGTCAACGGTGGAGCTATTGCTTTAGGGCATCCGCTGGGTGCAACCGGGGCCATCATTTCGGCTACCTTGATTGACGAACTGGAACGATCCGGCAAACAATTTGGCCTCTCAACCCTCTGCATTGGGGGCGGCATGGGCATCGCAACTATTTTCGAACGGATAAATTAATAAGTAATGTTCGATAAATAATGGATGATAATTAGGGTGCAATGCCATTAACAGCAACACCATTTTACATTGTTCATTATTTATTACCCATTTGACCTATGATAAACTACACCGTTGATCAAGATGTGGCCATCATTTCCTGGGAAATGACATCATCGCCAATGAACGTTCTTAACGACGAGTCCATACCTCAGTTCGAAGCGGCTTTGCAGCAGGCGTTTGCCGATGAAACTGTAAAAGGGATAATCGTTACCTCGGCCAAGCCTGAATTTGTGGCCGGAGCTGATCTGAAAATGATTCTCCAAAACAACGATAAAGACCCGGCCGAAATGCTAAAGGTTTCGTCGGAATTGAACCGGTTATTTCGCCGTATCGAAACATCGGGCAAACCAACCGTTGCCGCCATTAACGGCACGGCCCTCGGTGGTGGTTACGAAATCTGTCTGGCTTGCCACCACCGGGTAGCGTTGAACAACCCAAAAACGCTGATTGGGCTGGTCGAAGTAACGATTGGCTTGTTACCGGGTGGGGGCGGTACGCAACGATGGCCCCGTATGATTGGCATTCAGGCTGCGTTGCCCCTGCTGCTCGAAGGCCGAAAAGTAGGTGTTCAGGAAGCGAAAAGTCTGGGCATGATCGACGATATAGCCGATAGCCAAGCCGACATGCTGGCGAAAGCTCGTGCCTGGATCGAGGCCAATCCGAAACCCATCAAGCCTTGGGATCAAATAGACCGAAAGACCGGAAAGATTGTTGGAATAGACAATTTCAAAGTCCCCGGCGGCAACATCCAGAGTGCAGTAGGCTCACAAACATTTGCGGCTGGGACGGCCATGTTGATGGATAAAACCAAAGGTAACTACCCCGCCCCGCTCGAAATTATGTCCTGCGTTTATGAAGGATTGCAGGTAAATATTGACCGGGGGTTGATCATTGAAGCACGCCATTTTGTAAAAGTTGCCACCTCTAAAGTAGCCAAAAACCTTATCCAGACGATGTTTCTGGGTATGAATGAAGCGAACAAAGGCGCCAGCCGTCCGAAAGATCAAGCCAAAACTGATGTCAAAAAACTTGGTGTTCTGGGGGCCGGTCTCATGGGGGCGGGCATTGCTTATGTATCAGCGCAGGCCGGTATCGAAGTCATACTGAAAGATATATCGATTGAAGCCGCCGAAAAAGGAAAAGATTATTCGCGGAATCTGCTCAAAAAAGGCGTTGAGCGCGGTAAAGTTGACCCACTAAAAGTCGACGGTATTCTTAATCTTATTAAACCCACCGCCAACGCGCAGGACTTACGGGGTTGCGATTTGATTATCGAAGCTGTTTTTGAAAACCGCGATCTAAAAGCCCAGGTCACCAGGGAAGCCGAGCCTATGCTGGCCGCGAACAGCATTCGCGTTTTCGCATCCAATACATCTACGTTACCCATTAGCGGACTGGCAGAGGCTTCGGCTAACCCCGAAAATTTTATTGGCATTCACTTCTTTTCTCCCGTAGACAAGATGATGCTCGTGGAAATTATTGTGGGCAAACAAACGTCTAATTATGCGCTGGCCGTAGCCATTGACTACACCCGCAAGATTCGTAAAACGCCAATTGTCGTTAATGATTCGCGCGGGTTTTATACCTCACGCTGCTTTGGCACGTACTCGGGCGAAGGTATGGAACTGCTGAAAGATGGCGTCAACCCTATACTGATCGAAAATGGTGGAAAAGACGCTGGAATGCCGGTTGGACCCTTGGCGGTAACAGATGAAGTCGCGCTGGATTTAGTGTATAAAATTGCCGGACAAGGCATTCGCGATGGGGCTATTCGCGAAGATGACACGAGCTATCAGGTGGCTAAACAGTTCGTTGATCTT
>CAXVWN010000091.1:0-3256 GCA_964263725.1 Spirosoma sp.
AACGGCGATATATATCCAACACATGGTCTCGGCCCGGTGGCGCACTGGCTCGACATAAACCGGGGTAATCGTTTTACGCATTTAACCAGCACCTCGACCAAAAGCCGGGGTCTGCATAAGTATGTTGTAGACAAAGGCGGCCCGGATCACCCAAATGCAAAAGTCAATTTCAAGCTGGGCGACGTTGTCACAACGGTGATTCAATGTGCCAACGGCGAGAACATTGTCATTATCCACGACACAAATTCTCCCCGCCCCTATTCATTAGGCTTTAGAGCGCAAGGCACTAACGGCATTTGGATGGATGACAATGACATGATCTACCTGGAGGGCGTTTCGCCGAAGCCGCACAGTTGGGAGCCGTTTGCCCCCTATCAGGAAAAGTACGACCATCCGCTCTGGAAACGGCACGCTCAAACAGCCGAGAACGCAGGACACGGCGGCATTGATTTCTTCGTTCTGCGTGCCTTCATCGAATCCGTGAAAGCCAAGACCGCACCTCCAATCGACGTGTATGATGCAGCCGTTTGGAGTGCCATTAGTCCCCTATCGGAACAGAGTATTGCGGGCGGCAGCAAACCTATCGAAATTCCTGATTTCACCCGGGGCAAGTGGAAAACCAACAAGCCAATTTTCGGTCTGGGCGATAACTATTAACAGATAATCAACGATAAGTCGATTTCTGGATTTAATTTGTAAAAAAATTTAAAATCGTTTAGTACTCATTCTGCTTTTAACCTCCGAATCAGCCAATGACACCCACCGTCCCGACTAAAACCCAAAATTATACTGGTCCACTGCTCATTATCGGTGCTCTTTTCTTTGTTTTTGGCTTCGTTACATGGGTAAACAGTGTGCTGATCGCTTTTTTCAAGCAGGCATTTAGTTTAACTTCCTTTCAATCAACCTTAGTCGCGTTTGCTTTTTTCATTTCGTACACGTTAATGGCGATTCCGTCGTCGGCACTGCTGAGACGCACAGGGTTCAAGAATGGAATGTCATTAGGGTTGCTCACAATGGCTATTGGTACTATTATTTTCGTTCCGGCGGCCAAGTCCGTTTCCTATCCGCTATTTCTGGTAGGTTTGTTTATCATAGGTATCGGGTTAACTGTCTTGCAAACAGCGTCTAATCCATACGCCACTATTCTTGGCCCGCGCGAGAGTGCTGCCCAGCGCATTAGTTTTTTAGGTATTGCCAACAAACTGGCGGGCATTCTCAGTCAGGTTGTGTTTGGCGGGCTGTTGCTATCGGGGGCTAATGAAGCCGTTGGAGCGGCTTCGCTCGAAAAGGTCATTACGCCTTACATGATTCTAACCGGCGTACTGGTTGTGCTGGCGGGCCTAATTCGTTTCTCAAACCTACCCGAAGTATCTGAAGATCAGGACGATGTTCCTGCCGATACGGTAGCCATTCATAGCAGCGTGTGGCAGTTTCCGAATCTGGTATTGGGCGTGTTAGCGTTGTTTTGTTACGTTGGCGCAGAGGTTATAACCGGCGATTTGATTATTAGTTATGGCCGCGCTATCGGTTTTAGCAACGATGAAGCTAAACATTTTACCACTTATACGTTGATTGGTTTGCTTGGGGGTTACGTGCTGGGTATCATTGCCATTCCGCGTTTTATATCTCAACAAAGCGCTCTACGTTATGGTATGATACTGGCTTTAATCTTAACTGTAGGCGCGTTAGTGACCAATGGATTTGCCTCTGTTTTGTGCATTGCTCTCATGGGATTTGCTATCTCGCCCGTTTGGCCCGCTGTTTGGCCACTGGCCTTGAACCGACTTGGGAAATTCACTAAACTTGGCTCAGCCTTACTAATTATGGGCATTTCGGGCGGGGCATTATTACCCCTTTTGCATGGTTATCTGACCGATGCCATCAGCCCAAAAATGGCCTATGCCCTGCTTTTACCACTGTTCGGATATATTCTCTACTACGCCATATCGGGCCATAAGAAAACGAGTTGGTAGTATAGTATCTCTTTTAGATTGCCAGTAAACGTGCTTATTACAAAATCTACCATTACGGCTTCGACGCCCGGCCGCATCTGCTTTTTTGGCGAACATCAGGACTATTTAGGCTTACCTGTGATTGCGGCTGCTATTTCGCGTCGGATTCAGGTGGCCGCGCATCAGGCAGAACAACGTGGTTTTAGGCTTAACCTGCCCGATATTAATGGTTCGGTCAACATTCCGTTTGATGGACAGCCGCTGCCATATCCACAAATTCGGGATTATTTCCGCTCAGCGGTAAACGTCTTGTTACGGGAGGGTTTTACGTTTGAAAAGGGCATCGAAGGCGACGTTCACGGCAATATTCCGATTAATTCGGGAACATCGAGTTCGTCGGCTCTGCTCGTTACGTGGCTTACTATTCTTACGCAACTCGCCGATCAACCGCGCCAGCTTTCTGCCGAACAGATAGCCGAACTCGCTTATGTAGCCGAGGTACTGGAATTTGGCGAACCCGGCGGCATGATGGACCATTATTCAACCGCCGTTGGCAATGTGATCTATCTGGAATCGCAGCCCAAAATTCGGCTAGAAAAACTCAATCCGCCTTTAGGCACGTTTGTACTCGGCGATTCGCAGGAACCGAAAGATACCATCGGTATTCTGGGGCGGGTTAAATTTGGGATGCTGGCCATTATCAAGAATCTAAAAACGATAAATCCCCGCTTTTCGCTGGAAGATTCAGTTAGTAGTGAAGCGGCCGAATTCAAAGATTTTCTAACGAAAGACGAATATATTCTCCTCAAAGGCAATCTTGAGAACCGCGATATTTTACGCGACGCTCTAGTTCTGTTGAAAACGCCAATTGGTCCCGGAGAATCCTTTGATCACGTTCGCTTTGGCCAACTCTTGACCGCTCATCAAGCCAATCTCAGGGATGCTCAACGTATTTCGACGCCTAAAATCAACCGAATGCTCGACGCATCCCTTACAGCCGGTGCTTTGGGTGGCAAAATAAATGGCTCAGGTGGCGGAGGTTGCATGTTTGTCTACGCACCCGAACATCCCGAAGTGGTAGCAGAAGCCATTGAGCGGGAAGGCGGAAAAGCGTATATTGTCACTGTCGCTGAAGGAACTACGGTAGTTAAAGAGTAGATCCTGTATTGGTATAGTGAACACGTCTGGCTCACGAATACCCTCACCTACCGAACATTAGCTGCTCGTTGGGCCGGAAACCACGAGGTTAAAATAGTCATTAAGACAGTTAAAACGCCAGTTAGCAAAATGTCATTGGCATC
>CAXVWN010000092.1:0-5088 GCA_964263725.1 Spirosoma sp.
TACAAAATGCCGGCGTTTGGTGTAATATTTTTTGTTCATGGCGGTTTGCGTCGATAAGCCGTACAAGAGGGGCTGTTTGTTATGAATCACCGAAAACAGGCGGGCAAACACGACCATCTTCCGCTGAAACGAAGGCATGTACTCAGCACTGGGCGCTAACTGGATTGGCTGGATAAATCCGTCGTAATCGGAACCAATCGCCAGGTGGTCCCAGGCGGTAGCATCCTGACGGCCAGACACCTCCACTACGTGGAAAATGTTCCGTAGCAGCGGTTCGGAGCGGTAGTAATCCTCAAACGTGATCGCTGTGCCATCAGCCAGGCTGTATTCGTCAGCGTCGAATACATCGTTGAAGAGTCGGCGCAGGTTCTTTTTGTACTGCCGGTTATAATTGGGCATTGTAAAGCCCAGAATACGTCGATCCAGATTCAGGCCAATAATGCCATCGCTTTCGTAAATGGCTTTGACCTCTTCGTCGCAAAAGTTAATTCCCCACGGATAAAACCAGTTCAGCGTGTTGTAATTAGCCGTTCCCTGAAACGGATTCAGCGACTTCTCCGCATCCTGGGGCAGGCCCCCAAAGTACATGACCCGATCACTCGGCTTTAAGGCCTGGGTGTAAGCGCGCCAGAACTGATCGCGTTCATTGGCCTGAATTTTATAGAAGGTCTGACCAAAAATCAACTCTTCGTACGAATCCCGCAGCGGGTGCAAGCCTGTTGCCATAGCCACCGGTCGTTTCTTGCCGCTCATACCAATATGCGAGGCAATGATCGGGATCAGCGGCTTGCCCTGCGCTTTCCGCTGGGTGTTAACACTGTCGACATACTGATAATACTGGAAGCGAGCTTTCAGATCCATGTGTTTGACATCCAGGTAGATAGGACTTTTAAAGTCATTTTCGGTATCCAGAAGGCGATACATGACTTGATAGCCCAGATCGGTGTCGTACTGGTCGGCTGTATAGGGCAGTTTGAAACGCAGTTTGGTTTTTCCCATGCGGATGGTTGTATCCTTATAGTAGTCGCCATGAATGCAGCCAATGATGCCCTCGCCGTATTTGGCAAATAATTTCCGGTTGAAATCATCGGAGAACGTAGCAGCCGTAAGCAGTCCCCTGCGCAGACCCGGTTTGTCCAGACTTTTGGCATTGCCGAACATCTTGTTCCAGCCAAAATGGGCGACCGTAATGAAAAACGTGCGATGAGGCAGATTACGCAGTTTGGTGATATTGGCGAAAATCTCCTGGCGGCAGGGTTCGCCACACCCTTTGGCTTTGAGACTGTCGATTTTGCTAAGTACATCGTTGCCAAACAGTACGTGACCGCCCTCGGCTGTCATGACCATTCCGATTCCACCGGTAGCCACTATACGTTTAAGATCGGCATTGTTTTTCGCCAGCAGAATTTTGGTGCCGTTATGGACCGAATCCTGATTGATGGCTTAATAGTATTCGCCCAGAAATTCCTTGAAAGAGGAGTTGTTTTCAGACGCCAGCACTTCCTGCCGTTTCATGGGCATATGTGTCACAAAACGCAGGTTCATCCAGCGCTGACTACGGGTAGCCAGCATAATTTTTTCGGGGGGCGTAATGGACATGCACAGGACCGACCCGCCCAGGCCAGCCAGATTCGCGTAATTGGACTGGTCGTAGTTGGCCATGTTCGATTCCTTGCCTGTCCGTTTGTTCTTCTCATTTTTCGTGTAGGGCAACCAGTTGGTTCGTCCATACTTTTTGTTCAGATAGGCGGGTTGACTGGCATACAGGATCGTACTGTCCGGGTTTTCGACCTGCCGGTAATACTGCTTGAACGTGGTATGGATATGAAAATCTGAAAACGGCAGGGAGGCCATCGGTTTCTTCTGAGCGACGGCCGTTGCCCAAGAGATCATACCCCAGAAAAACAGCGTGTATCGAAGTAGTCTTCTCCAACTGTAGGTACGCATAATGATTGATAAGGTTACGTAGTAAACGATACGTTTCAGTTAGCGAATCTGGGCAATGGCGGTTTCGAGCTGGGTGTCTTTGCCCGCTTTCAGAGCCGCTCCGTTGTAAGGAGCTTCTACATCGGGCGGGAAGCCGAGGCCCTCGTAACAGACGCCGTCTTTGTAGCGGAACATCTGCGAAGACGTGTAGACCAGTTTTATGTTTTTGTTCCCGGAGATGGTAAACTGCCCCCCGTTATAAATAGCATTTTCGACCAGTGGCCCCTGCGCTCCCCAGGTACGCTCCCCCACAATCTTTGCATTGCCACCGGGTAAGGCCTTGATGGCCATCGGGGTTATTTCGCCCATACTGATCGAGTGCATATCGGCCAGTACGATTACCGGCTTGGTGAAGGCTTTGCTACCCACCGGCGGAGTGACCGTTACGGATGCCCACGGTAAATAATCCAGCCGTCCCATGCCTTTCTTGGACCGCAACGCACCGAATACGTAGGGCTTGTCCGTCAAACGACCCGTCAAAAAATTTATGTCTCTGGAATCTCCGCCGGTGTTACTCCGCACATCAATAATGATCCCGTTTAGGTCCGCCTGCTGGATCGCATCGAGTACGTATTGAATGACACCGGCGGCCGATTGTTGCTTGTTCTCGTATAATTCCGTCAGCGCAAAGCCGGACAGGTGGAAATAAAGAACATTGGTGTTCTTTAGTTTACCGGCCACCAGCGTGTAGCTGGCACTGTCATTATCTGTCCCGGTTCCGACCCGGCTGTCTGCGGCCAGATAGCTGGCGGGAATCACCTTTGTGAAATGCTCAATGTCGATAGGCGAGTGGTAATTGGGGCGCTGCTCCGCTCTATGGATAGAGGGCACAATGCTGACATTGTCCGAAAACATTAGTGCGTAATGCGAATCAATCAGTTGAGCCGTCATTTCTACGTAGTAAGTGCGGGCCTTTTCGGCATCCTTATCTCCGTTTTTTAACTGAGCGAACAACGGCTTGTACCGCCGATATACCCCATCCCAATCGGTAGGATCGATGTCCCAAAAGATATAATTGTTGTTCATGCCGTTCCAGTACGCATCAAATTCCTGCTCCAGATTGCCAACCGCAACCGATTCCGGTGCGTACACCGTGGGTAGTTCGGGTTGGCAGGCTACCAGTGTAGTCAGCAACCAGACACCAGACAAAAAGCGTGTATAAAGCTTCATGATTTGTTCGTATACGGGTTGAATTAGTGAGAACGGCGGAGTTGGAAGAGGCAGCCAGTCTGAACTGTATAAGTCTGATTGTAACAGGGAATCTGATTGATCATGTAGTTTTTCTGCTGATCCAGCAGAGACTGACTGTAGCGGCCTTCAACGAAAAAGGAATACCGGGCCAATTGATAGCTGACCCCTAGCCCGGTTAGCCACCCCAGCTCAAACCGACGATCTTTCCGGTTATCGAACGCATAGGGCTCGTTGTAGGCAACACGTTCAACCGCGTCAAGAAAGATTGGGGCGTCGCCCCCGCCCTCGTTCAGAGCCGGGGTAACGCCTTTATTTGCGCTGGTGGCCCAGTAGGCCGCGTAGCCCCCCAGGTTCACAAACCCGCTCACCCGACGGCTCCCGAAGGAGAAGTGACCCATGAGAGGCAGTTGCAGGTACTGGTTCGTGGTGGTATTATAAACTCCCTCGTAATAATCGGTGCGAGTCAGGCGGTAGTTTTTCTGCACAAACTGCGCTTCGGCCTGCACCGTCAGCCAGTCGGTGATGACGTACTGAATGGGTACGCCCACACTGAAGCCATCGGCCGGTCGGTACTGCGTGTAGGTGCGATAGCCCGGACTGGTATACAGGTTGGTTTTTGCGTAGCCCCCCGACAGCCCGATGCTGAACTGAGCAAGCACGTTGGTTGAGAAACTAGTGAAAAGGAAGATATAACCGAGTAGCAGGTACTTTTTCATGGACTTTAATAAACTTGACTGGATTCAGGGTGAGCGGTTCAGATTAGCGAATCTGGGCAATGGCGGTTTCGAGCTGGGTGTCTTTGCCCGCTTTCAGAGCCGCTCCGTTGTAAGGAGCTTCTACGTCGGGCGGAAAACCGACGCCCTCGTAGATAATCCCATCCTTGTAGCGCAAAGCCAGTGACGACGTATAAACCAGCGCGATGCCGGATTTGGTAACGAACTGCCCACCATTGTAGAACTGATTGGTCGTTAGTGGGCCCTGCCCCCCCCACGTGCGCTCGCCCACAAGTCGACCGTTGCCGCCGGGCAGGGCCTTGATGGCCATTGACGTTATTTCCGCCATGCTGACGGAGTGCATATCGGCCAGTGCGACCACGGGTCTGGCGAAGGATTTACTACCAGCCCTGGGATTAACGGATGCCGGAATCCAGGGCAGGTAATCCAGCCGACCCATACCGGCTTTCGACCGCAACGCGCCGTATACGTAGGGCTTGTCGGTCAGGTGGCCGATCAGAAAGTCCAGATCCCGTGCGTCCCCGCCCCCATTACTCCGTACGTCAATGATCACCCCAGTCAGATCCGGCTTCTGTAACTCATCGAGAACGTATTGAATAACGTCGGCGGCCGATTCACCCTTTTTCTCGTACCACTCCGTCAGATTAAAGCCGGAGAAGTGAAAATAAAGAATGTTGGTATTTTTGAGTTTACCCGCCACAAGAAAATGAGTTGTTCCCTGTGCATCTGTACCCGTTCCGACCAGGCTATTTTCAGCGAGATAATTGGCCCGAATAGCAGCAGTAAAGTGCTCATTTTCAATAGGATTATGAAAATATGACCGCTGGTGTATCCGGGTTTGGGCGGGTGAAATAACACTATTGTCTTTGAACTGTATGGCATAGTGGGAGTCAATCAAATTGGCGGTCATCTCCTTGTAGTAGGTGAATGCCTTTTTTTCGTCTTCTTCCCCATTCGTTAGCTGAGCGAACAAAGGTTTATACGTGCGGTGTACGTCATCCCAGTCGGTAGGATCGGTGTCCCAAAAGACATAGTTGTTATTCATGCCATTCCAGAACACCTCAAACACCTGCTCCTGAGACGCACTGAGCGCGTATTCCGGGTTATCGATGGTGGGTAATTCGGGTTGACAACCTGCCAACCCGGCAAGTAGAAAAAAGTTGATTATCAAATAGGT
>CAXVWN010000093.1:0-11232 GCA_964263725.1 Spirosoma sp.
ACTTGGACTGGCGACCCTTACGGCGCTCTGTTGGATGTGACAGCAGCTTATACCCAATATACCTCGCTGGCGCCCTTATTACCCAGCACCGGATCGACAACAAACACCCGGGCCGATCAAAGCCGCCGGTATCCGGTAGACTTGGTCATTAAACTAAACGGCGAATTGGGTACGCCCACTATCAGCTATGATTTGGACATTAAAGAATATCCCTCGTCGTCAGATTTCCGGCAGGCTGTAACGGCTTTCGAGTCCCGGATTCAGAGTAATGATCAGGAGTTGACTCGTCAGGTGAGTAGTGTTTTGTTGTTTAATCAGCTGCTTTCTGAAGGAACCAGCCTGTTCGATCAAGGCCAGGTAAATACCGGGGTGGCCAATAGTGTAAGCGAATTACTATCAAACCAGATTAGCCGACTGGCCTCGAACCTCAACGAAAATCTGGATGTAGGGGTGTCGTTTGGGGGCTTTACCAGTGGCACTCAAAATGAGAATTTACTCAATAACCTTCAACTTCGATTCTCTTACCGACTACTAAACGACCGGCTTCGGATTAGCCGAGACGGAGGTTTCACCTACGGACAAAGTCAGTATAACGCAGCCAGTTTGCTGGGCGAGTGGACGCTCGAATATTTTATTACCCCCGATGGTCGCTTCCGGGCGAAAGTATACAATCGCAACCAGCAGAGTATTCTGAGCCAATCCAGTTTCAACAGCACCATTACAACGGGTGGCGGTATGAGTTTACTATACACCCGTTCGTTTAACCGGCTCTTTGGTAGTAAACGAACCACCCCCGGCCTGATTCCAACGCCTACGGCCGACGAAGCGTCTACTCCTACCCTTACTCCAGTTACTACGTTTGGGAATAAAGGCCGAGACGCTCTTTAACGTGTCACAAAGCTACCGGAAAGGCTAATCCACTCATATGCCGATCTTTAGCATAGCTCCGGATTAATTTTCAGAAAACTTATTCAGCAAATACTTGCGTCAGAAGAATTGCTCGTTTATGTTTGTTTAAAATTAGTCTAAATAAATAGTACGCATTCTCACTCGTCAAGTATCAACCTAAACCTGTTGCCGATTTGCTATAAATAGTACGGCCCGGCAATAATGGTATAACGATAATAAGCCCTGTGTACCGGTTTGGTTTGGTCGATTGATTCGATTAACTCACGACCGGACACAGGCACAAATTAACTGGTGACACTAAAATCTCAGCTAGTATGAACAGTTGCAAGCCAACCTTACTATTCGATCAGGATCAATTTTGTATCGCTCAGTGTCAGCATTGCCAACGGATTGGTTTGACCTTTAAAAACCTTCTGCTAGGGTTTTCCCATAATGAATTTATGGAGCTGTGCCGTCATGTAAATCAGGTGAGTTTTGACCAGTGTAGTACGCTAATGGCTGACGGACAGTCTCATCTGATTATTAATACTTGCCATCCCGATATTCAATTCAGTTTGTCACGCCTAGAATTCGATTTGTTTCAAGCTGGTTTATCAAAAGCGTTAAGGTTGCTGGGACTTTATAATTTACTTAAGATTCAATCCAACTAGGGCACCATAGTTTACTAAATATGGAACATACGCACCAATTAAAATACCTGACCCAACGCGAGAGCGGATATATAGGCTACTGCGCTGGTTGCCAATCGTATAATGTAGCCTATAAGAACTCCATGTTCATTTTGACAGACATGGAGTTTTATCACTACCGACAATTAATTGCCGACCGGACATGTATGCGACCTTTTTTTACATCGCATGGTAAAGACTGGCTCTTAAAAACACCGATGCAGAATTATTTTATCATGTTCTCTGATGGAGAAATTGATGAGTTGACCCAGATGATGAACGAATCAGGTTTACTGATGCAGGTAGACCAAATTTTGCAAGCGTCCACGGAGAAGAATAGTCAGAATAACTAGCTACACTTTTTTCGATTTCTTATCACTGAGCAACGTATGTTTTCACCAGATTCTAATCAACAAGCCAGTGCTGCCAATGTTGAGATTTCGTTTAGAGGCACGTCGCTAATCCTAAGTAGACAGGATGCCTTTACCATGCTTAATCTTCAGAAGCCGTGGGAGTGGGCCATATTTTACCAGATTGGCCTTTTTGATGTTCAGGACACATGTATCCGAACTGGTTTTCAGGGGAAAACGCATCAGATAACACTCAAAGAATACGATGAGATTAGTGCGGCTTTGCAGGAATCTTATTTAACAATAGACTGGTAGACACTTTCATAAGTTATTCTATCAGAGATACATCATAGGTTAAGTTAGTAGATAAAGAGAAAAGGAACTGGCCTTTGACCGGTTCCTTTCTAAAAACCAATTTCATGTATGCAAGAATCCAATTCATTACTGACCACAGCCAGAGCAAAGCTGGAAGAATCATTATTGGCAAAGGGGCTGCGCCGGTCTTCCGAGCGTTTCGCTATTTTAGACGAGGTATACTCTCGCAACGACCATTTCGATGCCGAAGACCTTTACAAGGCTATGCAGCAAAAATCATACCCTGTTAGCCGGGCAACGGTTTACAATACGCTGGAAGTTTTGGTCGATTGCGAACTAGTCCGGCGGCATCATTTCGGCGAAGAAGACAACTCCAAGAGTCGCTATGAAAAATCGCTGGGACGACAACAGCATGGCCATATGGTTTGTGTAATTTGCCATCAGGTAAAAGAATTTTGCGACCCCCGTTTACATTTGATTAAGACCCATGTAGGCAACTCTATGCAGTTTAAAGTAGAGTCACATTCGCTGGTATTTTACGGCCAATGCAGAGACGATAATTGCGAAACTAAACTTCACAACGAGCAAAACCAGGTAAATTCGTAGACTAATCAAGTATAACTAACCACAAAACGCAGGGTAAAAATGCTGATTTCTGTCTTTACAGATTACGACTACTTTCCTGCGACATGCTTATCTCTCGACAACAAAAGAGACTTTTCATTCGGGCACTTACTGGCTTATTTTTATTTGGGCATACGTTGCTGGCTCAGCGAACATTTACGAATCCTATAAAAAACTCTGGTCCTGATCCCTGGGCACTGCAAAAAGACGGATGGTATTATTACATGAATACTACCGGCAGTAACCTGACGCTCTGGAAAACCAGAAATATGGCCGACCTCGGCACGGCAGAAAGCAAAATCATTTATACCCCACCCGTTGGCCAACCCTATTCGCGAGAATTATGGGCACCCGAAATTCACTCCTTCAACAATCGCTGGTACATTTATTTCTCTGCTGATTCGCTTAATAATCTATCACATAGGGTTTGGGTTATCGAAAACTCATCGCCCGACCCTATGCAGGGCGAGTGGATAATGAAGGGCAAAATCGGGGACAAAGACAATCATTGGGAAATCGACATGTCGGTTGTCACGTATAATGGGCAACTCTATGCGGCCTGGTCGGGTTGGGAAGGGCCAGCAAACGGGCGGCAGGATATATATATAGCCCGGCTCAAAAATCCCTGGACTCTTGATGGCGACCGGGTTAAAATTTCGCAGCCAGACCAACCCTGGGAGCAACATGGCGATGTTCCGCAGGCGTGGCAAAAAAATGGCGAAGTTCCAAAAATATACGTTAACGAAGGACCGGAGTTCCTGCTCCATAACAACAACTTATTTATTGCTTATTCGGCCAATGCCTGCTGGCTCGACTATTGCCTCGGGCTGTTAACGTATACTGGTAAAGGAGATTTGCTGGATCCTAAAAACTGGACTAAGAGCGCAGGACCAGTATTTGCTCAGGCACCTGAAAATGACGTTTGGGCACCCGGTCATGGTGGCTTTTTCCGCTCGGCCGATAGCAAACAGGACTGGATGATCTACCATGCGAATCCTTCAGCTACAGACGGTTGTGGTAATAAACGCGCCCCACATATTCAGCCATTCACCTGGAATACCGATGGTTCACCTAACTTTGGTAAGCCTGCTCCCAAAACGCCCATGCCGGTGCCATCGGGCGAATAGTTACCTAAATTTGGATGGCTATTTTATAAATCATACTTTAAAACTCCCCATACATCACTCATGACACGTTTATTCTTCTTACTATTTCTTTTTGCTTCTACGTTTTCTCTGGCACAGAAAAGTCCCGAAACCAGTCGCTGGTCGGCCGATAAAGCCAATGCCTGGTATACCAAAGAACCGTTTCTGGTAGGCTCTAATTACGCTCCTGCCAACGCAATAAACGAACTGGAGATGTTTCAGGCCGACAGTTTCGATCCTCAAACTATTGATAAGGAGTTGAGCATGGCCGAAAGTATTGGTATGAATACTATGCGGGTTTTTCTGCATGATTTACTCTGGCAAGATCCCGCTGGTTTCACCAAACGGCTCAACCAGTTTCTGTCCATCTGTGCCAAGCACAAAATCCGACCAATGCTGGTTTTATTCGACTCTTGCTGGGATCCTTATCCAAAACTGGGCAAACAACATGAACCGACACCGGGCATTCATAATTCGGGTTGGGTGCAAAGTCCGGGTGCCGATGCCCTTACAGATATATCACAGTACCCGCGTTTGGAGGCTTATGTAAAAGGCGTGGTCGGTGCCTTTAAAAACGACCAGCGTATTCTGGCATGGGATCTTTGGAATGAACCTGATAATACCAATGATAACAACTACGGCCAGAATTATCTAAAAACAGAACTGCCCAAAGACCGGAAGGTAGCTATTATAACGAATCTGCTACCACAGGTATTCCAATGGACACGGGCCGCTGGAGCAACCCAGCCATTAACATCAGGTGTTTGGATTTACCGAACTCCCGACGACTGGCAGAATCCCGCAAAATGGACGCCGATGGAAAAAGTGCAGTTTGAGAATTCTGATATTATTACTTTCCACCAATACTCAAATTCTGAAGCGCTGGAAAAAGTCATTCCAGCTTTACAGACGTTTGGACGGCCAGTTATCTGTACCGAATACATGGCACGGGGTGTCAACAGCAAATTTCAGACACACTTGCCCATAGCGAAAAAAGCAAAAATTGGTATGATCAACTGGGGATTTGTAGCGGGAAAGACACAAACTTTTTTACCTTGGGACAGCTGGCAGAAGCCTTATGTAAACGGTCGGGAACCGGCGGTCTGGTTTCACGAAGTCTTTAAACAGGACGGCACACCCGTTGATCCAGCCGAAGTGTCTGCCATTAAACAGAACACAGGTAAGTAAAGATTGGGTTCTATTGAGATAAGTAATAAAATTTATCGTAACGAACCGCTTGATTCCCAACGGATAGTCCTCGTTAAACAACTTTAGTCGCAAACTTTTTTTGGCAGACCCTTGCACGGAATACCCCAAACGCCTACTTTTGTGCCACGATAAAGGAAAACGGCAGCGTTGACCGGAAGTCAAAATTGGTTCGGTAGTTCAGTTGGTTAGAATACCTGCCTGTCACGCAGGGGGTCGCGGGTTCGAGCCCCGTCCGGACCGCCACTGAAAATCAAGCACTTATAGGATAAAACCTGTAAGTGCTTTTTTTATTGGTATACATCCTTTATGTATAGCATTCAGAAGGAGAAGGCTACTCAGGAACAGGAACAGAAACAGATTAATAAAGATTTGAAGACTCAGAGTGAGGATTTGAGAACACTTATCCGGGAAATGGCCAAACCTGTTGCTAAATAATACGTTTCTCAATTTTACCAATAAACTACCTCTAAGCCAAAATCGAATGGATGGATGCTGAGGATTTCAACCCTTTAATGGATTCTGTGCTGTTAGTTTAATCACTATTTAACTCTGTAGCCAGCCGCCCACTTCTGAGAAGGACGCTCTTTTCCATAGCTTTGAGCCAGCTTATCCAGCCCCTTTTTTGTCTGTTATGGAATGGGTTTATAACTTGCCAACCTGGCTGTTTTTTCTTCTCTGCATCGGCATCACCATTTCCTTTGCTGCTCTTGGTTTGCTGGCCACCCGAAACTGGGTCCGTAGCCATGCCGATCAGCACGCAGAACAAAATGATTTAGTGAGTTACTTTTTAGGAGCTTCGGGGGTCATCTATGGGATTGCCCTAGGTTTAGTGGCCGCTGGCGTCTGGAGTAATTTCCAAACCCTGTCCGGGCAGGTCGATGAAGAAGCCGCTATTACAATTGCCCTGTATCAGGATATAAGTGCTTATCCAATGCCTCAGCGGCAGGAATTGCAACAGAATCTGCGGGAGTATGTACAGGTAGTTATTCAACAGGATTGGCCTCAGCTTCGTCGGGGTAAAATGCCCCAAATGAGTACTCACTGTCTTTATCGGTTTAAGAAACAGTTGTTTAGCTTTGTTCCTCCAGATGCTGGTTTACGCTTGATTCATGAGCAGGCCCTTGTGCAGTACAATGAATTGGCGAAGGTTCGGCGGGCACGTTTACAGGGCAGTGACAGCAGTTTACCGGCAGTCATGTGGTGGGTGATCATTTTAGGCGCCGTCGTTAATCTGGTTGTTACCTGGTTCTTCGTGAGTGAACATGTGGGTTATCACTTATTACTAACCGTTTTACTTGCCTTGTTGCTCGGCTCCCTGCTATTTCTTACGGCTGCAATGGATAATCCCTTCCGGGGTGGTTTTAGCGTCGATGCAGCGTCTTTCAACCTCATCCTCTCCCAAATGCCTGTCCCAACTGGCCATTGAAGAAGATTGTTCGCTGCCTACTAAATTACTCATTTCAGATTTCTTCAAAAAAGCTTATTGATCAGTCTGGATTGTAAAAAGCGTCTGTAAAGCTGGTGCTTCTTATCCCTACAAGCGCTACCATTTAGTAAAATGGCGATGGATAATCAATATGTTTACTATGCTTGTAGAAACAATAAGGCCTCATTAACTATTATTTAACCAATTAAAGGTCTGCTCTATTTTTAGCCAGCTATACGGCCAACAGCGGCACCATTAAAATAGTCGTAAAATAACAAAACCAGCCGGATCAGGGCTGGCGTAAGACGTCAAAACAATGGCTCAACCGAAAGACAACTCAGCCGAAAAAGAGAAGGTGGCTAACCAGATCGCCTACTATGATGAGCTGATTAGCAATTACCTGAGTGTAATTCAGCACCTTAACGCGCCGGGCGGATCAGATGAATCACAAATACTCATTAAACTGGCTACCGAAAGCATAGAACATTGCGAAAACAAACGGGAAATCCTGATTGGATATCAGAAATCGCTTGAGGAGTAGGCTATAGAAAGCCAGCAGTAGCGGGTTTGAGTTACGAATTATTTAAGGCTTCTTGTATACTTGCTTCAAACTATCTACATACGTCTCAGTATGGGTTTTGTTAAGTAGCTCATACCCTTGATTAAGTAATTCCCGGTACGTAAGCCCCTCATTCTTTATTCCATGACTGGTGTTATCAGCTATAGCTCGCCCGCAAAGTTCGTGGTTGATCGAATCGTTTTTCGCACTCGACCCTACCCGTATGTCGTACCACATGGTTTTGCTATTGTATTTTTTGTCTAACGGATCGTTGCCACAACCCATGAGAGACCACAGTAAAAGAGGCAATAAAAGAAAGGTAGCGATTTTTTTCATGACAGCAAATTACAACAATCCCATTACGAGTCGTACACCTTTCCGTGGCTTTTCAGACTCACGCTCTGAGCATCAAGCTTTGCCTGCGTGAACAATGACGATACTTTCATTAGCAAGAAGTGCTTTTTGTTTCTCCCTCAACCGCTTCCCTTTCCGCCACTGAATCCGGGCCGCCAACGCGTTCAGTTCGGCTATGAGCTCTTGTATAGTGGGCTTCACATATCCTTTCATGATGTAAGATACGTGACAAATTTCTTACTCTGAGTCTTAATTAGTATGCTAACCCGACTTATTGATTTCCTGGTTGTAATCCAGTTGCTGCTCACGTACCGAATCCTCAGTTTGATTTACTCAAACAAGCCTACACACGAGCCCATGTATGAGTACATTGACCCCTATCAGGACAATTATGACTGGGCGCGAAATAGGTCCTCAAAAGAGGAATAGGGGATATTTATTTAATTGGTAACTGAACCATAGTTGAGCTACTGCCCAACTGTGTGCTCGGCAATTGCCCGTTCCACTTAGAAATCCACTGCTGTTGAATCAACATAGGCGTTAACGTCTTTTGTTTTAACTCGTTGGCTCTGGCTTCGGCGGTTGCTTCAATCACTTTAGCCTGCGCAATACCATTGGCCTTGGTGACGGCAATTTCGGCGCTGGCCTTTTCGGATTCGACCTGATTGCGCAAGCGAAGACCGTTTTGCACGGCGGTATTCTTGGCGTCAATCATGGCTTGCAGGGACTCGGGCGGCATAAGGCCCGACGTTATTTGCTCAAACGAGAAACCGTCATCACTTAGTGATTTCTGCAAACGGGCCTCCACCTGGGCTTCAAAAGCGGCTCGATTGTTAACCAGCGAATCGGGCGAAAAAGAGTTGGCCACATCGCGATAGGCATTGTACACAATCGTGCGCAGGATATTATTTTCAATATCGGGCAGTTCCTTACGATACTTCCGGTATACATTGGCTCCCTGTCCTTTTACTAAGTGATAATTCAGAGTGGGGTCAATTTTGAATAACGTGCCGCCTTTGGCGCTGACCTGAAAGGAGTCAAAATCTTTAGTCTGAGTAAAGGTTGGGTACTGTTCAATAAAGCTGGTGAGCGGGTTATAAAAGATCCAGCCAGTTACATTTTCAATGTCCGATGCGCCCCGGTCGGATCCAATCTTACTAACCTTAATGCCTTCGTGAGACGCATCTACAGTTGTGCAACTTTTGCTGATCAGGAGGATGCCTAAAAAGGCCACAACGACCCAGACACCAATACTTAACTTACTCATGTGATTTTGATTTAAAGGGATTGTTCGTGAATGCGTTGGTTTTAACGGCAAGCCAGAGATACAAAATCACGACCAGACCGGCCAGCATCAATAGCCCATCGTTCGGCGCATTCAATAGCCAGATAACCCCGTTAAGGGTAATAACCGTAAAGGTTAGAAAGACGAATATTTGCAGAGCGCGAGCGAGATTCATGGCAGGATCAGTGGTTAATTGTTGGGTCTAAAGTAATGGCTGGCTACAATCGTTACCTAATTATTTTGTTGGATGGCTAAAACGGCGACTTTTCGGGGCAATTGTCTGTATGAGATAGGGTTGGGGCTTGTGATATTCAGCAAACATGGTTTACGAAGATTATTAATACATAATAACGTACTTTCTATTTTCATACTTTTGAAATGTGCTGGGCAAATTGCCTGAGGAAGTGTTTGATAAAAGTCCCTACCTGGACTATTTCCCAAAGCAGACGTTTATTTTCCGGCACGTTTATATCCACATTGTACTAGAAATTAGTCTAACTGTCCCTACCGTCAACTCATTATCATCCTAATTAAGTTAGCTTACTAACTCACCAGTACGCACCTTTAGGAAAATGATGAGCTATGATTTCTCTGATAATTCAACTTCTTGAGCAGAATGAACGTATCCGCTGCCTCACTGCATTGGATGGCTACCCATATCTGGTGGCTGGGCATACGCTTATGGCCGACATCGCGCTGGCTCTTTTATTGCTGGACAAGACGAATTCATTCTATAGCGCTTCTGTGCGAAATTTTGCGCGGCACAAGGCTCATGATCTTCCCGCGCTTAAATCATTATATAATCTGAGCCAGAAAGACCGCAAATCGGGCTCGGTGGCGGGTAAAGATTACAAGCGGGCATTTGCTTTGCTACAATGGCAGACCCACCAGGCGATATGTGGAATTGAGTTATAGACAAAAATAGCCGCTAGGCCTTTTCGTAACCCACTTCCTCACTACTTGATTACAGCCCCAACAAAATGCCCCGACAAACAGTATGCAAACGTGATAGTTATTTGATTATCAGGTATCCAAACAGCCGGCACTTCCTGAGTGCCGGTTGTTTTTAACAAAAAACACTGACCTCAAGTGAAGCCAGCATTTTTAATTCTATCCACACCATTGTAAGCTCAGGGATAAGCTTACAATTGAAAGCGAGCAATTTAAGTAAGAAGAAAATAAACTCGCGGGTTAGTTATTGATCGGTGGCCTTAATACTCCAGCAGTGTTCTTTATTTTCGACCATTATGGCTTACTATTAGGGGTAGACCGTTGCTCTAATTAAACAAACAGCCCCAGGATAAAATCCAGCGAAAGAGGCTTCATCCAAAAGAAGAAATCCAGATTCTAGAAGAGTTATTGGATATGGCCAGGAAGCAACTATCAACTGCTGTTTAACTGGAATGACAGGTATAATGATTGGGAACTGAGTTCCGCTCAACACTTAGTAATAACAGCCAAACATCGCTCTTAATAACAAAATCAAGATTTATTTCCTACTAATGTGATGCCATTCCGCAGTCTAGTATATCCACATATTCTGGCTACATGGACAGAGGAAGGTTAGTTTTATCTATAAGTACTTAACAGTAGGCAATATTTAAAATCTTCTGCTACCAGATCTGAAGTAAAAACGCCCCAATGTTCAAAACCTGAAAGGCAGCGCATTGGGGCAAGAATTAACTTTGCAGAGACTTACTTAAAGGCGTTTCGTAGTTGAGTGGCCGCCAAATCCTGAGCCTGCTGCGCTTGAGGAACAATGGCATACATACCAAAAAACTCGTGGGTGGCACCAACAAATAATTGATACGTTACCGGAACGCCCACCGATTGCAGTTTATCCCGCAACTGCATGCCTTCGCTCTGTAACGGATCAATTTCGGCAGCGATAATCGTCGTTGGCGCTATTCCGGTCAGGTCAGCTACATCAACCAACGATATCAAAGGGCTATCTCCGTCAGCTGGCGTATTGAAATAGTTGGCCGTAAAATACTGGACTAGCGGTCGGTTTAGCGGTTTGGCATTCGCATATTGATTATATGAGGGCGTATTCAGATCATTGTTAGCTACCGGGAAAACTGATAAGATATGTACAGGAGGTATTTTATTATCTCGCGCCTTCATAGCAACCGTAATAGCCATATTGCCCCCAGCGCTCTCGCCCGCCACCGCTACTTTGTTAGGATTTCCATTCAATGTAGCCGCGTTGTTCTTTACCCATTCATAAGCCGCGTAGGCATCATTATGAGCGGTGGGAAATTTGTTCTCAGGTGCTAGTCGATAATCTACAGAAACAACTACAGCTCCTGTCTCTTCGGCCAGCGCCAAAGTCGAATACTCATACACCTCAGGGCTGGCTATTACCCAGCCGCCACCGTGGTAATAGAC
>CAXVWN010000094.1:0-7805 GCA_964263725.1 Spirosoma sp.
ATACCCCTAAAAATAGGAAACCGCTCCCAAGCGGGAACGGCTCCATGAGTACAACAAAACCACAGATAAAGCTGCCAGACATGTAGGCCAGACAGGATGCCTGTGGCTCTGTTGTAAAGAATAGACCTATAAGGTATTACCTTATAGGTCTATCAGTAAATTAAGCTTCGATAAGGAATTCGTCGTGCTGACTTACGTCCAGACCTGACTTTTCGTCCTCTTCTGTTACACGTAGTGGCAAAATAAGGTCGGTTATTTTCAGTAATGCATATGACATTACGAAAGCAAACACCGAAACGCCCACTAAAGCAATGATATGGGTGATAAATAACTTCGTCTGACCAAACGCCAGCCCTTCATCAACAACGGCTGAGTTGATGCCTTTGCTAGCAAAAATACCCGTCATCAACATACCAACCATACCACCAACACCATGGCAAGGGAATACGTCAAGTGTATCGTCAAGCGTCGATTTCGAGCGCAGATGAGCAACATAATTTGATACCATAGCGCCAACCGTACCAATGAAGATAGCCGTTGGAATCGTTACAAAACCAGCCGCTGGGGTGATAGCAACCAGGCCAACTACGGCACCGATACAGAAACCAAGTGCCGATACTTTCTTGCCTTTAGCAGCATCGAATAATACCCAGGCCAAACCCGCAGATGCAGCAGCCGTGTTAGTAGTAGCGAAAGCAGAAGCAGCTAATGGAGAAGCAGCTACCGCCGAACCAGCGTTGAAACCAAACCAGCCAAACCACAGAAGACCTGTACCTAACAGTACAAATGGGATGTTTGCTGGTGGGAAATAACTTGCTTCGATGTGCGACTTCCGGCGCTTCAAATACAAAGCACCCGCTAAAGCAGCCCAACCAGCCGACATGTGAACAACCGTGCCACCCGCAAAATCGAGTACACCCAATTTGAACAGGATACCTTCTGGGTGCCAGGTCATATGTGCTAATGGAGCATAAACCAACAGGCTGAACAGGATCATAAACAGTACATACGACCGAAAGTTGATACGCTCAGCCATCGAACCTGTTACAAGAGCAGGCGTAATAACGGCGAACTTAAGCTGGAAAAACGCAAACACCACCAGTGGAATGGTTGGTGCCAGTGACCAGGGCTTACCATCAAGTACACCCTTGAACATGAAGTGATCCATTGGATTACCAATAAAACCACCAATGGATGAACCAAAGGCCAGGCTGTAACCAACTACTACCCATAGAATGCTGATAACACCCATTGCCACGAAACTTTGTAGCATGGTTGAAATAACGTTTTTGTTGTTTACCATCCCGCCGTAGAAATACGCCAGACCAGGTGTCATCAACAAGACCAGAGCGGTGGCTACGAGCATCCAGGCTGTATCACCAGAGTTGATACCTTCCGTTACGATTTGCGTCGGAACGGCGGGCATGAAAACAGCCACCAAACTGATAATCAGCAAAATGGCAAGAGGAATGTAATTGGGCTTTTGCATGGTAATCGAGGGGTTTTTGTTGTACTAGTTAAAATTTTGGTTAAGAAAATGGAAGCTCATTAGAATTTAAAGATGGCCGCCATACCAAGCGTAGCCTGAGATGTTGTTAATGAACCATCATTTTTCTCAAACTTGTTGGCCGAATAGCTATCAATCCGCAGTTCGGGCTTAAATAACAGGTGGCCATCGGCAGCGGTGATATTACCCGTTACTGTAATCGAGTTAACACTGGCTCCATTGCCGGCAGCATCGGTCAGAGCACGAGCGCCATTTTTGTTATCGAACGTTTCGTAACGAACACCAAGGCCGAATTTGTCGGTGAATGCGTAGTTGGAGTACACCGCAACACCACCCCAGCTCTTGGATGTAACTGGCCCGCCATAACCCTGGTAGTCACCTTTTTGCGAACCAGCGGCAGCATTCAGACCTAAGAAAAACTTAGATGATATCTGATACGTGGTTGTCAGGTCAAAGAGTTGATAGTTTGCATTATCAGCCGATACAACGCCAGTAGCCGGAGTACCAACGGCTTGCGATGCTTCATTCGACACGATAGCGTTCAAATATACATTCCAGCCCGAAGTGGGTGAGAAAAAGAGTTGGCCAATCAGACCTTTCTTTTTGTTGTTATCGTACAGATTATCAACGTTGTTTACTAAACCTACCATCAACGAAGCTCGGTCGCTAAAGGCGTATTGTGCTTTTAGACCGATGTGATAGAAAGGTCCGTTATTGAAAAGATTAGAAAGAGAGTAGTTATAATTGACTGGAGCGTCAATGACTTCATACCCGATGTGCGTACCAAACTGACCGGCTGTGAACGACAATTTGCTGGTTGCCTTGTAGGTAATGTACGCCTGCTTGATGGCTAACGATGTAGAACCGGGACCGAGCGGCCCGACATAGTTACCATAGTTACCTAAATCAGAAAATGGACCGAACGTCAGGTCGATTACAGCATCCACTTTACTGGCAGAGTACATGGCTTTAGCCTGAACTAAGCCAATACCAAACTGACCCGCCTTCTGATCGAATGCGCGGGCATTTCCGACACCTGTTCCATTCAAACCTAAGTTCGACTGGCTTTTAGGATTGTTGAAGTTCCCAAAATAGTAGGTGTCCATGTAACCGGAGAACGTAAATTTTCCTGGAGCTACGGTAGTTGTATCCTGTGCTTGAGCGGTAAAACCCAAAAACAAAGAACTAACAAGTAAAATTACTTTTTTCATATTATTTGTTTGGTTGCAGACAAGCTTTACTGTGGTCTTATTTCGTAGCAAATTTTGTTAGATAAATTATCCTACGCAATAGTTAACTCAAAATAATTATGCTTATTTTCATAAATAAGTCAATTCTATTTAAATTTTACTATTAAATCAGTCTTAAATCCCTAAAATCACTTAAAATAAATATTTTTAATATATTTGGTACATTATAGTATTCACCAAATATTATTCTTATTGTAAAATGCTTTTTTCTACTCTACAATCCCTCTTTACAGGGCTATTTATGACTAAAATGCAATAAGGCCCAACCAGCGAACTGGTTGGGCCTTATTGAAAATGTATTTAATCTATTATTTTATGCTTCGGCGTGAAGCCAGGCTTTCTTGGCTAGAAGTGTTTCCTCTTCTTCTACGTGTTCAGGGTCGGGTACACAGCAATCAACGGGGCAAACAGCCGCACATTGTGGCTCTTCATGAAAGCCCATGCACTCAGTACATTTATCGGGTACAATATAATAGAATTCATTTGAAACGGGCGTCTGAGGTGCTTTACCACTCACAACCGTCCCATCGCCGAAATCGACTTCGCCTAGTTCAGTTCCACCTCCCCAGGTCCATTCAACGCCACCTTCGTAGATAGCTGTATTGGGGCATTCGGGTTCGCAGGCACCACAGTTGATGCACTCATCGGTGATCATGATTGCCATGAGCAGTACTAATTTATATATGGTAAAATTTTTATCTTCCTGAATTGAACAACAAATATAACTATTTAAAGGTTGGCGACAAACTAATATTTAATTACATTAGTTGATGGTGTATTCCATTTGTTTATACAATTCATGCTTTTATCAGAACGACTACAAGCGTTTGTAGCCTTAGGTGACTTCCTGCGCTCGGCCGACTCTCAAACCGAACTTAACGAAATTGTTCAACAAGCCAACTATAAAAATAACTGGTTCACGCTCGATAATTCTCTGAATTCCCTACGAGCTATTGCCGACGAGTTTCTGGTGGCCGATAAACTCACGGTCTGGGCAAACCAGTATTTCGATGAATCGGCCATTGAGTCCGCCAAAAGGCCCCGGCAAATAGGCGTTGTTATGGCAGGCAATATTCCGGCCGTTGGTTTTCATGACATGCTTTGCGTTTTGATAAGTGGTCATAAACTGATGGCAAAAACAAGCAGCCAGGATTTTGTACTAATCCACTATTTAATACAAAAATTAAAAGAGATCAATCCTGCATTCAATGATTTGATCGACGAAGCTGACCGGTTAAATGCGGCTGAGGCCTACATAGCAACGGGCAGTAATAATACAGCCCGTTACTTTGAGTACTACTTTGCAAAAAAGCCGCACATCATTCGTAAAAACCGCACCTCGGTTGGATTGCTAATGGGCGAGGAAAGCGAAGATGAATTTCTGAAGCTTGGCCACGACCTTTCCGACTACTACGGATTGGGCTGCCGCAACGTCTCAACTATTCTGGTACCGGAAGGCCCTAATGGAGAACCATACGATTTTACGCCCCTTTTACGCACGCTGGAGCCGCAGGTATCTATCTACCTGAATAATCATAAGTACCAGAATAACTACGATTACAACAAGTCTATCTATCTTATCAATGCGGTACCGCACCTCGACAATGGCTACTTGCTGGTAACCGAAAACGACGGACTAGTTTCTCCTATTTCAGTCCTGTATTATCAGACTTATAAAACACAGGCCGATGTGTCGGCCTGGCTGGCTAACCACGCCGATCAAATTCAACTTGTCGCATCGGCTCAGGGTTGGTATCCCGGCAGTGTTCCATTTGGACAAACCCAACGCCCCGGCCTAAATGATTATGCCGATGGCGTGGATACAATGGCATTTCTAGCAACTTTGTAGAGCAAAAAAACTGAGCGATTGTTATAAAAACTCCATCACTCATTGATTTGGTTACCGACGTTTTTATCCAATCCGAAATACGCCCGACCATTAACAACAGCGGACCATTTACCAGCACCGCTTACGGTTGGTTGATCAAAGAAAGTAAAAGTCTGTCTAATCTGTCCAGTTGCCGCTGGCTTAGGGTCGGGCGGTTTCCATTGTATTTCCTTTCAGCGCATTACAATATTGGCACATGGGCTGGTAATTTGATAAGGCACTTTCGCCACCTCTGGATCTTGGGATAATATGGTCAATCGTCATTAGAACGAAATCGGCAGTAAACAGATCGACATGATGCCCCTGCCCAGGATCCACAGACGTTATCAGATAAATACCGTCGACTCCACATCGTACACAGACCGTTCCTTTTTTGGCGAATACCTGTAAGCGCCGGTGATTGCGGTACTTCGTTTGCAACAGCTCAATATCCAGTTTTTTAAGGACCCGGTTTCCATTTAGTGTATGTGGTAAATTCATAGGATGCGTTGGCTTTAATACCGCCAGCTTTTTAAATCAGCGCCTTTGGGTGCTGATTCTTCGATGCGCTTCATAATTTTGTCTACGTAAAGGGTGTTATAACGCAGGCGGCTAATATAGTTTGGTTGCGTGGGATCGCCGTTCCAGCAATGTTCGGCACGGTCGCCATAAGCTACTTCGCTGGCCGCTACCGGGCTCTTCACGCTTTTCAGAAAGTCTTCCATCAAATAAACCGCGTTGTTTAGATAATAGTTGTCCATATCACCACAGTAGATGTGAATCTTGCCAGTTACTTTCGGGCCGAGGGTTTTCCAGTCGCGCCGAAGAATATGGAGTAAATCATAATGTTCGCGCCAATAGTTGGCAACGGTGGGGTCAATGTCGCCCGTAAGCTTATTCCAGATTCGTTTTGGATAGCCATCTGATCCTACCGGTGAGTACACAGCCTCCCAGATATCGAACTGATCGCCCGATCGGGAATGCGTGCCGATGGCCAGTTCGCGGTGGTTCGTTTCTTCAAGGGTCACTTTCACCTGCCCAAGGTAATTACGCTGGCCGGGCCGGGGTGTCCGCCGAAATGGGCCTTCGGAATAGTAGGCATTTTTGTCTTTATACAGATTGAAGACTGTATACGCATCAAACGCAATCGGGTCTGGGCAGGCGGCAAAACACCCATTAAACTCGTCGGGATAAAATACTTGCGCAGCCAGAGCCTCCCAGCCACCGGTTGACCCCCCGTACGTAAATCGCGCCCAACCCTGCCCAATACCCCGGAAACGTTTTTCAATTTCGGGCAAGAGTTCATATATAATAGCGTCGCCATACGGACCAAGATTTTCGGAGTTTACGGCGTACGAATCATCGTAATAGGGATTTGCATGCTGGATTTCAACGATCAGCATGCGTGGAAAATCTTTACTCGTCCATTTTTTGTAGAAATCATACGCTTCCTGCGCCACTATTTTCTTGTAGCCGTGAAGTTTGAACCGGTCAATGTAATCGGTCGTATCCATATTGGCGGGCGGTGGCGTTTCGCTGAAGCCATCAAAATCAGATGGAAAATGACCATGATTAATACAAATCGGATAGTGTGCTTCGGGGTGTTCGTCGAAACCAGCGGGCAGCAGCACATGCGCCCCGATATACATGGGTCGCCCCCAGAATTCGGTTAGTCGTTTGCTCTGAATTTTTATGTGCTTAATGAATTTTGTGTCCTTCGGTTCTGGAATAGGTGGATTTACCTGATCCATCACGACGGCAAACGATTGTTTTCCACCTACTTTAATGCTTATTTTCTGTGGCTTACTGAACAAGTTTCCTGGAGCTGTTCGCCAGTTCTGTCCCTCACCCCTATCCATTGGCAGTTTTACAATATGCCCATCTTTGCGGGTAAAGGTTTCATATTTATGCAGAACGGCCTGAACGTAATAATCACCGGGCGCAATGTCTTTCAAACTCTGTTTCGGATATCCAAACACGCTGGCATCGACCGTAGCCACCTGATTGGGTTTGAGTCCATTTACGTCTACACCGAAAAGCTGGGCTGTTTCGACCCCGTCGCTTACCTGAGTACGTGGTTCAGGCGAAGTCAGACCGGGTTTATTATTTTTAGCCAGAATCAGCAATACACGCCCATCAAGGGCAGTTTTGCTTTGCGTAGCGGGAAAAGAGACCGAGAAGTTTTGGGCGTGGGCCACGCTTGTAAGTAGCCCTGCTAAAAGGAGTAGCCGATATTTCATCAGGAAGATCAGGTTGATTGACAGCAGGTAAGATACTGAATTTACTGATTAGACCGTACTATTTTCGTTGAACTTAACATCAGCCAAATAAGCTAACGAACTTCCATGCAATGCGGTCAAGTGGTTTCCTAAAGCCCTTTTTAGTTACCCAATTGCCGCCAACGGTTGAGTTCAGAATCAGGTAAATGATTGCCTGGAGGGCCACTGACGAAACCGTATTGTCCATTCAAATACGACCGGTCGCACTGAATGTTGACCGATTACTAAGTCAGTACCTATCAACTTGTTTTCATCATATATCTTCGCTAATCAAACGATACAATAAGCTATAAGCTCTTTAGGGCCAAGTTTTGACAAGGCAAATTACCTAACTGGTTTATTTGGACTATAAAATAGAAAAGCAATGGCCCTCCAGTCTCCTTTTTGGAACACAAACGTTCGGTTGCAGCAAGCCGCCGAGAATCAAAAGCCCATGCGCTTACTGGAACCTGACAAAATTGCCGTAGCCCTATTGCAAACGGCAATAGTCAACACAGGAATCGCTACGATTAAAATTGATGGCATATACGGGGAGCAAACGGCCAAAGCGATTCGCGCGATAGAGACACGGTTTAATATGGATCGCGACGAAGGGAGAGCCGCCCGACAAACGCTTGGTATCATTGACATCCTGCTGCAAGGTGGGCAGTTGGGGAAAGCCTTGGCGCAGACCGATACTGCGCTGGCAACGAGAAAAGTACAGGCGGCTCTGGGCGCACTGACTTTTTTTCTAACAAATCGTCAAGCAGGAACGGCGTTGAATACGCTTACTGTCGATGCGCTGAGAACGCATTTTCGGCTCACCCAAACGGCAGCGACTATCGGTATAACCCGGCAAATTACGGATGCTGATTTAGCCACGATTATAAAGCGTTATGGCCAGTTGATCAGCTTATACGCAG
>CAXVWN010000095.1:0-17248 GCA_964263725.1 Spirosoma sp.
AGCTGATTATCAATAAAATGCGCCCAAACCACATCCTGCGCATTAAACGTTTGGGTCAGTTGTTTGTCTGAATAACCGATGACTAAACTATCGGGCACTTCGGGCAGCATCGTTTTTGTAAATACGTAGCCTTTGCCATAATAAACCATATCGGCCAGCATCGTTTGGTCGGTCCGGTTCGTGGCATTGTATTTGTCAGATATAGCAAAGACGATAGCTGGAACGATGTACTCTTTCTGGTACCGACGCAAAATATATTGCGGAAATTCCTGGGTGGGTGGATGGTATTTGGCTTTCGGCCCGGCAAAGTAATCGAGACCAATAACGATAAGACTATCTGTAATGACTAAATCCGGGCCTAGAAATCCTGTTACTATAGTGGCAACTTTTGGCGCCCTAAAATCGGGAAAGTCTTTTTTAATGTTTACGAAGGCTTCGGCCAATTGGTTGCGCAGGTCGGTCATGTCGCCATAATCGGCCTGAATTTGGGCGTTAAGTTCGTTAAGTGCCGGGTTATTAGCCCGGTTGGTCAATTCCCGAACGAGTGCCGTATCATTTCCGGCTCCATTCGCGTTAAAGTACAATTGAGATATAGCCTGGTTTCGGTTCAGTAGAGCCCGAACGCTATCGGGTGATTTGCCGGAAAAAAGTTGTCTATCCAGTCGGACAATGGTAACGTCTTCGTTTTTAGTACACGAAGCCAACAAAAGGAAACAAAAAAGGCCTACGATGGCCGACCATATTCGCATGAAAATCACGTGTTTTCAATATAGAAAACGTGCAAAATTATGAAAAAAGTTGCAGGGTTCGGATTGATTTTGGTTATGTTGGTTGTTGGCTGCGGTTGGGCACAGTCAACATCGCCCGCACTATACCAGATGAGAACGAAAGAATCGAGCGTTACGGAGAAACGATTCCGCAAAATATTGGGCAATAACTATGATGGGCAGGACAAGAACCGCCAGGATTATGATGATGATCGAAAGCGCAAACGCCGTCAGCAAACCACAACGAATCAGACCGACAATAATGGTTATGGTTCCGGTCCTGATTATGCCTGGCCCCATCACCTGATTGAAATGGGGATCCGGTTTGCTCCGTCGCTTGATGTTAACACCGCCGTAGGAACGGGAAGTTATGCCGGTTTCCGTAATAACGGCGCGGGTATTCGAATGAGTGTTGGTCCGACACTAGATTATTTTTTCTTCAAAGATCGCTATGCGCTAAGTACGGGGCTTTTTTATACAATAAAGCGGTCGGGTTTTCAAATGCCCGGCACTTTTGGGTCAAGCCAGTGGAATCCTGGCGCACCCGAAAAGGAGTCTATTTACAATTTACAGTACCTACAAATTCCGGCGACGGTGAAGTTATTTGCCAATAACATCGCACCCAACATGCGATTGTATGTACAGACAGGCGGCCTGTTCAGCATAAAATTAGCCGAAAGAGCCCTGGAGCAAGCTCGAAATGGTCTTTACACGGCAGAAAGTGGTGGCGGTCGCCGACAGTATGGTTTCGCCGATATTGAATTATTACTTGGCGCTGGTGTCCAGTACAAAATCAACCAGAACAACGCGTTTAATATCGGTATGAGCTATCAACGCGGCTTAATCAATGTCATGCGAACCAGTGAGATGACATCCAAAAACCGAGTTGTTTCGCTGGAATTAGGCTTTAAATTTTAAGTTTTGTCAGGCTACCGTGCTGGTTGGATCGCCCGGCTTCGCTAGCCTGATAAAACTTTAAATCCTCATGTCAATTCCTTTACTTCTCAAATAGTTTTTCAAGTCTGGAATGCCAATTTCTTTGAAGTGAAAAATACTGGCGGCCAGCCCGGCATCGGCTTTGCCGGTTGTGAATACATCCACAAAATGGTCCATCGAACCCGCCCCACCCGACGCGATAACCGGAATGTTGGCCGCTCCCGAAATCTGTGCGGTCAGTTCGAGGGCAAATCCTGCTTTTGTGCCATCGGTATCCATTGAGGTCAAAAGAATTTCGCCCGCGCCCCGCTGTTCAAGTTCTTTCGCCCAGGCAATCGTGCGTAGTTCCGTAGGCTTACGTCCGCCGTGCGTATGAACGATATGCTCGTCATTTACAAACCGCGTATCAATTGCTACAACGATACATTGGCTTCCAAACGCTAAGGCCAACTCATTAATTAAATCGGGGTTGCGAACGGCTGACGAGTTAATCGAAATCTTGTCGGCACCGGCGTTGAGAAGTGCAGAAACATCGGCTACAGATGAAATACCACCACCAACCGTAAACGGAATATTGATGGTATGAGCTACATTACGAACGAGTTCAATAAGCGTTTTACGCTCATCGACGGTAGCGGTAATATCCAGAAAAACCAATTCATCGGCTCCTTGTTCGGCATAAATAGCCGCCAATGCAACAGGATCGCCCGCATCGCGCAGGTTTATAAAGTTGGTACCTTTTACAGTGCGCCCGTCTTTAATATCCAGGCAAGGAATAATACGTTTTGTGAGCATTAGTAGGCGGTAATGGCTTTAATGAACATTGTATTTTCGGGCGTATCAATGGGCGTAAAGCCAAATTGCTCGTATAATCCGTGGGCGTCACGCGTGACCAGTATAACCCGGCGCAAACCCTGTAAGGGTGGATAAGCCATAATAAATGCCACTAGCTGTTTCGATAATCCTTTACCGCGATGTTCCGGCAGAATAAATACGTCGGCCAGATAACCGAATGTGGCCTGATCCGTTACGACACGAGCAAAACCAACCTGATTATCGCCTTGATACACACCGAAACAAAGAGAATTTTCGATCGAACGCTGGACAATTTCAAGTGGAATATTCAGACTCCAATACGCTTCCTGACTCAGATATTGGTGGATAATGTCAAGGTTGAGTTTCGATTTGTCAGTGCTGATGGTGTAGTTTGGGGGCATGATTAGTAAAAAGCAGAACTTAACTCATTCAGAATAGAAATTACTTTTTGCAATTCAACAATGTCTGGTCTATACCTCAGATATTCTTTCGGATTGTGATATTCACACATTCGATAATTATCTGTGCTGAAAACTTCGAAGTGGTAGCTCTCCCCATCGCCAATCCAAAACGAAGGCTTCCTTTTTTTTGCATGTACGCTGATGCTGCCATCTGCCTCAATTACGTTCCAAGTAGAATCTTTTTGAGGCTTAGGATGTAATTCTTCGTCAATAGCCAATTGATCAGGCAAAGTCAGTATATCATTCTGTATCAGGTGATTCCAAAATTCACTGAGGGAGCGGGTCGTTGGATTTGTTCGCTTCGCTCGTATGAATTCATTCTTATTGAAATAAATGTTATATCTAGATAACCTGACCTTTTCTTTCTTCTTGATCAACCGGTAAAGCATATGTGCTTCACCAAAGCATAATTGACACTTTTGCCAGATACGTATTTCATATTCGCCTTCTTTTAGTTTGGGAATTTTCAAACCCATTTTGTCAGTAAGACTCGGGAAGTACACTCTCGGATCAGGCTTCGTACTACCTATTGACCAGGTTGAAATAGCTAGAAGACTAATAAACAGAAACATACTATGGTATCTCATAAACGATCCCCTTTATGTATTCACAAATCGGCTCAACTCCTTCAGCGTCACCCGTCCTTCGTAAATCGCCTTGCCCACGATGACACCGAAGACGCCCATGTCGGCTAGTGTTTCAATGTCGGACATGTTGCTCACACCACCGCTGGCAATAATATTGAGCTTGGGAAATTGATCCTGCATGTTCCGGTACAAATCAAACGACGGACCTTGTAACAAACCGTCTTTCGCCACATCGGTACTAATCACGTATTTTATTCCCTTATCGACCCACTTCTCCAAAAAGTCGTAAATCCACACATCCGTACCTTCCTCCCAACCGCTGACCGCTATTTTCTCATTTTTGGCATCGGCTCCCAGAATAATTTTGTCGGAACCGTGCTTTGATAGCCAGCGCTCCATTAAGTCGGGGTCTTTTACGGCAACACTGCCCCCTGTAATCTGTTTGGCTCCGCACTCGAACGCAACCCGCAGGTCATCGTCGGATTGCACGCCACCACCAAAATCAACATGCAGGCTGGTTTTAGAGGTGATTAGTTCCAGTACCTTCCAGTTTATTACCCGTTTCTCCTTGGCACCGTCTAGGTCAACAAGGTGCAAACGCGTAAGACCAGCGCCTTCAAATTGCTGGGCTACTTCCAGAGGTCGGGCATTATATTCTTTCTTCTGGTTGTAATCGCCCTGTGTAAGACGAACGGCCTTGCCATCAATTAGGTCAATAGCGGGTATGATATGCATAAGTAACGCGGGTAGAAACCCGTTTATAAACGTCTAGCAAAAGCGGGTCTCCATCGCATAACGGCGGACTATCCACATTACAATTTCAAAAAATTCTCCAGAACCTGTTGACCCACGTTTCCACTAATTTCGGCGTGAAATTGGGCCGCGTAAAAATTATCCCGGTGCAGCATAGCGCTGAATGGACGGACATAATCGCAAATAGCCGTGGTTTCCGGACAAATATCGGCGGCATAACTATGGACAAAATACACATAGGCATTATCCGACAAACCCGCTGTTAGCGGACCACTTAAGTTATGAATATTGTTCCAGCCCGTGTGGGGCACCTTAAATCCGGGTGTATTTGGAAAGCGCCGAACATCAATATTGAAGATGCCCATACAGGTGGTATCGTTTTCTTCTGAGTAGCGGCACATAAGCTGCATACCTATGCATGTACCAAGAACGGGCTGTTTCAACGACGGAATCAATTTATCCAGGCCACGTTCCCGCAGATAAGCCATCGCGGTACTCGCTTCACCCACACCGGGAAAAATAACCTTGTCGGCCGAGCGGATTTCGGCCTCATCATCGGTGAGCAAATAACTGGTTCCCAGCCGCTCCAGCGCATACATGACCGACTGAACGTTACCCGCGTTATATTTGATAATGACTGTTTTCATATTTTTCATGTACAACGGAAATGTTTTCCGTTGAGCCGTCAGGCTAACTTGTCTATATAAAATTTAGCCTAACGGCTTAACGGAAAACCTTTCCGTTGTACAATTACTCCAGGTAAGCGTCATTCACATATGAATATGGCCAGTCCTGCCAATTCTGTTTTAAACCTGCCTTTACTGGATTTTGAAGTATGTACCAGATAATTCTGCGTAACTCACCGTTATCCCGAACAATGTGGTCATAACTTTCGGGATGCCAGAAAGCTCCTGTTCTATTCAATAACACATTGGCTTTTCGAGCTGTATATCGTTTGAACGATTGTAAAATCCGAAACAATGGCTTTTCCGTTTCATTAGTATCTCGTGTGTCAATGACAAAATGAACGTGGTTCGACATGAGACAGTAAGCCACCAGCTTGTAATCCAGCTTATCTCGAAAATGCAATGCTTCTGTAACGACACCTGCAATTTCAGCTTGTATTAACCAGTAAGGGCCATTTTGCGGATTGTCTAAGAACTCATCAAAGCGGACGAAGTACCTTTTCTTCTGATTTGAAATTTCTTCCTTTTGCTGATCTCTTTGTTTCAATGCTATTTCCTGTTCCTCTTTCAACATCTCAATGATCGCTACGGGCAAACTACCTATCAGCCGTATCGTAATGAAAAACACAGATTCGAGCGGCTGAAAATGAGGTAAGTTACGATAGTATTCCATTGGTTTTTTGCTGCTCTGTACAACGGAAAGGTTTTCCGTTGAGCCGTTAGGCTAACTTTTTCTGTTAATTGACATTTTTGTAAAGAGATACTTTTTAGCCTAGCGGCTCAACGGAAAACCTTTCCGTTGTACATAAAAAAGCCCGGTTCCTTGACAGAACCGGGCTTTGTATATTGTGGTAATCAGGAGTATCTCACCGAATTCACAAACACGAGCATCTCGTTCTGCTGCGTTACCGCCCAGAATGGTGATGCCGATAGTTTATTGTTTGCAGAATCATAAAACAAAGGTAAACGCTAAGGCCTGTAAATCAAAACAAACTTCCCTGCACTACTTTAGGTTGCAAAACCGGTTCACGGAGATTCAGACTGCAATGTTTATTCAACTCGCGAATCCAGTACAAAATCAGTTCGGGAGCGGTATCGTTGTCGCCACCACCGTGAATAAATAAATAAGCCCTTTGTAAGCCCTTCTCAAACCACGTTTTCAGCCGTTGAACCCAGGCATCGGTACGGCTGTAATCTGTTGAGTGGCCTTCATTGGCTATAAATCGCAGCGTCAGAACAGGGCTGCTTAAGCCCATATGCAAAACATCGCGCCGACCGCCCACATCGGTGATGACCACATGCCGATGCAGGTTATAAAGTCTTTCCAACGTTTGCTGCCACACAAGCGCTTTACTGAACCAGTCGAGGTGACGAAACTCTACGGCTACATCGAGTTCATCGGGCAGGCTTTTAAGATAGGCTTCCAGAATGGGCCATTTATCCGGTCCAAAAGTTGGTGGCAGTTGTAAAAACGTCATGCCCAGAAACTCTTCCAGACTTAATACCTTATTCACAAATTCTTCGGTAAAGCCTTCAGAGGCCAGTAATTGACGCTCATGACTGATAATCTGTGGAAACTTTGGGCAGTACGTAAACCCCGCCGTAGCTTCTGCTTTCCACTTATCAATCATACCCAATGTTGGAATCTGGTAGTGCGTCAGATTTAGCTCAATCGTATTGAATTGCCGCGTGTAGTAATGCAGAAAATCACGCTCCTTCGCGTTGGATGGGTACACTTTACCAATATAATCTTTATTGGCCCAGATAGGCCCACCAATGGAAACCGACGGCCGACACTGGCCACTGCCCTGTACCGGTTCAACGGCGGCCCAGATCCGGCCGTTGAAAGCCGCACCCGGTGGCAACGTGAAATTTACGGTATCGGGGTGCTGTATTTTTCCGAATTCCATAGTTATGTTGATGAAGTATAGCTGTAAAACTAGCAAAGGTGCTCTTTCGTTTTTTCGGCCTACCCAATTTAGTTAATTTTGCTTTTTATACGTAGTACCCACCGCTGGTTTTGCTCTATTCTATTGTTGAGCCTAGAAACACAGCGCCGAGTTTCCATTGATTATGATATCAAAGACATACGCCCCCCAGGAAATAGAAACAAAATGGTATCAATACTGGCTTGATAACCAATTTTTTAAGTCTACACCCGACGAACGAGAACCGTATACCATTGTTATTCCGCCCCCAAACGTAACGGGTGTGTTGCACATGGGCCACATGCTAAACAATACGATTCAGGATGTCTTGATTCGGAAAGCCCGCATGGAAGGCAAAAACGCTTGTTGGGTGCCTGGTACCGACCATGCCAGCATCGCGACCGAAGCGAAAGTTGTGGCTATGTTGAAAGAGCGCGGCATTAGCAAGACCGACCTCACCCGCGACGAGTTTCTGGAATATGCCTGGGAATGGACGCACAAATACGGCGGTATTATCCTTTCGCAACTCCGTAAACTCGGTGCTTCCTGCGATTGGGACCGTACCCGTTTCACAATGGAACCGGCATTGCATGATTCCGTTATCGACGTGTTTGTTGACCTCTACAACAAAGGCCAGATTTACCGGGGCGTTCGTATGGTGAACTGGGACCCGCAAGGCCGCACCGCCGTATCGGACGAGGAAGTTATCACGAAAGAAATTCAGCAAAAGCTGGTTTACATTCGATATGAAATAGCCGGGAGCGAGGGTAACGATTTTATCACGATTGCAACCGTTCGGCCGGAGACGATCATGGCCGATGCCGCTATTGCGGTCAATCCAAATGATGAGCGTTACGCCCATTTACATGGCAAAAAAGCGATTATTCCGCTCATCAACCGCGAAATTCCGATTATTACGGATGGTTACGTAACGATGGATTTCGGGACGGGTGGCCTGAAAGTTACGCCTGCCCACGACCCAAACGATTACGCATTGGGTATCACGCACAACCTGCCCGTACTGGACATCCTCAACGACGATGGCACCCTGAATGAGAAAGCTCAAATACTAATTGGGGTTGACCGATTCGCTGCCCGGAAGGCCATTATCAAACTGCTGGAGGAATCGGGCAATCTGGAAAAAACGGAAGAGTATAAATCGAACGTTGGTACATCAGAACGAACTGGTGCCGTTATTGAGCCAAAACTTTCGTTGCAGTGGTTCCTGAAAATGGACGAGCTTTCGAAGCCCGCCCTCGCAAACGTGATGGACGATACCATCCAGCTTGTTCCACCTAAGTTCAAGAATATGTACCGATCCTGGATGGAAAACGTGCATGATTGGTGTATCAGCCGCCAACTTTGGTGGGGCCAGCGGATTCCAGCCTTTTACATGCAGGATGGAACGGTGATTGTTGCAAAAAATAAGCACGAGGCTTTGGAGAAAGTGCAGCACGAAAAACTGCTGTTTGCCATGACAGAAGCCGACTTGACGCAGGATGAAGATGTACTGGATACGTGGTTCTCATCGTGGCTCTGGCCAATGTCAGTTTTTGACGGCATTAAAGACCCAAACAATAAAGACATCAATTATTATTACCCGACAAATGATCTCGTTACGGCTCCCGAAATCTTATTTTTCTGGGTTGCCCGGATGATCATTGCTGGCTATGAATACCGAGGTGAAGCCCCATTTAAAAACGTTTATCTGACCGGTATTGTCCGCGACAAGCAAGGCCGAAAGATGTCGAAATCGTTGGGTAACTCGCCCGATCCGCTCGATCTTATTGACCAATATGGGGCCGACGGTGTTCGCACGGGCATGCTGTTCAGTTCGGCTGCGGGTAATGACTTGATGTTTGATGAGAAGCTTGTAGAGCAGGGCCGTAATTTTAGCAATAAAATTTGGAACGCATTTCGGCTGGTAAAGGGCTGGACGGTTACTGATGAATCTGGTTCTGATAGCAGTTCGTTGGCCATCCGTTGGTTTGACGCTAAACTAAGCGCAACGCTTATCGAAATTGAAGACCTGTTCAGCAAATTTCGCATTTCAGATGCCCTGCAATCGGTTTACAAGCTGATCTGGGATGATTTCTGCTCACAGTACCTCGAACTGATCAAACCCCCGTTCGACCCGGCTACCGGCTCGTCGCAGCCCATTGATCGGGTTACTTACGAGGCTACCATCAATTTCTTCGAACGGTTAATGGGACTGGCACATCCTTTTATGCCATTCATTACCGAAGAAATCTGGCAGGATATTCGCGACCGCAAAGATGGTGAGAGCATTTGCATCTCAGCTTTCCCGAAAGCCGGAGCGGTTGACAGCCAAATACTGACTGATTTTGAGACACTGTTTGAAGTAATTTCCAACGTGCGTAATATCAGGAATGCCAAACAGATTTCGCCCAAAATCGAACTTCCGCTGGCGATCAAAACAACACAGCCTGATCACTTCCAGCCGCTGGAATCGCTGGTGCAGAAAATAGCGAATGTCTCCACGATCAGCTACGTCGATGAAAAAGCCGAAGGATTATCTTTTCTTATTAAAGGCGACGAGTTTTTTGTCAACATTGCCGGAGAAATTGACCTGGAGCAAGAAATCGCCAGCACGCGCAAGGATCTTGAGTATAACATTGGATTCCGTGATTCAACGCTAAAGAAGTTGTCGAACGAACGGTTTGTGGCTAATGCTAAGTCTGATGTAGTTGACCGCGAACGCCAGAAACTTGCCGATGCCGAATCCAAAATTCAGGCTTTAGAACAGCGTTTACTGGATTTGGCGGTATAATTGGCGTAGACTTTCTGCTAGACAATGAAAGCAATTACAGTTGTTCGCAAAAATTAACAATAATTTATAAGGCAATAATGCAATTATATGGCTTAATAATTGCATTATTGCTTATTCTAATATCATCTATCATCAATGAACAAGTGCATTTTTCTGGACCGAGACGGCGTATTGAATGAAGACCGAACGGACTACGTGTACCGGATAGAGGATTTTATTATCCCGGCTGGTGTGCCCGAAGCATTGCGTTCATTGAAAGATGCAGGTTATTTGTTAATTGTGATTACTAATCAGGCTGGTATTGCCAGGGGGCTTTATACACGCGATGATGTGATGGCCTGTTACAATTATTTGCAGGATCAGTGTGGACAACTTATTGACGATATTTATTACTGCCCTCATCACCCCAAATACGATACGGAGTCGCTTACCCGCAAACCCGGTTCGTTGATGCTCGAAAAGGCAATGGCTAAATATGACATCGAAGCCGACGAATCCTGGATGATTGGCGATGCCATACGTGACATGCAGGCTGGTCGGCGTGTAGGTGTGCGAACGGTACGAATTGCTCACGAACCAATTCCTTCGGCAGACTATGATGGTTGCGTTACTAGTTTACTGGAAGCTTCGAAATTTGTCTTAGACTACGCCTGAAACAGAAAATACCTCCCTGTCTTAATGAAAAGACGAGAGGTATTTTCTGTTTCAGAATTCTTTATTCTACGCCCGAACCTGACCCGATGCAGGTTTCTGCACACTTCCGTACGCGGGGCAATTTGCCTTACGGGCACACGACCCAAGCGATAACGTCGCCAGTACGGCCCCAAAAATCAGTAGTCTTTTCATGAATATATAGTCCCGTTTTTGCTCTAACCTTCAGATTGATAAACGAATATAGTGCCAAAAACTATACGACCCTCCTTTTTTTGTTGGCCTTTTTGTTAGCTAAAGGCAGAAATTTAACTCTCTTCCTTTATTAACTCCGCTTCCTCTTCACGTTCATCAGCCGCTTCAGTTGCTTCGAGTTCGGTCATGCCGGGTTCAGCGTCACCGTAGCCCAAAATTTTGAGCATTACTTCGCTATTTTGCTCTGGAGCAAATAGCCGGGTACGCAAATTCCCTTCTTCATCCTTGTCGACAATAACGTGTTGCGGAGCCGGAATCAAACAGTGCTGAATACCTCCATAGCCTCCTAGCGATTCTTGGTAGGCACCGGTATGAAACAAGCCAATATACTGATCTTCGGCGTCCTGATCGAAAATCGGCAAGTATAAATCGGCACTGTGAGCTTCGGTATTATAAAAATCGTGCGAATCGCAGGTTAAGCCGCCGAGGTTGACCTTCTGATACGGATTCTCCCAGTTATTGACCGACAGCATAATATATTTCTGTCCCAGACCCCACGAATCCGGTAGTTGCGTAATGAACGAACCGTCGATCATGTACCACAACTCCTTATCGTTCTGCAACTTCTGATCAATAACTTTATAAATTACCGCACCACTTTCGCCCACAGTATACGAGCCAAATTCAGTGAAAATATGCGGTACCGGCACATTGCTCTTATTGCAAATCCACTGAATGCTTTCCACAATCTGGTCGATCATGGCCTGATAATCGTACGTAAACTGGAACGACGTCTGGATCGGCATACCGCCCCCAATATCAATTGAGTCGAGATCAGGGCACATCTTCCGCAGTTCGCAATATTTATACATGAACCGGCTCAGTTCACTCCAGTAGTAAGCACTGTCTTTAATGCCCGTGTTGATGAAGAAGTGCAGCATTTTTAGCTTAAACCTCTCATTTGGCTGAATTTTACTGCGATACAATTCATTTACATCGCTATAGCGAATACCTAAACGCGAGGTATAGAATTCAAAGTTAGGCTCTTCATCCGTGGCGATTCGAATTCCGAAGTTGACTGTATCTGTGGTTATCGTATTTTCATACGCTTCAATTTCCTTCAGATTGTCAAGAACCGGAATACAATTCGTGAATCCTTCGTTAAGAAGTTCGCTAATATATTGCGTATAAAGCGGTCGTTTGTAGCCGTTGCAGATAATGTACGTACTCTTGTTTACCTTCCCGGATTTATATAACTCCCTGAGAATCTGAATGTCATACGCCGATGATGTTTCAAGGTGTACATTATTCTTAAGAACTTCGTCGAGTACAAACTTAAAATGGGATGACTTAGTACAGTAGCAATACGTGTAGCTACCCTTGTAGTTATACCGCTTGAGCGCATTCTTGAACAGCAGCTTGGCATGCTCAATATGCTCTGTTATTTTCGGTAAATACGTTAGTTTCAAGGGCGTACCGTACTCCTTGACAATGTCCATCAGTGGGACATTATTAAACATCAGTTCATTGTTCTCGACATTGAACTCCCGCGTGGGGAACTCAAACGTCTGGTCAATCAGGTCATAGTATGTCTTCATCCCTACGTTCGACGTATAAAATGGGCGGTCCCGCTCCGGCGTACCGGCCGTTGCGGTTTGTGTTCAAAAAAACAGGCACGAATTTGGCCCCGAAAATCGGGCTTTCCAAGTAGAGCCTATACGCACGATAGTCAACGAAAAAGTAAGACGTTTGATTCGGAAATGGTGTAAATTTAATAGTACCGAAACATGGTTATTTACCCGAAGCATTATCTTCTTTCTTCAAACCAAAAAGAACGTCTACTTTTGTTGCTCGACACTGATTGATTTTACCGAATGTCTCAGGCTATCCACTTCATTTCCATTGGCGGCAGTGCCATGCACAACCTTGCACTGGCGCTTCAACAGCAAGGCTACATAATTACTGGCTCCGATGATGAGATCTACGAACCATCGCGAACACGTTTGCAAAAGCACGGCTTACTACCCGCTGAAGTAGGCTGGTTTCCGGAGAAAATCAAACCTGACTTAAGTGCAGTTATTGTTGGCATGCACGCTCATAAAGATAATCCGGAGCTCGTTAAGGCCTTGGAGTTGGGACTGACCATTTATTCTTATCCCGAATTTATGTATCAGCAGAGCCAGCAGAAGCAGCGGGTGGTAATTGCCGGTAGTCACGGCAAAACGACCATAACAGCCATGATTCTGCATGTTTTGAAATACCATAATCGCAAATTTGATTACCTGGTTGGCGAACCAGTCGATGGTTTTGAGACAATGGCTCAACTAACCCCCGACGCGCCGATTATTATTCTTGAAGGCGATGAATATCCATCCTCTCCAATTGATTCCCGGCCAAAGTTTTTACACTATCAACCCCATATTGCGCTCATTAGCGGCATTGCCTGGGACCATGTTAATATTTATCCAACCTGGGACGAATATGTTGACGCATTTGAATTATTGGCCGAAGCCATGCCGAAAGCGGGCATTCTAATCTTCGATGAATCTGACGATATGCTCGATGTAATTGGCCAGAAAGATCGCACTGATATTACCAAGATTCCTTACGTAGCCCATCCAAGTACTATCGTTGAAGGTCAGACTATTTTGTTGACAAAAAACGGCATGAAAGTGCCTGTAACTATATTTGGCCAGCATAATCTGAAAAATATTGCTGGAGCGATGACACTTTGCGACCGCATAGGCATCACCGAAGAGCAGTTTTACGAAGCCATTCCGACGTTTAGGAGCGTGGCTATGCGGTTGGAAAAAATTGCAGAGGCTGGTAAACGGATTTTATACCGCGATTTCGCCCACTCACCCGCCAAAGTCGAAGCCACGACAGAGGCTGTAAAGCAACAGTACCCTCACCAGAAGTTGATTGCCGTTGTAGAGCTTTACACGTTCAGTAGTCTCAACAAATCGTTTCTGGAACAATATAAAGGCACGCTGGATGTTGCTGACCAAGCTATCGTGTATGTTGACGCAAACGTACCAGACTCGATTACAGCAAAGGAACTTAACGCGGCTTTTGACCGATCTGATATACAGCTTTTTGGCAATCCAGAGGAACTACAAACTTATCTTAGTCAGCAACGCGGTATTACCGACGTTTTTCTGCTGATGAGTTCTGGCCAGTTTGGTGGACTAGATATGAAAGCGCTGGCTGATAAACTTCTGTAACGCGTTTCTGTCCATTCCCTGATTTATTTATCTATGCAAAGCATTGTCGTTTACTGTGCGTCGAGTCTCGGCGTCAACCCGATTTATAACGAAGTAGCCGTTGAACTTGGCGAAAAAATGGCGGCTAATGGCGTTCGTCTTATTTATGGCGGGGGCGGTTTTGGTCTGATGGGCAATGTAGCCAATGCCGTATTGCAAAATGGGGGCGAAGTAACGGGCGTAATTCCCAACTTCCTGGCCAATCTTGAAGTGGCTCATACTACGCTCACTGAACTGCATTTCGTAGAGACCATGCATGAGCGGAAGTTTAAAATGGTACAATTAGCCAAAGGCGTAATTGCTTTGCCGGGCGGTTACGGAACGTTGGATGAGTTATTCGAGATTCTGGCCTGGCGCCAACTAAAACTTTATGACGGTCCCATCGCCATCGTAAATACAAACGGTTTCTACGATCTTATGCTTCAGCAACTCGACCGCATGGTTGCCGACGGATTCCTTAAAGCTGAAAATCGCACTTTATTGCTTGTAGCCGATTCGGTAGATGAGGTATTGAAAATGATAAGCGAGTTTTGGGAACGTGGATAGGTTTCGCTATTTACTTCTTAGCCGATGAAAACGAGTAAGGAGCGTCATCTATATTGGTACCCCGTTGTGTATTTGCTTTATCCGTCATTTGGAAATCAAGCCGCCCCCCCGTCATTAATTCTTTATGACTCAACCAAGTAGGATTATATAGCTTCCCGTTCACACTTAACGCTTTAATGTACCGATTCTGATCGCTATTGGTGGGCGCATTTATAACTAATGCCTTGCCATTTTCCAGCTTCACCGTTATTTTTTTAAACAGAGGAGCTCCTAGTACGTATTGATCTGTACCTGGGCAAACAGGGTAAAAACCCATGGCAGAGAATACATACCAGGCCGATGTTTGTCCATTGTCTTCATCACCACAATAGCCATCGGGAGTAGGCTGGTAAAGTCGATTCATGACTTCCCGAGCCCAATACTGCGTTTTCCAAGGTTGTCCTGCATAATTGTATAGATAAATCATATGCTGAATAGGCTGGTTGCCATGCGCATAATTGCCCATATTCATGATCTGCATTTCGCGAATCTCATGAATCACAGAGCCATAATAGGAATCATCGAAAACAGGCGGCACGACGAAAACAGAATCCAGCATTTTTACAAATTCACGACGGCCACCCATTAGATCGGTTAAGCCTTGCACGTCGTGAAAAACCGACCATGTATAGTGCCAGCTATTGCCTTCGGTGAAGGCATCACCCCATTTGAAGGGATTAAACAAGGCCTGAAAGGTACCGTTTTCATTTTTTCCCCGCATTAGCTTCGTCGTCGGATCGAAGAGATTACGGTAGTTTTGAGACCGTTTGGCAAATCGGTCTATTTCTACCTGTGGCCGCTTCAGTTCCTTTGCTAGTTGATAAATCGTAAAGTCATCATATGCATATTCCAGCGTGCGGGCAGCATTTTCATTGATCTTTACATCGTAGGGTACGTAGCCCAACTTATTATAATAACTAGCGCCTTTACGGCCAACTGAGCTAAGGGGACCTTCCGTTTCGGTGTTTTTCAGAATGGCCTCGTAAAGCGTATTTATATCGTAGCCCGTTCGAACTCCTTTCAGATAAGCATCAGCAATAATAGATGCCGAATTTGACCCGACCATACAGTCTCGATGCCCCGGACTTGCCCATTCGGGCAGAAATCCACTCTCTTTATATGCGTTTACCAAACCCTCCATAATATGAGTATTCAGGATTGGTTGAAGTAGATTAAAGAGGGGAAAAGCAGCCCGAAACGTGTCCCAAAATCCGTTATCGGTGAACATATAGCCAGGTAATACCTTCCCATTGTATGGGCTGTAATGTACGATTTTCTGGCTGGCATCCAGCTCGTAGAATTTGCGGGGAAAGAGCATTGTCCGATAAAGACACGAATAGAACGTACGAAGTTGATCATCGGTCCCACCCTCAGCCGTTACCCGGCTAAGTTCTTTATTCCAGACAGTTTTAGCTTTATCCTTAACAGTATCAAAAGAGTCATTCCCAATTTCATTCAGATTTCGTTCGGCTTGCTCAGCACTTATGAACGATGAGGCTACACGTGCATATACCTGTTCTCCTTTGCGGGTTTTAAAGCCAACCACAGCCCCCACATGATCAGCTTTTAGTTCGACTTCTTTTGCCTCTAATTGTTTACCCTGCCACACAGTCGTATTAGCAAACGGTTTATTGAATTGAATAACGAAGTAGTTTTTAAAGTTATCGGGCACACCTCCGCTATTTTTAGTTGTATAGCCAATGATTTTGTTTTCCTTGGGAATAATCTTTATGTATGAACCCTTGTCCAACGCATCAATTACGACGTAGGCCTCTTCTGTTTGTGGAAATGTAAAACGCAGGGCAGCAGCTCTCTCAGTTGGGCTGATTTCGGTCGTTACGTCATGATCGGCCAGATAAACTTTATAATAATAAGGCTTGGCAATTTCCGATTTATGGGAAAACCAGCTAGCGCGTTCATCTTCATTGAATCGAAGTTTACCAGTGATAGGCATGATAGCAAACTGACCATAATCATTAATCCAGGGACTTGGCTGGTGCGTTTGCTTAAACCCGCGAAGTTTGTCTGCGTCGTATGTATAGGCCCATCCATCACCCATTTTACCTGTTTGTGGCATCCAGCAATTCATTCCCCAAGGTAAAGTAATAGCTGGGTACGTGTTACCAGTTGATAAGCTTGGTTTTGAGGCCGTTCCCATTAAGGGGTTAATCAAATCAACAGGATCAATTTTCTGCCAAATCGACTGAGAAAATGACGTAGTTAAGGCATAGAATAAACATGCCAGTGTGAGTAAAGAAGGGCGCATTTAGTATGAAAAGTCTCATTTGTTATAGCGGTACGAGAAGGGGTAAATTTACTTGATCTACTAATGCATCTGTATTATTAGACTATTATTTTCAAGAGTGCACAAAATGCAAAAAGCCTGTCCAGATGGACAGGCTCTCACTATTTCAATAGGTGGCACCTTCCTACTCTCCCGCTTATGACAGCAGTACCATCGGCAGTACGGGGCTTAACGGCTCTGTGCGAAATGGAAGAGGTGAACACCCGCCTTACCAGCACCAACCTAATTGACTCTTCTGACTCTTTACAGTCAATGTCGTAGTCTTTTTTCCCACAGAGAGAGACTCTGATTTTATAAACTCAATAACTTCACTGCTTAGTAAATAGGTATTTATATTGTAAAGCGAGTAGTAAACACGCTTCCGGGGCCATTAGTACGGCTCAGCTCTATGTATCTCTACACCTCCACCTGCCGCCTATCAACGTCGTCGTCTCCAACACCCCTTTATACCGGAACACTCATCTTCAGGCCAGTTTCGCACTTAGATGCTTTCAGCGCTTATCTGATCCCCACGTAGCTACTCA
>CAXVWN010000096.1:0-9438 GCA_964263725.1 Spirosoma sp.
GGCAACTGTCTACTGGCAAAATCAATCTTAAACCAATCTGTTCCATGTTTGATACCGGTGTCCTTATCCCGATTACCATGTTTATATCGATAGCAGTCATTATTAATAACGTCCTTAAGTATCGGCTCCAAAAACGAATCATCGATACTGGTCAGATGGATGCCTCGGTTGTAAAAGCCTTATTAAAGCCAGTTGGCCTTAGTTTAGACGCTCTTAAATGGGGCTTACTATTCTTCTTCGGTGGACTCGGTTTAGTCGTACTGGAATTTCTTCCTTATAAACCAGGCCATTCATCATTACCCTTTGGAATTGAAGCGATCTGTCTGTCAATTGGCTTTCTGATTTATTTTCTCATTGCCCGGCGCGACGAAAGCCAAACAAGAACCTTATAAACTTAGCGAACATTCTAAACAGCGCAAGGGATTGGTAAGATTAACTAATTGGTAGTAATCCAAGCTTAGTTTAGCAACGCTTGTATCTGTGTGTCCAGTTGCCGGGCTTTCGTTTGAGCCTCTTCCAAAGGTAAGCCTGTTTTCATTTCGGGGCGTTTGTGACCCGTGGCTGTAAGCCAGGCGTCTTTCATGATCAGTTGCCGCTCGTTTACCAAGGTCAAAACCTGATCGCCATGCGGTATTGCTGATAAGGCGGCTTTGATCGTTGGGAAACCGGCCACGCTTTTTTCTCCCAGATATAACAGGATGGATTTTGCCATAAGCCAATGACCCACGTCGCCGGGGTGTACGCCATCATTGGCCAAAGCAAAACCGTCGATAGCCAATTTGGCATCCACGGCACGGTAGGCTTCCAGATAGTGTTTCATGGGATAGTGCAAGTCGGCTACTTCCCAGTTAGCTACCTTCTTTTGCTCTAATAACCAATTGGAATAAATATCTAAAACGTTTGAATAGCCCTTGTCCGGCCCTCTTAATTCATCATAAATTGGCGGGGTAAGGTGAATAATTCGGGCACCGGTTTTCGATAATTCTTCATGCAGCCAATAAATACCTTCTTTGAATTTGCGGAAACGGTCTTCGTCGAAAGGTAAATAAATGCCATCGTTCATGCCGTAGCAGGCAAAAACCAGATCGGGTTTTGTTTTGTCGAGTACCCGTTGCAAGCGTTCATGCAAATCGGGACGGGGAAAACGGCCTCCTGCGTGACCTTCTTCCGAAAGTCCCGATACTGTTTCGCTGGGTAATCCTACGTTAATAAACTCGACCTTCCGTTCAGGATAATGCGTGGCAAAATAAGCGTCGATATCAGTGATGTAGCTGCCTGCGTAGGTAATACTGTTTCCCAGAAAAAGCACTTTCTTAACCTTCTCCGCGATGGGCTGTGCCCATCCTTCAAGCGACCAAAAAAGACTGAATAGGAAGACTATTGTTACGGATTTTATGGATTGTTTTTTCATACAAAATGCCTCAAGATTGGATCGCCTGGCCGATCAATAGGTAAAGATTTAACGCGTTATTAGTGTAAATTCATTGCGCTATCTGGCTGACAGAAAGGCACGTCGATAAATAAATTAGTGTCGTGGTCCGGCCTTCTTTGGCAAAAAAGAGTTTATACTAAACAAGATAGGGAAATCCAGATGGACATTCTTTGGATTGTTTGCCCGTTTCCAGCGCCATTGTGGTTTCCCCAACCAACATCACGAAAATCGAAAGGCACCGCCTTCGGATAAAGCTATGAAAGGATTACTTCTGATTTTGCCGTTGTTGCTGATGACATTATCAGCCGAAGCCCAAACCAAATCTGTGGTGCCAACTCCGCCTTCCATCGTTTCGGCTATAGAGGGCATTAGTGGTAAACGATTCCTGCCCGACACAGCTTTCGCAGCGCTATCGGAAGAGGACGAAACGTTGATTGCCAAGGAACCAATGGCCAACTGGAGCTTGTTGCAGGAATCGGGGAAAGAAATGGCCTATTCCAATCTGGTTATCGGTACCCGATCTTATCAGCTCGTTATCACCAGGTTACCTAAGTCCTCGTACGCAACGGCGACGTTACTACGTTTTGTCACTCCCCAATCGAAGCCCGAACCCATCGCCCGTGGTTCGCTCAAACCCAAGGGGGAAGAAACGCCAAAATAAGCCCCCATTGGCGAGCTAAAATACGTTTCCATAATGCTTTAAAATATGTCTTGTCTGTCACGCAAACGGTGCGTGACAGACAAGACGTTTATATGTATGAGGAAAGCGTAAGAAGTTGCCGAACTGGTTATAGAGTTGAGTTCAACCAAAGCTTCTTTCGTTACAGGGCCATAGTGTCCCGACGATGGCGGATATTTGGCGAAGTAAATTGTAATATGGACGAACGTATGATAAAAACGCAGAACCAACCGAAAAGAGACCTACCCATCACGACCTTATTTGTGGACATCGGGGGCGTTTTGCTGACGAATGGCTGGGGCCATCAATCTCGTAAATTAGCCGCTGATACGTTCGGCTTGAATTTGCCCGAAATGGAAGAACGACATCATTTGACTTTCGATACCTATGAGGTGGGTAAACTGACAATGAATGAATACCTCGATCGGGTAGTTTTTTACGAGCCCCGGTCGTTTACGATGGACACCTTTCGGGAATTCATGTTTGCACAATCGAAGCCTTATCCCGACATGATTGCTTTAATTCGACAGCTAAAAGAAACCTACCGCTTAAAAGTCGCCGTCGTCAACAATGAAGGTCGTGAACTGAACGCCTATCGCATTCAGACATTCAAGCTGAATGAATTCGTGGATTTCTTCATTTCTTCCTCCTTCGTTCACTTCCGCAAACCCGACGCCGATATTTTTCGCGTGGCTCTCGACATCGCGCAGGTTCCGGCTGATCAAATCCTTTACCTCGACGATCGGCCTTTATTTGTGAGTGTTGCCGAGGGTTTAGGAATTCAGGGAATTTGCCATGTCGATTACCTATCAACGTGTGCTAAATTAGAGTCCTTTGGCTTGTCAATAAGTGAAAATGCGCATCAGTCATAGCTGCATTTAATGAAAGCGTTTTACAGAATTGTCAAGAAGACGGGTAGCAAAATTTTGCTGCCAGTCTTCTTTTGAATACACTGTACAGGCCATCTTTTACTTGTACAAACGGTATGTATGATACAACTTGCCTTTGGCTAAAAAGACCTTGTGAATCAGCCAGATAAATAGCCGCTCTCTTATCTTTGCCCGGTCTATGCGCTTGAAAGATAAACTTCCTCTCAGTTACCTTCTTTTCACGAGCCGGGGCCGTGTCCAACGCTTTACTTACTGGATAGTCTCCGCCTTTATCTGGAGTACGTTTTACGTGCTGCACACTCTACTACATGATTTCGTTGGCGAAGGGGCGACCTATTTTCTGTATCCACTTTTGATTGGATCGCTGGTGGCTACGGGGACAAAACGGCTGCACGATGTAAATCGATCCGGCTATTGGTTACTGATTGTTCTGATTCCAGTTTTGGGGGCAATCTGGTTAGTTTATTTACTTGGCTTCAAAAAAGGCACCCCCAGAGAAAACATGTACGGGACCGTGCCGGACGAGGCAGCGGATTACTTTAAAAATGATACTGGTCAGGCACTTACTTCGACAAAAACCTCTGAACGAATCATCAATGACGTAACCCAGCTTAATCCGGTTGTTGTCGCTGAGGTTTTCCGGCCTGCATCGGTAGATGAGTTACAGGAACGATTACGTACCACAACCGGGCCCGTTTCGGTGGGAGGGGGCCGCTTTAGTATGGGTGGGCAAACGGCCAGCCCGCACAGTCTTCATATCGATATGCGTGGCTTAAATCAGGTTCTCCAATTCTCAAAAGAAGACCGGGTTATAAAGGTGCAAGCGGGGATTCGATGGAGTGATATTCAACGGTTTGTTGATTCTTATGATCTGAGTATCAAGATCATGCAAACCTACGCCAATTTCACCGTTGGTGGCGCACTGGGTGTAAACTGTCATGGTCGTTACATGGGGCACGGCCCGTTAATTCTGTCCGTTCGTTCCGTTGAGGTTTTGCTGGCCAATGGGTCGCTGGTGTTTGCCAGCCGTACTGAAAATTCGGAGGTGTTCTTTGGTATTATCGGCGGCTACAATGGTCTGGGGATTATTGTAACCACCGAACTGGACCTCGAACAGAATATCGCTGTCCGGCGGGATCATTACAAACTGGTGCGCTCCGATTATCGTCCCTATTTTGCCAAGACCATCCGCGACAATCCCGAAGCGGTTTTCCATAATGGCGATATGTACCCGCCTTCCTTTACGAATATGAGAGCCGTTACGTGGGTCAAAACGACGGAGAAACCGACGGTAAAAACCCGGCTGATGCCACTTCGGGAGTCTTATCCGCTGGAACGCTATTTCATGTGGGCGTTTACCGAAACGGCTTCGGGCAAATGGCGTCGGGAGCACATTGTCGATCCACTCCTTTACCTGGCCAAGCCTATTCACTGGCGCAACTACGAAGCCGGTTACGACGTGGCCGAACTGGAGCCGCGTTCCCGCACGAAACGCACGTATGTGTTACAGGAATATTTCGTTCCCGTCCGACATTTCGAGACGTTTTCGGAGACGATGAGCGCGATTTTTAATCGCTATAAAGTCAATGTCATCAACGTTTCAATTCGGCATGCTCACGCCGATCCAGACTCCTATCTGTCCTGGGCGCGGGAAGAAGTTTTTGCCTTTGTGGTGTATTACAAGCAGCGAACTAATGATATTGCTAAAAATGAAGTAGCCATCTGGACTCGCGAACTAATCGACGCGGCTATAGCGGTTGGTGGGGCCTATTACCTTCCTTATCAGGCTCATGCCACATCGGAGCAATTTCACGGAGCGTATCCAAATGCCGGAAAACTGTTTGCACTAAAGAAAAAACTAGACCCGAATTTTCGGTTTCACAACGTATTTTGGGATACATATTATCAGAGAGATTATGACACAGAGATGTACGGGGAATTATAAAAATCTTTGTGAATCTCTTTTATACTCCATGTATCTCTGTGTAACAACCTTTTACTCACTAAACCATGACAACCTTACCTTCCGAATTTCACGCTGTATTCGATCAAACGAAATCGCGCGATGCGTTTTACCGGTTTTTGCAAGTCGTCTTTCATCTTTACCCCGAAGATAAATTTCACCACCTGATTCAGGAAGTGACCAAAACGGAAACGTCTGATGAGCGCATTTATAAAACCGTACAGGACCGATTGCCCAGCATTAAGCCCTTTCTTTCGGAGTTGACCTATGCATTGCCTGCCCTCAAAACGCAGAAAAAAGAAATGACCCGGCAGATGCTGGAATTGCTGCCGAAAGGCGCTCAGGTAAATGGCTACGCCGAAATTGGTTCGCCGGGCCGATACATCAGCGATTTGCGTAAACACTTGTCAATCAGCGGCCCTATTTATCTGATCAACGATGTCGCGCCAACCAATAGCCCCGCCGACATTATGGAACGGGGTCAATTGAGTAAAATCGGCACCTTTGTTGAATCGACTAATTACGAGCCAATCTCACCAAATGCTATTGCCGATGAGAGCGTTGATCTGGTGACTTGTCTCATTGGACTGCACCACGCCCGGCCCGAAATGCTGGCAGGTTTCATGACGTCAGTCCGGCGAATTCTGCGTCCGGGTGGCTGGTTTATTCTCCGCGACCATGACGTTAAAACCGACGACATGGCCAAGTTCGTATCGCTCGTGCATACAGTCTTTAACCTCGGGTTGAACATTAGTTGGGAAACGGATCAGGAGGATTACAAGGAATTTAAACCAATTGAAGAGTGGAGTAAACTTATCACGAAGGTTGGGTTTACGGATGCGGGCAAGCGGCTCCTTCAAGCCCATGACCCGTCTGATAATACACTGGTTCTGTTTACAAAAATCTGAATACCTTAAAAATATCCTTCCATGCTCAGGCTCCCGGTTCTGACCATTATTATGGTACTCGTGGCCAGCTTTCTGTTTTTTCGGAAAGGGCGGCATTTGCTGACGATTCCGGCTGGAGCAGGGCGGGTGGTGCCAACGGACTGGCTCGTTAGCAACCCTCATCCCGTTACCCCCGCCGAACATATCCGGCCTGCCGATCAGACGTTTCTAACCTATCCAGAATGGTTTCTGGTACACAGCCCCGCCGAACAAGCGACCTATGCCCGTACCCATACGACCACGACATTTCCCTATATGGGCCATGTTAAACAGCTCTGGCAGAGTTATGGCATCATGTATGATCAGATTAAAAGCAGTTTTCCGTTCAACACCGGCTATCATATTATGATTTGGGTAATTGGCGTCAGTACCACAGTTGAGTACACATTAAAAGCGCTGTACGAGACAGTTGTTGGGCGGTTAACCAACCCCGAAAACGGGGCCGTCGTGACCGAAGAAGACGCTTTTAATGCCAAGTTCGCGCAGGATTACGTGGACTTTATTCGGGTATCGCCCTGGTACGAATTCGACTTTACATCCCGTATTCCTGCGTTGCTCACTGGCACATCGTTTTTTGGCCCTTACTTTTTTCGCAAGTGTGATCGCAAGTATATGCTGCTAACGGAATTGCTGGTTAAAGCCGGATATGGCTATCTGATCAAACTTGGCACCAAAGCATCTTACGACGAAGCCCTGCCAAAAACCGCCGTTTTAGTAGATCGGTTGCCTGCTTCTATTGCTGGTATTAACGTCCTGAAAACGCAGACCGATGGCTCGGCATTATTACTGTTGCCGCGTTACGAAGCGTTTCATCCGGCGGCTTCTGCTCTGGCACAGCAGGGAATTATATTTCGCGAAATTGCCGGGAACAATTCCGCCATTATGCTAACCGTATTGGCCCCGGAAACCTGGCACCCAACATCAACCGATTTTCGATTGGTATTCACGCAGCCCATCCTAACTCAACCGGGTCTGAAGCGTGTTGCCCTGGTAACTCCCGTTGGCCGATTAGACAAGATTATTCGGTTCGTAAATGAGCAGGGCGTAAAAATTGAGCACGTTTATGATTATTGAGCAGGGGTTTTCTCGGCCAATGCTTTGGGTAGTTGGTTTCAGATAAATAGCTCATAGGGAATATGTTATATTCTGTTGAAGTACTTACTACAAATACGGCCAGTCCTAAGAACTGGCCGTATTTGTAGTAAGTATATGTTGTTTGTGATAATCGGAAATCTTAGCGAATATTGACGTTGAAGGTGCCTTCCGTCAGCGTTCGTTTTACCGTGGCGGTTACATCATAAGCGGTGAAACTAAATGTGCCAGTCAGGTTCGTGGCCGTCTTTTTGGTAATGGTGATCGTGCCTGTTCCTCCATTTACCGTAGAAAAATCTTCTTTATTAAGCGACAACATACCTACGTTGACATTATTCATCGGATAGGTTCCCTCAACGGTTGTCTTTGGTAAACCGAGCACAACAACGTCACTTGTTTTACTATCGAGGCCATAAATGGCGTAATAACCATCATCACCCGGCGAACTGGCCAGGGCATAAGCGAAATCGGGTGCGTAAACCTTACCATCGACTTTTACCTGAAAACCCACTACTGCCGGGTTCGTCGTTGTGGTTTGGCTTGGGGCAATATCGTCCGATTTTTTGCTGCATGAACTTACGCCAAGCGTGATAATAATGGCCAGGAGGGTAATTACGTGAGAAGTTTTCATGATTTGACTAGCGTTTTCTGTTTCTTTTGATGAATCAAATCTACTACAACCGGTAAGGGCCTAAAGATGAGACTATATACAAGGCGGGTTTGGCTTTAACCGCGGGGTAAATTGCGCTACAATTGGTTAATTCGACTTGTCAAAAATTGACGCCTGACGAGTAACCTTCTGGTAAATCAGGAGTTTCCAGCGAAACCCTTATTTTATGATTACCCGACACTTCATGGCTGTGCTTTTCTTCGTTATAGCCGAGAGCAATTTTTCTTATGGGCAAACAGCCAATGTCCAACTTGCCAATGTCGAAACGCTGGTACGACGTGAAATGCAGGAGCGTCGTATTCCGGGGCTTCAGGTTGCGGTGGTTCAGCGTGGAAAAATTGTTCTGCTCAAATCCTATGGCATTGTCAATATTCAGGATTCTGCTCAGGTTACGAACCGAAGCGTTTTCTCTATCAATTCCTGCACGAAAGCCTTCACCGGCATTGCCATTATGCAGTTGGTTGAGGAAGGGAAAGTAGAACTTACCGCTCCGGTGTCCCGCTATCTCGACGGACTTCCTGAAACATGGCAGCCCATAACGATACGGCAATTGTTGACCCATGTTTCTGGTCTGCCGGATATTGTCCGAGTTCTTAATACAACAAAAGAGGGTATTGGCGGAGGATTCAACGAGGAGACCGTTTGGGAGAAAACCAAGGCTATGCCGATGGATTTCCCAACGGGTGAGCAGTATAGTTACAACCAGACGAACTATGCTTTACTGGGGAAAATCATTGATAAATTCAGTGGGAAACCATTCGCTCAGGTTTTCAGAGAGCGGTAATTTCAGGTGGCCGGTATGACAGGCACCGACTTTGGCGATTCGCGTGATGTTATTCCCAATAAAACACAATCATATGGGTACGTCAGGAAAATTGACGGGCAGTTGTTGAGCGAAGATAAACTCACCAATGCGTATGAGGAATTTCCGCCCTTTCGCCGGACGGCATCGGGCATGAACAGCACAGCCGACGATATGGCCCATTGGGTTATTGCGTTACAGCAGGGCAAACTCCTCAAAACAAAAGCTGCACTCAATACGCTCTGGACAGCGGGAATGTATAAGAATGGCTCGCCGACTCAATGGGCAATCGGCTGGGTAACAAAACCCCGACCCAAACACCGGGCGGTAATTACAACGGGCGGTGGGCGCTCGGCCTTATTTGTGTATCCCGATGATGATTTAGCGGTTGTTGTTTTAACGAATCTGGCAGGTTCTTTTCCGGAGGAATTTATGGATGAACTGGCAGGCTACTATAACCCGGAAATTCCCGCATCCGACCCCATTACGGCTCTCCACATGCAATTACGGAAACGCGGCTTTGAGCATTCCATCGAGGTAGCGAATGAATTAAAGGCGAAGAATCCAGACGTCAAACCCACCGAGGACGACTTAAATGATTGGGCGTATAGAATGATGAGCCGAGGTAAACTAAAGGAAGCACTCGGAATTTTCAAACTGAATGTGGACTTATTTCCCAAAAGCTGGAATGTGTATGACAGCTACGGCGAAGCACTTTCAAAGAATGGTCAAAAAGAGGAAGCTATTGTCATGTATCGAAAATCAGTTGCGCTGAATGCGGCTAATCAAAACGGTAAAAAGATTTTAGACGAGTTGTTGAAGAAGTAGGTTTTTGGACAGGATGACAGCCGGGCCGACGTTCGGATAAAAGAGGATTTTCTCTAATCTTAAATCTTTTTTTGTCATCCCGACAACGGAGGGATCTCACGCGTTGGATAATGTCAAGATCCCTCCGTTGTCGGG
>CAXVWN010000097.1:0-3550 GCA_964263725.1 Spirosoma sp.
CGGTTCCGTTTTGCGGACATCAATGGCGATAAAAAGATTGATGACAATGACCGGACATATCTGGGCAGTCCAATTCCCAAGTTTACGGGCAGCATCACGCTGGGCTTGAAGTACAAAGGCTTCGATCTGAATACCAATTTATATGCCTCCTTGGGAAGCCAGATTTTCAACAACCAACGGTGGTTTACCGACTTCTATCCCTCATTTACGGGGGCTGCTGTTAGCGCCAGAGTGAAGGATTCATGGTTGCCTACCAACATGAACACGAACGTACCGATTTTCGAAAGTGCCGCTAATTTCAGTACCAACACGCAGCCTAATTCTTACTACGTTGAAAATGGTTCGTATGGGCGCATGCAGTATCTGAACCTGGGATATACCTTTCCTAATGCACTGTTAAGTCGGGCAAATCTAAGCCGGTTGCGGGTGTCGGTGTCGGCAACGAATTTGTTTACGATCACCAAATACAGCGGTCTGGACCCAGCAGTAGGTGGCGGCTCGGATGCTACGTTCGGGATTGATGTGGGGAATTATCCAGTAACTCGGGGCTACAATGTGGGTGTCAGTTTCGGTTTCTAAATTGGGTATTAACCAAGTCTCATTGATCTAACATGTCAAGTAATCTGCAACATGAAAAATCTTACCAGTAAATTAATAATAGTGACAGCAACGCTGATGTTGTCGACTTCTTCCTGCCAGGATAAGTTTCTGGAAGTGTCACCCACCGGCCAATTGTCCAGCGACCAGTTAACATCCAAGGCTGGTATTGAGGGTATTCTGGTGTCGTCGTATGCCCAGTTGAACGGGCGCGGATTCCGGCGGGTAGCCAGTTCCTTTAACTGGTTGCGCGGAAGCATATCGGGGGGAGAAGCCAACAAAGGCTCAAATTCAGGCGACTATGGTGATCTTATTCCTTGGATGACGTATCAGTTATATCCCAGCCTTTTCGACATTGGTCAGAAATGGAGTGCCATGTTTGAAGGAATCAGCCGGGCGAATGCGGTGCTACGGGCGCTTCCATCAGCCAGTGCCGATGTAACGGCGGCTGACAAACAGCGGATATCGGCTGAGGCCCGTTTTCTGCGTGCTCACTATTACTTCGATCTGAAACGGAGTTTCAATTTGGTGCCCTATGTAGACGAATCGGTGGGTTACGGAACGGGTGCCGAAAAAGTACCGAACAATGTAGAGATCTGGCCTAAAATTGAAGCCGATTTCAAGTATGCTGTCGATAATCTGCCTGAAACCCAAACGCTGGTGGGTCGGGCGAACAAGTGGGCAGCTATGGCTTACCTGGCGAAAACCTACCTGTATCAGAAGAAATACACAGAGGCCAAAACGCTGTTCGATCAGGTGATTGCCAACGGCGTTACGTCGGGTGGTACGAAATATGGTCTCGTAGCGAACTATACCGATATTTTTAACGCGGCCAAAGAAACCAATGCCGAGTCGATTTTCGCCATTCAAAATGCGGCCAATACGGGTAGTTCGGATAATGCCGCCACCGACCTGGCCAATAACTTTCCGTACAATACGGGTTCGAGTGGTCCGGCGGGTTGCTGCGGTTACTTCCCACCCAGTTTTGAACTGGCGAACTCGTTTCGGGTGGATGGCACTGGACTTCCTTTGTTGGATGGTTCCTACAATTCGGATGCAAACCAGTTGAAAACGGATCAGGGTATTCTCTCAAATCAGCCATTTACGCTTGATGCGGGCCCAGTTGATCCCCGTCTGGATTGGTCGGTTGGTCGTCGGGGCATTCCGTATCTGGATTGGTCGATTCATCCTGGCTTTGCCTGGATTCGCGATCAGAGTTTCGCCGGGCCTTATTCGCCCAAAAAGTTTATCTACTACAAATCGCAGGACAAAATCCTGACCGATGCCAGTACGTCAACGGATGCTTATTCGGCGATCAATTACAACATCATCCGCTTTGCCGACGTACTGCTAATGGCGGCTGAATGCGAGATTGAAGTAGGAAGTCTGGAAACGGCCCGCAAGTACGTCAACATAATTCGGACGCGGGCAGCCAATGCCGATACGTGGGTCAAGATGCCCGACGGAAAGAATGCCGCGAACTACGTAATTGCCAACTACACAACGCCCTGGACGGATAAAGTTGCGGCCCGAACGGCAGTTCAATTTGAACGCAAACTCGAACTCTCGGGCGAAGGTCACCGCTTCTTCGATCTTATTCGCTGGGGAACGGCTTCCACTGTGTTAAATGCATTCCTGTCCTATGAATCCAGGAAATTGCCCGTTGCCTACAGTGGCGGCAAATTCACCGCTGGCCGCGACGAATACATCCCCATTCCGCAAACCCAGATTGATTATCAGGGTAAAAGTGTATTGACGCAGAATCCGGGCTATTAATATCTAATGATGTGATGTCAGTTTCTCAAAACTGACATCACATCAAACGAACGCAACCATGAGCAATAACCGTAGAGAATTTCTTCAAAAGCTTGGCCTTGGCGCTACCGCTCTTGGCATCTCCCCCATTACGTCAAAAGTCATTGCCAAACCCACAGCACCGAATCGAAAAGACAGCGTTATCGCTGCGGAATCGAATGCGGTTGTGGAAACAACGGCGGGCAAAGTGCGCGGCTATACGCATAATGGCATTGTCAATTTTAAGGGAATACCTTACGCGGCAACTACTGCCGGGGAGGCTCGATTTATGCCACCAGCCAAACTTACTCCCTGGACCGGTGTGCGTAACTCATTGATTTACGGACCAGTCTGTCCCCAGAAACCAAATGGCGGCTGGAGTTCGGAAGAATACGCATTTCTGTATCAGTGGAACGACGGTTCGCAGGGGGAAGACTGCCTGCGACTGAATGTCTGGTCGCCGGGGGTTAACGATGGCAAAAAGAGACCGGTTCTTTTCTGGATGCATGGGGGCGCTTTTTTCTCCGGTTCCAGTCAGGAACACCCCTCCTAAGATGGCGAAAACCTGAGCCGATTCGGGGATGTCGTTGTTGTTTCGATCAACCATCGGCTTAACGTTTTCGGATTTCTGGATTTGTCTGACTATGGCAGTCAGTACGCTCAATCGGGAAACGTGGGTATGCTGGATTTGGTGGTGGCCCTCGAATGGGTACGCGACAACATTGCTCAGTTTGGGGGCGATGCTGGCAACGTAACGACTTTCGGTCAGTCGGGTGGAGCCGCCAAAGTCACGACGCTTATGGCGATGCCGTCGGCAAAGGGGCTGTTTCATAAAGGCATTTCGGAAAGTAGCTCGACGGTTCAGGTGGCTACGCATACTTATGCAGCTCAATTAGCCGAGCATGTGCTGGCTGATCTGAAACTCAGCCGGTCGAACATCGCTGATATTCACAAACTTCCCTTTGGGCGCATAACGGAAGCGGGAATGGCTGCCGAGAAGAAAATGGGAGCCACAATACCGCCGGGCGTTGGTCGGGCGGGGTGGCAACCGGTGGTGGACGGTACCGTATTGCCCGCTCATCCGTTTGAGCCTGCCGTTCCGGCGTATTCAGCGAATATCCCGATGATTATTGGCACAAATCGCAATGAAGCGTCGGCG
>CAXVWN010000098.1:0-5806 GCA_964263725.1 Spirosoma sp.
ATTTCACTGCCAAAGGATAAATCGCACCATTGGTGCGGCCCCTATCCGCCCACATTTTGAAGGCAATAGCATGGAGCAAGAGTTCGAAGAACGAGAAGGCGATATTAAAGAATCAATCCGGCGTTTTGAGCAGATGCTGGACCAGCAACAAAGCCAGTTTTTTGACTTGGATGTCTATGAACAGATGGTTGAGCATTACCTCAATCAAGGTGATTTAGACAAGGCGCTGAAAGCCGCCGAATCCGGTCTGGAAAACTTCCCTTATGCGCTGGAGCTGATGCTTGACAAAGCCCAGATTTTAGCTAATTTTCAACGATTCGATGAATCGCTGGAATTACTGGAACGGGCTTCTTTGTTTAACCCCGGCGATCTCGATGTGCCCTTTATGCAGGGGTCGGTCCTGAATATGGCCGGTCGTTATGAGGAGTCAATCCGGATACTGGAGGAACTGCTCGACCGGGCCGAAGATAAGGACGATATTCTGTTTCAACTGGGCCAGAGTTACCAAAACTGGGGTAAATACGCTGAAGCCATTACGCAATACAAAAAGTCTATTGCGCTGAATATCAACAATGAAAATGCGCTTTATGAACTGGCGTTTTGCCTGGACGTAACGGGCGAATTAGAAAACAGTCTGGCTTATTACCAGCAACTGATTGATACGGACCCGTATTCGTACAATGCCTGGTATAATATTGGAATCGCTTACAGCAAACTGGCGCGTTATGCCGAGGCCGCTGAAGCGTATGATTATGCCGTCATTATCAAAGCCGATTTTGCATCGGCGCATTTTAATCTGGGCAATACCTACATGAATTTGGGGTTGTTCGAAAAGGCCGAAGCTTGCTACCGCGAGACACTGAAATATGAAGAAGCTACGGCTGATACCTATTGTCACCTCGGGGCCAGCCTGGAAAAACAGGACCGCATTGCGGAGGCCATCAAAGAGTATCGCGAAGCCATCAAGCTAGATGCCAAATGGGACGAAGCGTGGTATGGTATCGGCGTTTGCTTAAGTGAATCGGGCAAGTGGTACGAAGCGCTGCCCTTTCTGCAAAAAGCGGTTAAGTTAAGCGACCAGAACGGCGAATATTATCTGGCGATAGCCGAAACGGAATATAAAATTGGCAACGTACTATCAAGTGTCGAAGCGTTTGAGAAAGCGGCTGAAGTAGATGCCGAAAACCCCGACGTTTATCTGACGTGGTCATTGGTACCGTTCGATCAGGGCGATTTTCTGCGGGCTAACGATATTATTCAGTCGGGCATAAATGATATGCCTGAGGAAGCCGATTTATATTATCGCTCGGCAGTTTATTTGATTCATGCAGGGCATTATCGCGAATCATTGATTCAGTTAGAGGCCGCTCTTTCACTGGATTATGATGCTCACGTTCAATTATTCGAGTTCTTTCCAGAACTGGAAAAGCAGAAGGCATTGTACAAAATAATTCAGCAGTATAAGAAAGAGTAAAAACGCATAATCCCATAAAAAAACGGCTCCTGCTTAGCAGGAGCCGTTTTTTTATGGGATTGGGTCAAGTTGGGCTAACCGCTTGATGATTTCGGATTTACTCAAAAAAACGTCTGGGTTCGCCCAATGATTTTGCACGCAAATTGCGTAGAACCATTGGTTTGCCTGCTCCAGATTTTTCAACCGTTTGAGTTTCCCATTATCGTCCCATGTAAACAAAACATCGCCAATTTTGCCCTTGTCTTCATTCACCGCATACACCTTGTCATACAAACCGACTTTGCCAATTGTCAGTCGACGTAGTACATGGTTGCCCACCTTAAAAAAAGCCGTTGAGTCAGAACGAGGTACCACAGAGGTATCTGCGCCCGCCAGCGCCAGGTGTTCAAATTGGTAGCTATAAATTCGCAAGCCCGCCGAATGACCATCCTGATAGAATGTAAAACCAGGGCCTCCGTTGTACATAAATCGTCCCCGCAGCAATGAGCCATCTGTTAGGCGGGCTATGCCATCATGCAATTGGTAAATGATGGGAGGGGGGGAATAAGGGTAAGAACGAGGAATGATAACAGGATGAATACGAGGTGGTGTCATCGGGCGGCCTGCCTGACCGTAGGTGGTATAGGCCATCACTGAGAAGAGTGTGCTAAGTAGTATGGATTTCATAAGAAACGGAATTTACGGACACAGATAAAACGAGACGTTTTTATTTCCATATATGCCTTAAGCGCAATTTAACAACTGAGCTGCTTTAGCGTAACTTCCAAACGGGCTTTGCATTGCTGGCTGGCCCGAAATTTGATTAGTACAAAATAACAATCAACTGAAAACCCGGCAAAAGCAAACAAATAAACTATGGTCATTCATAAATTAACGATTCTTACCTTATTGCTGGTAACCACCGGCACACTTAGCCAAGCCCAGGTAGGTGTTAAGAAGTCGAATGTTAGTTATAGCCGACGACTCGATGAGGCAACGCCTATTACAAATGCATCAACAGGCCAGCGCATGACAATGGAACAATACGGTCAACTAAGTAAGGAAGATCCGTATGCCTATCATTTGGTACCCGATTACAATGAATTCGGCCAGTCGAGTACATACACGATGCGGCCAGCTACGGCAGAAGAGCATGAAACGCATCGCTTTCGCGACCGAGATCCTGCCAAACAACCGAAAGCCGGGCAGTCTATAGCGCCATTTGTTATGACAGGCTTGGATGGGAAAACCTATCGCTCGGCCGACTTACTTGGTAAAGTAGTCATTCTAACCTTTTTAGTAAGTCTGGGAAAAAACTTTTGGACCGACCAGCAGGCCGAAGATTTTGCTGCTGTTCTACGGCCTTATCAGTCAGAAAATGCGCCCGTCAGGTTAGCTATCTTAAATAGTGAGCAGCCAAAAGAGGTATCGAACTCTACTGGTAAAGCATTGCCATTCGTGCCTGTGCCCAACGCCTATGGTTTTCATAATAAGTACCACGTTACAAGTGTTCCAACGTTTATTGTCATTGATAAGGCCGGTAAAGTAGCCGCCAACATACAAGGTGCAGGGAGTTATGAAAAGTTGAAACAAGTATTGGCAATCGTAACACGGTAGCGTATGATTACAGGGCGGTTGTGACCTGATGCGCCAAAAATGAACGGAACTAAAGAGGAATAGGTTAGTCAACCAAGTTGACATACATGAAAAATCTCTATTGCCGCAACATGAATAAGCCGACACGCGGCCTATTAAGCTATTGGTATATTAGCCGCTCGTTAGTTTTTAGTTTTATAATAAGTCTCTGCTCCTCAGTAAACTTACTGGCACAATCCGATTCTGCCCGACTAACTAATCGTGCCCAACAGGACGTATCCCGCCCTGATTCGTTAGCAGATATATGGGATGTATATTATCAGTTTATCAACAGAAAAGGCCATCGACCCGTTGAAAGCTCACAAGCTGGCTTTCATCCGTCGGTTTTTCCGGAACTGGCTTATTCCCTTCAAACGGGTTTTGCCGTAGGTATAAATGCCAATCTGTCGTTTACCAGCGCCGACCCGGAACAGAATACGTCTACTATTGTTACGACACCTCAATATACTGAATACCACCAGGTTATTGTTCCGATTTTAACAAATATCTGGACGAAAGGAAATCGGTATAATATCATAAGTGACTGGCGATACTATGATTATTCAGCGGATAATTTTGGGTTGGGCGACAATTCCCGCGCCGACGTTAATGACCGGCTTTATTACTCATACCTGCGGTTAAATCAGTCTGTTTTACGGCAGATAGCGCCGAATTTCTCCGTCGGAATCGGTTATGCACTCGACTACCATTGGCATGTTAGCGAAGAAAATAGTACGCCCCAATTGAACGACGATTTCCAGCGGTACGGTTCAGTCGATCATTCTGTTTCATCCGGCCCGACCTTCAGTATGCAATACACGAACCGGCGCAATCCCAATAATCCTCAGAGCGGATTTTTTGGCAGCGTGGTATTTCGTGACAATCTACAGTGGTTAGGGAGTGATCAAAACTGGCAATCTATTATTGCTGATTTTAGAAAGTATGTCCCTTTATCAGATAATGGGCGGCATATTCTTTCCTTTTGGAGTATGAACTGGCTTACGTTTGGCGGTCAGGCTCCGTATTTAGATTTGCCAAGTACAGGTTGGGATACGTACTCTAATATGGGACGGGGTTACACACAAGGGCGGTTTCGAGGACGAAAGCTGGTGTATTTAGAGACAGAATACCGCACTTTATTACTCAGTAATGGCTTGTTGGGCGGAGTTATCTTCGCCAATATGCAGACCTACAGCGACTACCCGAACTCAAATCACTTTGGCAAACTTCTGCCGGGCGGTGGCGTAGGGCTTCGGCTGAAAGTAAACAAGCATTCAAACCTAAATTTAGCCATCGACTACGGCTTTGGCATTGGCGGGTCGCAGGGGTTATTTCTGAATTTGGGGGAAGTGTTTTGAGATAATACCTCAGGCAAAGCGGTCAGGATGAAAGGCGGAAATGTCCATGCTATCGGCCTTGCCGTTTATCACTTCGCTGACCAATTTCCCCGTCGCCGGACCCAAACTCAGACCCATCATGCCGTGCCCCGTAGCCAGTACCACATTGTCGTACCGCTTAGGCCGACCAATGTAAGGCAGGCCGTCAGGAGAGCAGGGGCGTAAGCCCCGCCAAACTGCATCGACTTTTGGCATCTCGACGGGCATATCTGGATAATACTGATTGATCGACTGCACAATACCGCGTACCCGGTTCATGTTGACCGTCATATCGGTACCGGCCACTTCGAGTGTACCCGCAAATCGCAGACTGTTTTCCATTGGTGTGGCTGTGGCACGGGCTTCGAGCATAATGGCTGGAATCCGCACATTGTTCGTGACATTCCGAAGCATAAAACTATACCCTTTGCCGCCCTGCAACGACAGGCTCAACCCCAATAATTGGGCCAGCGATGGCGACCACGCGCCCCCTGCTACAACCACTTCATCGACTGAATAACTGCCCTGAGCGGTTTCCACTGAGTCTATGCGCGAACCGGTTTTACCGAATCCCGTTACGGTCTGGTTTTCGAGAATGGTGAGACCTTGCCGACGTAAATAGCCTACTAGTGAACGAATTAACTCGCCTGGATTCAGGTGAGCATCACCGGGGTAATACACCGCCCCGCGTACGTCAACACGTGTATCTGGCTCCAAATTCTGAACCTGTTGACCCGTTAAGACCTGCGCTTCGATACCGGCCCGGTTAGCGACATTGGCTTCGTCGGCCATCTCGTGTTCGGCCGATGCCGTTTTGTAAAGCATCAACAAACCCCGTTCCTGCCACTCAAATTCCAGATCGCCATTCGCGGCTAAATCCTGATACAATGTTTTACTAAGCAGGCTAATATCGCGCAGAACCGGAATGGACCGTTCGACGTGTTCAGATGTTGAATGACGGTAAAAAAGCCATCCCCAGCGGGCTAAGTCAATATTCAGACGAGGTTTAACATAAAACGGGCTTGTCGATTTAAGCATCCAGCGCATACCTTTTGCCATCATGCCCGGCTGTGCCAATGGAATTATATGGCTGGGCACAATCATCCCCGCGTTACCAAACGAGCAGCCGTCGGCAATGGGGTTCTGATCAAAGAGCGTAACGCGATGACCCGCTTTTTGCAGATAATAGGCCGAACAAAGCCCAATTATTCCTCCACCAACAATACCGACATGTGTCATAGTATATGTGTTATATTACCTGAAATCCATATACGTACGGATCGTCTTCGTCCAGAATTAAATGATTATAGCCGTAGATCCTGGCCCAGCCTTCAACACTTGG
>CAXVWN010000099.1:0-10759 GCA_964263725.1 Spirosoma sp.
AGCCATGTTCGAGGTTCCAGTCTACGATTTTCAGTAAATCCTGCACATTTTTCAACGCCAGTTCCGAGGCATAAGCAATGCCTTTCTCGGTAAACGTCTTCTTAATCATTCCCCGATTAGTCGTGATTTTATCGGACTGAAGACTCAGGTTGATACAGGCGTATCCAGCATTTAGCGATGTCAATTCCATGCTGCGTTAACTAAATGTATAGCCTTGCAGTTTTGGCAGATTTACCGTTCGTTCAAAAGTCGGGTGGTTAAGAATAAAATCATCGTTGGGTGACTTATCTTCCGACCAAAAGTCATACGGCTTTTACACTGGGCTGATTCAGAACAGAATTGCTTATGGAAGATTTTACGCCGGAACAAATTGATGGAATTGCGGCTGCTTACTGCGATATGGCTCGTTCACTAAACGAGTTTCAGGCGTTGCACTGGGCTGCTCTCACGCATGAGCAGCAACTAGATTTGAATGCGTATCAGAATAGTTTGCTCAACCGGGCACAGGATATTCAAACGCGAACGAGTAGACCGGCCTTTAGCAATGCAGGACAAGTGTCAATCCTTATTAAGCAGGCGACTGACAAAGCCAAAGCAAGTTTACTACAACTCGACAATTTACCTATTGCGCTCAACATTGGGGCTATTACGGTAGCACTTGCCTCTTATGCCGCCCGTGCGAATTTGCGAGGTATCCAAATCGCCCTGCGCGAACTGGATGAATTGGCGAGGTATTAAAAAAGGGAAAAGAGCGTAAGTAAACGAGCGGTAGGAAGGATTTTCAATTTATTCCTTATTACCCTTCTTCACTTACGCCCTCTCTATTTTACAAGATCAACCCAGATGGCGATTTCACACCAACCAGTTCAATATCAAATGTCAAATCCTGTCCGGCCAATGGATGGTTGGCATCGAGGGTAACGTTTGTGTCAGTTAATGTGCGAATAATAACCGGAATAGGACGGGGATTTCCATCTTCGTGCATGTTGAGGGTCATGCCTAATTCGAGCGGGATATCACCGGGAATCTCCGAACGTTCCAACGTAAAGATCATATCTTCGTTGGTTGGGCCATACGAGTCTCCTACGGGAATGTTGATGGTTTTCTTTTCACCCTGGTTCATGCCAGTTACACCATCATCGAACCCTTTAATAACCTGACCACTGCCAACAGTGAACTCCAGGGGAGTGCGGCCTTCTGATGAATCGAATACGGTTCCATCGCTCAGGGTTCCGGTATAATGCACCTGAACGGTATCGCCAGATTTTGCTTGTGCCATATTGCTATGTGGTTTGTTGTAGAATCGTCGCCGTAAAAATACCGGAACTTCCGGAAAAAGGTTGAGCTATACGCTAACTTTTGACCAACTCTCTACCAGGACCAAAAGTTCAAACGGCATGCCTTGATATGGGTTTACCAACTAGTAAGTTATTAAAGAAATACGGGGTACAGCTCGTAAGCCATACCCCGCAACTAACTACTAATCAATAGTTTAATTATTGATTAACAGCATTCATAAACTTAATACCTGCTAAAGACATTAAGGGTTGAATAGCTTTGGCTTTATCATTTTTAAAGACAAAATAAACGTCGTGAATCCCTTCGGTATCTTTAAGAGCCATCTTAACAGAAGGGACAGGCCGCCTGAATCGTGCCGCCGGTGGAGCAGCAGCACCAGCAGCGCCGGTTGCACTGGCTGGTGTCGTGGCCGCACCCGATTCCATCTGCGCCATTAGTTTAGCCATATCTACTTCAGGGGCCAGTTCAACGTTGGCCTCACCAATGAGTGGGCCAGTAGGCGAATTTAATCGCGCTTCAATTATACCCCCCGCACTCCCTTCTCGTCGTTGCGCAGAAGCACCAAAGTCGAGCTGCTTGATACCGGTCAGGTCGAGCTTATGGAAACCAATGTACGTATTTGCGTAGGGAATTACGTTCAGGCCTTTTCCCATACCCCGAGCCTTCAATTCGGCACCGTGTACGACGGGTGCATCCGACGCGTTCATCTGGGGACTATGCAGCACAATCATGTTTTCGGATGTTTGCGTCGGAACGGTTTTGGCACCCCGGTCGGTATAAGCAGCCCGTACCAGTACCGAACCTTGGCCGTTATCTCCTTCGGGTAATTTGACGCTATAAGACCCCTTCGTCGGTAATGTACTGAAGCTCTTCTCATTGACATTCAGGATGTATTTCACAATGATTTCGACATCCGCTACCGACATAGCCGGGTGACCGGGCATTGCCACATCACCCCATACACCTACCCCACCGTTGCGAATCTTCTTAACCAATTGATCGGTTGCTCCGGCATTGCCTTTGTACTTAGCTGAAATAGCGGTAAACATTGGCCCAACCGATTTAGTATTGACCTGATGGCATACCTTACAGTCACTTTGACTAATAAGCGTTTGAGCCACAGCATATTGTGTGGAGGCATCCACACTGCGCTGGCCCTGCATCACTTCGGCATAATCAAAACCTTCCGACGTATAGTCAATACTCATGGCCACCTTTTCGGGCGTAATTTTGCCGTTCGTCAAGCTACCATCTTCCTTATCATCGACACTAACAGCGTAGCGAATGGGCTGATCCGGGAAGAAAAACGTTTTATTACTGGCCAAGTCTACGGCTACGGCAGGCGGCTCATTTCCCGCGATAATCCGCACCGATTTACTGTTGGCAGCTCCTTTGGCATCCGTTACCGTCAGGGTTGCCGTGTAAACGCCTGCCTTATCGAACGTAACCGATGGTTTGGCCACGTTGAATACTTTCGGCGCGGCTCCGGGAGCCGTTACTTTCCATTGATACTTAAGGTTGTCGCCATCGTAGTCTTTCGTACCATCGGCAGAGAGGGTTAATTGTAAGGGAACGGTACCGCCCTTTTTACTGGCCGACGCTTCGACGTTTGGTTTGCGATTGCCGCCGTTGTATTCAATGCGAACGAGCTTGGCATTGTCGCTCTTGCGGAACCAGTTGCTACCATACTCTAACGTGTACAGATCGCCATCGGCTCCAAATTTCATATCAATCGGCTCAACGGGATGGTAGTTAGGCATTACTCGCTCCATAGACTTATAATTGCTCTCGGCGTCCATCGTGATGGCCATAATCCAGCCTCGCGAGAAGTCGGTGACAATCCATTTGCCTTCGTAGTAAGCAGGCCACGGATGTTTAGCTCCTTTGAAATCTGACTGGTGATAAATCGGTCCGCCCGTTGCCGAGCGCGACCCGGTACCAACCAACGGAAACTCTTCCGAAACACCGTACGGATAATAGATAAACGACGGAGCAACGGGTGGCAATTCTTTCAATCCCGTATTGTTGGGAGAGTCATTTATGGGTTTCCTTGGATCTTTCTTGCCTAACGGTTTCTTTTCGGCATAGTCATATACTGGAAATGCCTGCTCGTTACCGACAAACCACGGCCAGCCAAAATTACCCGGCTTGCGGGCCTGATTCAATTCGTCGAAGCCACGGGGACCAATATCCGAATCGGCAGTGGCATCAGGACCAATTTCGCCCCAGTAGACATAGCCCGTTTTGCTGTCAATCGAAATACGCCAGGCGTTACGATGTCCCATTGAGTAAATCTCCGGGCGGGTTTTGGCGGTACCCTTCGGAAACAGATTGCCCGACGGTATCGTGTACGTGCCATTGGCTTCGGGATGAATTCGGAGGATTTTTCCCCGCAGGTCATCTGTATTTCCGGCATGGCCCTGATCATCCCAACTGCTGCGGCCGGGTCGTTCGTCGGTTTGAGCAGCCTGCTGATTTCCCGTATTATTTCCAACCGTCAGATACAGATTACCCGCCCGGTCCCAGGTCATACCACCGCCTGTATGGCAACATACCTCGCGTTGTGTTGGCACTTCGAGCACCCTCTTTTCCGACTTATCGACCAATTTATTATCACGCACTTCCCAACGGGTCAGTAAATGTTTTTTCTCTGTTGGATGCGCATAGTACAGATAAATCCAATGGTTCTGTTCGAATTTCGGATCAAGACTCAACCCAATCAATCCTTCCTCGGCTTCGGAGACTTTCCCCTCCGGCGACGTGTACTTTGTGTTTACCGGAATAGTCGCAATCAAGTCAACCGTTTTCGTCACGGGGTCATACTTCTTAAGATCGCCCTTGCGCTCAATGATATAAGCCGTGCCATCTTTAAGTACTTCGAAACTCATTGGTTCGTCAAGGTCATCGGCCACGACCACGGGTGTAAACCGGCTATCGTCGGGTTTCTGAGACGGTGAATCGTCCTGTACGACAAACGACGCCAAGCCAAGTACAAGCAGCGTATTCAACGCTATTGACAAGGGCCATACCAAGCGATGAGGCCATTTTTCAGGCGTAAAATTTAGTTGTTTCATAAGTGTCCGTTAAGCCAACAATTTCTTCAAAAAAGTATAACTGGTTGTAATGCTCTCGATGGGTTGAGCCGCCATATCCTGCTCCACAAAGAAGTATTTCAGACCAGCCGTTTTAGCGGCTGCAAAAGCGCTCTTAAAATCCACTACACCATTACCAACCTCTGTAATGGTTTTCAGGTCGGATTTGATGTCTTTGATATGCCAGAGCGGGAAACGGCCTGGATGCTCTGCAAATAACTTAACCGGATCTTTACCCGCTTTAACAGCCCAAGCTAGATCTAACTCCATCTTCACCAAATCTTTGTCGGTCTGCGAGAGAATCAAATCATACGGCGTTTTTCCCCCTTCAACCGCGTCGAATTCGGTAGCATGGTTATGGTAAGCAAACCCGATACCCGCTTTTTTGCAGGCTTCGCCCGTTTTCTGAAACACCTCGATCGACTTGTTGATCTCATCCAAAGTCGCTACTGGTGTGCTGGCGCAGACCAAATAAGACAATCCGCCTTCGGCTGCTTCATCAACGAGTTGTTGGTAATTATCGCGGAGGTTGAGCATGGGTGGCATTTTAGAAAAATCCATGGCTGGTCGGGCGGGAGCGCCATTGGCAGCCGGTCCGCTACCAGCGGTTCCTGTGGTGCTGGCGGGAGGAGTTGGCCGGGGGCGGAACGGCGCGCCACCGGCATGGTGTGCCCGCCAGGTCATGCCCAGCCCTTCGACTAATGACTTAAATTCTTTTGCTTTATACCCGTAGTATCCAGCTCGCAAACTAAACGCCGACTCAACTTCCTTGTAGCCTACAGCAGCCACTTTTTCGAGCGTTCCCTTCGGATCGTCGCTCATTGGCCGAAACAGGGTAAATAATTGAAGACCGACCGGGCGGGGAGCCATACCGGGAAATAAAGCATTAGCGTCGGAAAGATGGGGTAATACGAGGCCACCAAGGGTAAGGGCTCCGGCATCGCGAAGAAACGAGCGTCTGGTTGTCATAGGTAATTTTAAGATTTTAGAAGGACTATAGAGTTGGGCGAAATTGTGCTGTTGGCTGGTTATGGCTCGACCTGATCAAGAGTACAGATGCTAGCAATTACGTACCCATCGTTACTAAAATTATGGCTTAATAGGTCAAAGCAACCTTAGTTCGTTCACTCTAAAAAACGCAATAGACCGAAGGCCGAAAAAAATCGGCAGATAGCCCGTTTCAACCGATGAATGGAAATCAACTTATAAGAAATGGCCGTTCTATTCAACCAATTTCACAATTGATTGTTGGTTAAATCTACAAGTAGAAAAAAATCATTAAATTTATATATATCGTAATCTTATATATAAATTTACAGTAGCAATCTTATAAGCTTGTCTTTACATAGTATGGAATCATCAGCCAATGAGTTCCTGAGGGGAACTCTTAAAACAATTATACTGAAACTGTTGACTGAACAGAGACCAGCCAGCATAGAACTTTCGGAGATAAACTCTACCAGAAAAGGCCGAATGTATGGGTATGAAATTACGCAGGCGGTGAAAGAGCGCACGCACGGCGAAATAACGCTGTCCTTTGGTGCCTTATATCCAGTTCTTCACAAATTGGAGCAGGAAGGTTTGTTGACGACAGAAACGGAAGAAGTAGACGGGCGGCTTCGTAAGTATTACACGTTAACCCCACAAGGCACCCAGGTCGCCATTCAGAAAGTTTCTGATTTTGAGCGCTTTATGGATACGATGCGTAATCTATTACAATTACCAGTCAACCTGGCAACAGGCCATTAAACAGCAATCATTTATAAACAGAAATAGAGTCATGGAAAAACTCAGCCCGCAGCAGATAGCGACGTTGCACAACCACCTGATTCATACCGGCTCAACCGATGCCCTGATTGATGAGCTACTCGATCATCTCGTCTGCGAGGTGGAATATTACATTTGGGTTGGTCTGCCTTTTGAAACGGCCATGAATACCGTTCTGGAACAAGCGAATGTAAAAGCCGTTCGGCACCTGCGCGACACGTATCAGATCGAACTTGCCATGACTGACGACCAGCTTAAGCAGGCCAGCTTAGACGATATCGTGTTTGAATTTCGGAATAAAGCGTACGGTGCCTATGACCTGCGCCGGGCTTACCCAACTACACTACGCAACGCCTTTATCATGGCTCTTGGCTTGTGCATGATGATGATGGCCATGATGGATAGCCTCAGTCGACACACCTGGTCGTATGCAAGTCTGGCGGGCGTAGTCTGGCTAACCGGGCTATGTGGCGTCACATTTGCCGTTGCAAGCTGGTATCTGCAAAACATGCGCCAGCAGCAGCTATCCATGCGATGAAAATTCGCCAATAAAGTAGGTTGCGGGTTATATCAATGCAATAGGGTTGTACCAAATACCTGACCGCCAAGCGGCAGGATGTTTGGTACAACCCTATTAGTTAACAACATTATAGTCTAATAAGCTCGGGCAAATACTACACGCCCCTGCGATGGCTTGCCGGAAAAAATATCCACGCCTTCTTCAACTTCCTGATCAAATGGGATGCAGCGAATAGTGGCTTTAGTCGCTTCTTTAATGGCCTCTTCGGTTTCGCTGGTGCCGTCCCAATGAGCCAGTAAAAAACCGCCTTTATCGAGTTGCTCCTGAAACTGCTCGAAGGTATCTACCTTAAATGTATTCTCCTGACGGAACGACCTGGCTCTGTTATAAATCGTTTCCTGAATGTTGTCCAGCAAACTTTTAATGTGTTCAGTCAAGCCATCGAACGGCACCGTTTCTTTGGTTTTGAGATCCCGACGAGCAATCTCGACAGTACCGTTTTCCAAATCGCGACCGCCCATTGCCAGCCGAACCGGTACGCCCCGAAGTTCATACTCGGCAAATTTCCAGCCGGGTTTATTAGCGTCGTCATCATCGTATTTAACCGAGATACCAGCTTTCTTCAGTTCCTGAATCAGCGGCTTAATTTTGGCCGAGAGTAATTCCAATTGCTCTTCGGTACGATAGATTGGTACGATAACGACCTGAATTGGAGCCAATTTTGGTGGCAACACCAGCCCATCATCGTCGGAGTGAGCCATGATCAGAGCACCCATCAGTCGCGTCGACACGCCCCATGACGTTCCCCACACATAATCTAACTGATTCTGTTTGGTCAGGAACTGCACATCGAAAGCCTTGGCGAAATTCTGACCCAAAAAGTGCGATGTGCCCGCCTGAAGGGCTTTTCCATCCTGCATCATGGCTTCAATGCACAACGTATCATCAGCTCCGGCAAACCGTTCATTGGCTGTTTTGGTGCCTTTAATGACCGGTAGGGCCATCCATTCTTCGGCAAACTGCGCGTAGATATCAAGCATCTGACGGGTCTCAAACTGAGCTTCATCAGCGGTGGCATGGGCGGTATGGCCCTCCTGCCACAAGAACTCGGTTGTCCGCAGAAAAATCCGGGTGCGCATCTCCCAACGAACGACGTTGGCCCACTGATTGATGAGCAAGGGCAGATCGCGGTATGACTGAATCCAGTTTTTATAACTGCTCCAGATCACCGTTTCCGATGTTGGCCGGACAATCAGTTCTTCTTCAAGTTTAGCCTCTGGATCAACGATAACACCCGAACCATCTTCGGCGTTTTTCAGGCGGTAATGTGTCACAACCGCGCATTCTTTAGCAAATCCTTCGACGTGGGCGGCCTCTTTGCTCAAAAATGATTTGGGAATAAACAGGGGGAAATAAGCATTCTGGTGGCCGGTTTCCTTAAACATATCGTCTAAAGCCCGTTGCATTTTTTCCCAGATGGCAAAGCCATAGGGCTTGATGACCATGCACCCCCGCACAGCGGAATTTTCGGCCAGATTAGCTCTTTTAATTAACTCATTATACCACTCGGAGTAGTTTTCACTACGGGACGGAAGCGCTTTTGCCATGCGTGAACAGGTTAGAATTGGTCAAGGGAAGCTAGGGATGAACGTGGTTGGCCATGTATGAAAGGTATTACCGGGTAGCCTCGAAACCCGCTCCGATATTACTTAATCCTGTCTGGCCATTCCAGATCATTGTTGGCTATTTTATGACTATTTCTAACTTTTATTTAAAATGGAGTTAAACCTTTAGTAACAAAAATGAATCTAATAAATGAGAACTTGCAAAGATAGGTTTTTACTCTATTTTTGTAATCAAACGGGTCATTCCTGTGTTATATATTAAAGAAGTTCTCAATATGAGCCTTTATTACTTTTATTCCCTGGCCAAATGAAAACGCAACCCTTATATCGCTTCCTGTCTCTGGCTGCGCTGATGGGCATCTGGAGTTGTACATCCACCCGTCAAACGGCGCAGAATGCTGGCGAAGCGGATGATTTGTACGGTAACTCCGGCAATGCCGCAGTTTATGCCAGCAACTCATCTGATTACTCTTCGGCTGCTCCGCAAAACTCACGGCAGCAACAGCGGATGGACCGCCAACAACGGTCGCTCCGCAACGCTAATCCCGATTATACCGACGACCAACAGTACAATGCAAATGGCACGACCAACACGGATGAGTACTATACCGAGTTGAGTGCCCGCAAATTAAACCGGGGCATCTCGGCCGATCCAGGTTGGGGCGATACGGGAACGAATGCCTATAATTCGGGTTTCGTAAACGGGTATAATTCTGCCACAACGTCGGCTTACAGTTGGAATCGCTGGGGCTTTAACAACACAGGCTTCTACAGTGGCATGGGCCTTGGGTTAGGCATGGGCGCACTTGGTGGTTTTGGAGGATACGGTGGCTACAACAGCTTTGGTATGGGTTTTGGCAGTCCATTTTATTCGCCATTCTATGGCAGTGGATTCGGCTATTCACCATACGGCTACGATCCATTTTATAGTTCCTATGCTTATGGCGGATACGGTAGCTATTACAGTCCGTTCTACTCGCCGTTCTATGGTAACTCTTACTACGGTGGCGGCTACTATGGAAACGTAAATAATGTGTACGTATCGGGAGCTGATCCATATCGCGCCCGCACCTACAACTCGGCTGGTGGTACTCGTTCATCAGGCCGTTATAATTCAGCTTTCGATAATTCAGCAGCCCGTACGTATAATCCGAATGGTGGTCGCAGTGGCGCCAACACGGGTTCTGCCAGTTCGGCAAACCGGAGCAGCGATTCATACTATGCCCGTCCAAGCAATGGCAGCAGCCGGGGCTCTTATTATTACGACAATAGTTCGAGCGGAAACGGACGGTCGGGTAACACGGCGACAACCACAGCGCCATCGTACAACAGCAACTCCGGTGGCGATTATTATGCTCGTCCGCGTGAGAGCAGCCGGGGCAGCTACACACCTTCTACCAGTAATAGCAGTGGTGGACGAAGTGGTTATCAGCCATCCCAACAACAACAATATAGTCAACCATCTTACCAAAGCCAGAGCCGGGGCAGCTATCAACAAGCTCAACCCAGCTACAGCCAGCCAAACTATAGCGCCCCAAGCCGGAGCTATAGCGCACCTAGCTACAGTGGCGGAGGTGGTAGTGCTCCCTCTGGTGGGGGGGGTGGTCACTCAGGTGGTGGCGGACGCGGTCCACGATAGTTTTTTCTGAAAATTATTATAAAAAAATCCCCGCTGGTTAGACAATTAGCGGGGATTTTCGTTTTGTATTTGTTGTGATGGCTACGTATTTGTTAGGTGCCTGTTAAACGTTTATACATTTATTCATTCTAACTACTATACACGTATTACACGCCACCAATCGCTTTATGAATATGAATAAACAGTTCTTTTTTTCGGTAACTTTAGTGTTACTGTCTCCCTTGGCATTTGGTCAAGGGGCCGCATTCGACTATGCAGATGACGCTTATCGGTACTCTGATTTCGGTCAAAGTGGTACTGCTCGGTTTCGGGCACTTGGCGGTAATCATGCTGCCTTGGGTGGTGATGCCAGTAACCTGTTTGGCAATGCCGCCGGATTGGCCTTTTACAACCGATCTGAGTTAAGCATAAGTCCAACATTTACGTCTATAAATAACCAAAATACGTTTTTGGGGCAGCAGACAAACAGCACCGGTGGCAAAGTCAGTGTGGGGCAGTTTGGTCTTGTTCTGGCTGGCAAATCGAACACCGGTCAACGCTGGCGCCGAACCGCTTTTGGGGTTACTTACTCACAGTCGGCAAATTTCTTCGACAATCTCGATGCACGAGGACTGAATAACAACCCTAATTCGTCCATCGCCCAAACCTACGCTAACGGAGCAAATAACGCCCAGTACAGTGAAAAAGAACTGAGCGATTCGTTTTATCCCGGCGACCGCAGCGCCGATTTTAAAGAAGCAGCCGCGTATGGTTTGTTTCTTATTAATCCTACTGACTTAGGCGCTAATGGATCAGGGCCACCTTACACACGTTTTGA
>CAXVWN010000100.1:0-10930 GCA_964263725.1 Spirosoma sp.
GATGGCAATTGTCCATTGTTAGACACTCCTGAACCCAAGTAGGGCGAGTACCCGCCCCAAGTAGCCTGGTGATTTACACCACCATACAACCGTACAGCCCAAGAAGGCTTGCCTAACCGTGCATAGAAGGAAGCTTGATGAAGGAGCGTGTGATAGACCTTCCGGTTTTCTGTTTCAAACCAGGCATGCCCATACGTTGCGTTGATGCTTATCAGCCCTTTAGTAAAGCGTAGCGGCACATAGCCTCGTGTTCCAAGTTGAATCGTGGGCAGGGGCAGGGCGTTGCCCGACATAGCATAAGATCCGGATGTCAATAAGGTATCGACCAGCCCTATGATGTTCCGGCGACGCCCGACGTATAACTCAATTTGTCGCCAGCGAGCCTTGATATACGCCTGAGGCAACACAATTTGCTGGTTCAACCCGCCTACATTGCCAACAACCTCCAGACCATAACCCCAGTCAACACGCCGGGATGGCAGCGCACGGTAATCTGATGATACGCCTAAACGCACTGTACCGAACGAGCCCGCTAGAGGCACCGTGCCGAACTGATTAGCCCGTTGCCAAAACGGCACCATTCGCCCAGACGTGACTAACGCACCAGCTTCAGCAGAAATTTGAGTAGTTCTAGCTAGAGAATCCCGCTGACAAATGGCTTCATAATTATCGAAAAACAGGAATAAAGAAAAAAGCCAGCCGGGATAAAAGCGCATCTACGATTAGGTGAGTTTGGGCAAAAATACCTAATCCAGCCTTATTAATGAGTAAAGCTTACTTTAAATTAGCAGCCGCTTTTTCATCTACCAGCCAAACCAGTTCACCATTCACGGGCTTAATTACCTGCGAAGGGTACTTGTCAGGATTGTAGTTTCCTTCCAGTACTTCCTTCAGCGGCTCGGCTTTTTTGGGACCAGCAACCAGAAACAGTACGCAGGCAGCTCGGTTCACAAGGGGTGCTGTCAATGTTAAGCGATACATAGTTTGCTGAGTCAGGAAATAGGCTTTCGTCCAGGCTGTTGTTTCATGAACAACATCTGTGCCGGGAAAAAGTGAAAGCGTATGCCCATCGTCGCCCATACCGAGCAGGACAAGATCGAAAGTGGGTCCGGTATTGCCGAAATACTCGTGCAGAATCCGGTCATAATCAGCGGCCGCAGCATCGGGTTCGAGATCGGTTCGCCAAACATGGATTTGTTCTTCGGGCGTATAAACATGGCCCAGCAACGTGTCGTAGGCCATGCCGGCATTGCTTTGCTCATCGTCTATCGGCACATAGCGTTCATCTCCCCAGAATACGTGCAGTTGCAACCACGGAATCTGATCGACATAGGGCGATTTAGCCAGCAATTCGTGTAGTGCCTTGGGCGTACTCCCACCCGACAGCGCAATCGTGAACCGGTCTTGCTTTTTTAAGACATCCTTGATGCGCTTGGCAATAAAATCGGCTGCAGCTTTAGCCAGATCAGCCGGATTCTTTTTAATAATGAGTTCCATACCATTTTTGTCATGCCGCTCCGGCGGCCCGGTGACGAAGGAAGCATCTTCGCCGGGCCGCCGGAGCGGCAACCAGAATATTGTCGTGTGAGAAGATGCTTCCTTCCGCACCGGCGGACCGGTCAGCATGACAAAAAATCAAATAAAATCTTCGCGCATGGGTGTAAATACATCAACCAACACACCAGCTTCTTCACAAACGGCGCCGTGCCAAACATTCGATGGAACGTAAAACGCATCACCTGTTCGTACAATTTGGGTTTCGCCCGCAATGGTGATGGAAAAAGCACCACTGGCCACGTAACTCATCTGCGTATGAACGTGGCTATGGGCCGCACCAATACCGCCTGTCTCGAAAGCGACCTTTACCATCATCAGGCCGGCATCGTAGGTCATGATTTTACGCTTCACGCCCTCGCCTACCGGCTCCCACGGCAAAGATTGGTCATCCACAAAAAGCGTAGCAAACTGGCTTGTCATCATCATGTTCTGAGATTAAGTCATCCACTGAAAACCGTCTTTCTCAACAAGTTGCATGGCAGCATCGGGACCCCATGAACCGGGTGCATAATTTGGAAATTCGGGTGTTTCCGTTTCCCATGCTTCCAGAATTGGTGTCACAACTTTCCAGGCGGCTTCAACCTGATCGGCCCGCATAAATAGCGTGGCATCGCCGGTCATTACGTCCAATAATAAGGTTTCATAAGCTTCCGGCTCCTGTCCTTCGTAAGCATCTTTATAGCTAAACACCATTTCGACAGGGTCAATAGCGAGCGTTTGGCCGGGCCGTTTTGCCTGAAACTTCAAACGAATGTCCATAGCTGGCTGAATGCCGATAGTTAATCGGTTCGACTGCCAGTTTGTGGTCGCTTCGTCGGGGAAGGCGTAGTAAGGCGCGGGTTTAAACTGAATCGTAATAACGGTTGATTTTTCGGGTAGCGACTTGCCGGTACGAAGGTAAAAGGGCACATCTTCCCACCGCCAGTTGTCAACGAAGAGCTTTATCGCGGCAAAGGTTTCTGTTGCCGAATCGGGCTTTACGCCTTCTTCTTCCCGATAACCAGGAATATCTTTTCCATCTTTTGTTCCAGGACCATATTGGCCCCGAACAGCTACGTCTTTCACGTGTTCCGGCTTAATCCGGCGAATGGCGTTCAGTACATCTACTTTTTTATTACGAACTTCATTCGCATCGAACGAAATAGGCGCTTCGGTTGCCACCATGCAAAGTACCTGCAACAAATGATTTTGAATCATGTCGCGCAAGGCGCCTGAGCCTTCATAATAGCCTCCCCGGCCTTCGAGACCTACGGTTTCAGATGCGGTAATCTGAACATATTCAACGTATCGGCGATTCCAGATTGGCTCAAATAAGGAGTTGGCAAAGCGTAAAGCCAGAATATTCTGTACGGTTTCTTTACCCAGATAATGGTCGATCCGGTAAATCTGCTCTTCGGCAAACAGCCCGCCCAACAAGGTATTTAGCTCCTGTGCAGTTTTGAGATCATGGCCAAAGGGCTTTTCAACCACAATTCTAACGTGCGACGTATCATCGCAAAGAGACAGTTTACCAAGGTTGGTGGCAATACCAGGCACCAACTGCGGAGCCACGGCCAGATAAAAAACAACGTTTATCGGCTCGCCCCATTCGGTTTGCTTGGTGCTGACAAAGTCAGACAGTTTTGTGTAAGCGCCAGCGTCACCAGCGTCCATTTGCAGATAGGTCACCGAAGGCGAAAAGTCCTTCCATGTGTCATCGGAGCCGTTTTTACGTCGGGAAAACGACTGTACGCCGTCGAGCAATCGTTCCCGAAATGACTCGTCGGAATAAGAACTTCGACCTAAACCTACCACGGCAAACTGCTCGGGTAAGTAATCATCTATGTATAGATTGTAAAGAGCCGGGGTAAGTTTGCGGAGATTTAAATCACCGCTACCGCCGAAGATAAATAATATGGTGGCGGGCGGACGCTGATTAGTAGCTGGAATCATAGTCGGTTGTATTGACGGGCTGCAAATTACCGCCAGTCTGTTTTCCGAACAAGTTTACACAGTTAAGGTTTCATCTTAGCACACGATTCTGCTACTTTTGGCCCTAGTCTCTCATTTCTTTCGTTTACTCATGAAAATTGCCATAGGTTCCGACCATGCTGGTTTCCTTTACAAAGAAGCCATCAAACAACTTCTCACCAGTCTCGGGCACGAGGTTATTGACAAAGGCACATATGCCGCAACGCCATCCGTCGATTATCCACTTTTTATCCGGCCAGTAGCCGAAGCCGTTGCCGCAGGTGAGGTTGAGCGGGGTGTTGTGCTGGGCGGTTCGGGGAATGGAGAAGCCATGATGGCCAACCGCATCATGGGCTTTCGGTGCGGCCTGTGCTGGAATCAAGACACGGCCCGCTTATGCCGACAGCATAACGATGCCAATGTAATTTCTATTGGCGAACGGATGATGAGCGAAGAAACAGCCCTGAAACTAATTAAAATTTGGCTCGATACGCCGTTTGAAGGTGGCAGACACTTAGCCCGGATTCAGGAACTGGATTTGAATTAATTGATAATGTACAATGGATAACGTGCAGACAGGCTGGCCATTATCCATTGTACATTATCAATTTTACATTGTTTATTCCCACGCCCATGACTATTCTCTGGAAATACCTAAAGCCTTACCGCTGGCTAGCCGCGCTGGCATTAATGCTGGCAGGTGTTGCTCAGATATTAGCGCTGGTGGACCCCGTTATTTTTGGTAAACTCATCGACCAATACGCCACAAACCCCGGTCATAAAACCGATTCGGAGAAGATCAGGGGCGTATTGTATCTGTTAGGTCTGGCCGTTGGCGTAGCTCTGCTGTCGAACATAACCAAAGCGTTTCAGGAATACTTTACCCGGTTAGTCGTCCAGAAATTTGGTACAGATATTTTCAATGACGGCCTGAAACAAACGCTTCGGCTATCGTATCAGGAGTTTGGCGATCAGAGTAGCGGGGCCACGTTGTCCATTCTGCAAAAGGTCCGAACCGATACCGAGAAGTTTATTAATTCATTTGTCAATATACTGTTTTCGTCCTTTGTGGGCGTAGGTTTTCTGGTCTGGTATGCCGTTACGAAACACTGGGCATTGGTTCCTGTATTTCTAGTTGGTGTGTTGCTGCTGGGTGGCCTAACGGGTCTGTTAAGTACGCAAATCAAAACAACCCAGCGATCTATCAACCGGGAAACGGCCATATTGTCGGGTGTTATTACCGAGTCGTTGCGCAACATTGAACTCATTAAAAGTTTAGGTCTGACATTTCCGGAAATTAGGCGGCTTAAAGTTCAAACCGGGCGAATTTTTGATCTGGAAATGTTCAAGGTCAAGCGGGTACGGTTGCTGTCATTCTGGCAAAGCACTACGCTCAACGTGCTGAAACAATCGGTACTTTTTACGTTGTTATGGCTTATTTTTCGTCATGTGCTGAGCACAGGCGAGTTGATCTCCATGCAGTTTATTTCGGTGGCCATTTTCAACCCATTGCAGGAATTAGGCAATATTATTCTAGCCTACCGTGAGGCCGAAGCGGGTTTGCATAGCTTTGATCAGTTGATGCAGAAACCCATCGAACGGAATCCCGATTCGCCAATCGTGGTAGGGCCGCTGGAACATTTACGGTTCGACGATGTAGTTTTTCGTCATAAAGGCGCTAATCAGAACGCCATTGACGGTGTTTCGTTTGAGGCCACGTTGGGCGATACCATTGCTTTTGTAGGCCCATCGGGTTCGGGAAAATCAACGATGGTGAAATTGCTGGTGGGCCTTTATCGGCCTGTTGGCGGTGAAATTTATTACAACGATATCTCAACACAAGACATCCGGTTTAATCCCATGCGTCGGCAAATCGGGTTCGTTACGCAGGACACACACCTTTTCGCCGGAAGCATCCGCGAAAATCTGTTATTCGTAAAGCCCGACGCCACCGAAGCCGAAATGCTCGACGCCTTAGATAAAGCCGCCTGTGACCATCTACTGGCTCGCTCCGAAAAGGGCCTCGATACGCAAATTGGCGAAGGCGGCCTCAAAATGTCGGGGGGCGAAAAACAACGGTTATCCATTGCCCGCGCTTTGGTCCGGCACCCGCGTTTGCTGATTTTTGATGAAGCCACATCGGCGCTCGATTCGCTGACCGAAGAAGAAATTACGGATACCGTTCGGAGTGTATCGGCTCTGAATGAACAGATTACAATTTTGATCGCTCACCGACTTTCTACTATCCTGCATGCCAATACTATATTTGTGTTGGAGAAAGGCAAGATTGTCGAAACGGGAAGTCATGACGTACTCGTTGCTCAAAAAGGACTTTACTATGCCATGTGGCGGCAACAAATCGGTGAACGCCGAACAGGCATTATCGCATAAGATAAAGCTGCTTTATAAGCCACCAACGAGCCAATAAGGATGTTTCAGTATGAACAAGCGTAGTCGGCAAGTCAGTTATTTTCTGTCCAGCCAGTATTTTTCTGATGGTCTTCGAATAACGTTGTCTATTCTGCTGCCTTCCTTGGCTCTTGCCCAATTCGACCAGCTTCAGGCCGGTTTGGCAATGTCGCTGGGTGCCTTGAATGTTAGCCTGAGCGATGCGCCCGGCCCGGTTATGCACCGGCGAAACGGCATGGCTATCAGCGCAATAACCAGTTTTATGGTGACGTTTATTACGGGTTTCGCTCGGATGAACGAGTATGCATTAGGCGCGGAAATTCTGCTGTTTAGTTTTTTCTTCTCCATGTTTGCCATCTACGGCAGTCGGGCAACCTCGGTTGGAACAGCCGCTTTACTAATCATGATTCTGATGATTGACCGACCAATGGATGCGACCGGTGTTGTCCGGGAGAGCATCCTGGTTTTGTCCGGGAGTGTCTGGTATAGTATTATCAGTTTATTGGCGTCTCGTTTGCAACCTTACCGGCTGGCGCAGCAAGCATTGGGCCAGTGTATTCATGAGATTGCCAAACTCATGGCCATCAAAGCCGACTTCTACGATATCTCCACCGTACTTGACGATGATTACCGTCGGCTAATTGCCAAACAGGTCGATGTGAGCGAAAAACAGGACGCTGTTCGGGAGATTCTGTTTAAAAGCAGGCGAATTGTTTCCGATTCAACCCGTACGGGCCGGTTGCTCCTGCTGACATTTGTGGATGTTGTCGATTTATACGAGCAGATCACTGCCATGTATTACGACTACTCCGACATCCGTGAACGCTTTGGCAAATCGGGTGTACTCGACCAGGTTTCCCGCTTAATTCGGCGATTATCTGTCGAGCTTGATCACATTGGGTTAGCCATTCAATTGCCCGTTCCTTTGCACAAACCAGTTGATGCTGCCCCACGATTGGAAGCATTGAAAAGCAGTATCGACGCGCTTGGCAATCAGGAAGGCAGCAAGTTGGTACTCAAGAAAGTGCTGGTGAGTTTACGCACGATAAGCCAACGACTTACCGCTTTACAAAAAAATCTTGCCCTTCCCAATGTTAGCTCCATTGACAATGAGGCCATGGAATATGGGCGTTTTGTTTCCCATCAGGAAATTGAGCTGAAGTCATTTCTGGACAATTTAACCCTTGATTCTTCCGTATTTCGGCATTCGGTACGGGTAGCCATAGCGATGTTGGTCGGGTTCGTTATCACTAAATTTCTCCCCTATGGGCATCATAGTTACTGGGTATTACTAACCATTTCAGTCATTCTAAAACCGGCTTTTAGCCTTACCAAGCAGCGAAATATTGAACGGATCAGTGGCACATTGGCCGGTGGTTTGATTGGCGTATTCATTTTAACTTTCATCCCAAACAAAGACGTACAGTTTGCCTTCATGGTGCTGTTTATGCTAGGCACTTATAGCGCCCAACGCACCAACTACATCGTGATGGTGATTTGTGTAACGCCGTTTATCCTGATTCTCTTTAGTTTCTTGGGTGTTAGCTACTTAGGCGTTGCAGAAGAACGATTCTTCGATACATTACTCGGGGGAATTATTGCGTTTATGGCGAGCTACCTGCTCTTTCCGCGATGGGAATCGGAGCAGTTAACCAAACCGATGCAGGCTATCCTGAAAGCCAATATACGCTATGTGCAGTTGCTGCTCGATTGCCTGTCGGGCCGGAGCATCGGCCTGGTTGACTACAAATTAGCGCGAAAGGAAGTCTATGTTACATCAGCCAATTTATCGGCGGCTTTTGATCGCATGTTATCGGAACCAAAGCACAAGCAGCGAAACGAAAAACTGATCTATGAGTTTGTGGTGCTAAATCACATTTTGTCGGCCAACGTCGCAACGATTACGTCTGCCCAACTTGAGAGCGAGCCCAAAATTTACCCGACTCTACTATTGCGCCCGGTTAAGCGCTCCCTGTTTGCGCTGACTGAAAGCCTACGGCGATTGGGTATAAAACCGAACAAATCACTCTCGGAACAGACACCGGACATGGACAAACCCATTTCAAATACCGACGATTCTCTATTAGTCGAGCAACTAAACTTTATTCAGCAAGTTAGCAGCGACATTGGGAAAATAGTTGACCGGGTAAAATAACTGTTACCAGCAGGATAGATCATTTTCGCTTCGGTCTTTGCTATAGTCGTCAAATCAAGAATTTCCATAGAGTTATTTAAAGAGACTGAAATTAGAAATATCTCAAAAGCTACTTTAGAGATATTTCTAAACACATAGTTCGATGATCTATTTACGACTGCTCATCCTGTTGACAATTACACACACTGCTGAAGCCCAAATAGCAAACTCTACGCTTAATCAGGACCCTGTTTTTACTACTATTCTGAAACGTCGTCTTACCTATCCTCGCCAAGCCCAGTGGTCAAGTAGGTATGGCCGTATTTTTGCTGGCTTTGACGTTGATAAAAAAGGTCGTATTCAGGATATTTCAATTCTTAATCATAGTGTTGAAGGTGATTATGCTGGTTTTGAGCCGACAGTTATAGCCGCCATAAAAAAATTACCTTCTCTGAGTCTACAATTCACCGGCAGCTACATTCTGCCAATTTCATTCATATTGGCGGATTACCGCCATAAGGATAAACCCTTTATTCCCACCGATACGCTCTATATCCAAGGGTTGAGGGGCCGAATTATATTGAACGAAATCAAAGTATTTGGTAGTAATGTAAATAGTAGAGAACGGATTAAAGCAGCCGCAAAAAACGAATCTTACTGAAGAGTTTGTTTGCTTTTCAGTTTAAACACTTTTTTTAGATTTTTGGCGTAAGCAATTTGGCTGATACCTTTTTTGCTTGACTTGTATGAAAAGTAGACCGATTCAGGATCTGCCCGTGCTGATTCCCAAGCTGTTCTAAGTGAACCCGGCACAATCCATAGGTCAGAGTTCAATGCGATTAAGCAAAAAATTGATAGTTAAACGTGTGGAGCAATCCGGTCTTTCCCGCTACTTATGCGCCGAGATAATTATTCCTTTTAAGGGTGGATTTATGGGTTAAATCGCTGTTAGGACAAGGTGAGAATCATATGCAAACCAATCCCAGTTACTGATCCAATTAGTGCTCCTACCAAAATCTCCGCCAAAGTGTGCCTTTTTAATATAATCCTAGAGGCTGCAATCAGGATAGAAAAAATACCCATAGCTAAGGCCAAAGATTCACTGATACTATAGATAGCCCAGGTCAGGAAAAAAGAGAGAGACGTGTGTAAGGAAACTTTAATGTACCGATTTACACCGTATGAACTGACAAGAAGCAGGAGCACACAGACCGTTCCATAGGAGAACGGGCGGGCTTGATTGGTAGCAAACAAAAGTCCAGCCAGTAAAGCTACCAACCCAATCAGCACAGGATAAAATTGAGCGCGTTGTCTTTGATTCGACACATCAAAATTGGTATACTGACCCTGATTAACTTTTCGATAGCTGTACCATGAAATGGGAATAATCACGCCACCAATCAGCAATCCAGAAATTATAACGGCATTTTTAAGTGGTAAGTGCCGAAAAGTTATATAGACTGAAAATAAGGATATTGTAAGAAGAGGATGACCTAATATGGAAATTACTTTCGCGGTTTTGTAAACGAAAGGAAGAACTGTTTTCATAGGGAACTACCTGAGATGACCATTAAAGTAAATACTTATTTGTAGCCAACTGTTAGAGTCGGCCATTCTTTCGATCTTAGTAGCCATCAAATGCTTCATTTGGCGGTGTTTCTTTCAATACTGATTGAAGTTTTTTATCTTCAAGGATCTTATAATCACTCACTTCCTCACATGAAATCAGTTTACAGTCTCTTTCTGCTGGCCTATCTGGCTAGCGCTTATGTTGCTTCAGCGCAGGCACCTTCTATTGATCAGTCGATTTCGATGAAGAGTGTATCGAATCCACAACTTTCGCCCGATGGTAAGTGGGTTGCCTACACCCTGACTAAAACCAATTGGGAAGATAACGCGTACGACACCGATATCTGGCTGGCGAATACCACAACCGGCGATCACTTTCAACTGACCAACTCCAAAAAGTCAAACAGTAATCCCGCCTGGTCACCCGATGGAAAATGGCTGGTATTTCTGTCAACGCGAGACGATAAATCGCAACTGTATATGATTAGCCCAGGCGGTGGCGAAGCCCGGCCAATGACCAAGTTTGAGACGGGTGTGACAGCGTTTAAATGGTCACCAACAGGCAAACAGATTGTTTTTTCGGCTACCATACCCGACGAGAAAACTGACAAAGATCGCAAAGAAAAATACAGCGATTACGAAGTCGTACACGACGATTATAAAATGGTTCATCTGTATTTGCTTGACAGTCTGGCAAATGAGAAGCCATCCAAAGGCAAAGCATTAACCAAAGGAATTGGGTTTTCAGTCGGTAGTTTTGTCGTGTCGCCTGATGGGAAGAAAATTGCGTTTGATGCGTCGAAAAACCCTGATTTGATCAACAATCATACGTCTGATTTATACGTACTGACACTCGGCGATACACTAACACGCAAGATTGTTTCCCTGAAAGGGCCCGATCAGAATCCAGTTTGGTCACCCGATGGCCAGCAAATTGCGTTCACGACGGCCAACGAAAACGAGTTTTATTTCTACACGAACCGACTCATTGCCACGGTATCCGCAACGGGTGGCACGCCCAAAATGCTGACCAATACCTTCGATGAAAACGCGAATCTGCTGGAGTGGACGCCCGACGGAATTCTGTTCAGCGGGTATCAGAAAACCAGCGCTCACTTGTTCCGATTGAACCTTGCCACGCAAAAAATAGACCGTCTGACCAAACCCGATAATCTGATAGCTACGCAGTTTTCGTTCAGTAAAGACAGTCGTCAAATGGCCTTTGTTGGGGCATTACCGAACCAGTATGGCGAAATTCAAACATCGGCAGTATCAACTTTTGCCCCTAAAACACTGACTGATATGGGTGCA